>CAZALA010000062.1:0-19211 GCA_964485725.1 uncultured Propionivibrio sp. | reverse complement strand
ATGCTGCTCGCCAAGGAATCGATCATGGCGCCCGTCGACATCCAGGAACTGAAAGCGCGCGGGGCCAAGACGAAGGCCGAAGAACTGCGCCTCGAGCTCTACGAAAAGATCAACGCGCTCGGCATCGGCGCGCAAGGCCTGGGGGGGCTTACGACCGTGCTCGACGTGAAGGTTCTGGACTACCCCTGCCACGCCGCCAACCTGCCGGTTGCGCTCGTTCCCAATTGCGCCGCGACGCGGCACATCCACTTCCATCTCGACGGCAGCGGTCCCGCCAAACTCGAGCCGCCCAAACTTTCCGACTGGCCGGATGTGACATGGACCGCCGACGTCAAATCGGCGACGCGCGTCGATCTCAACACGCTGACCAAGGAGCAGGTCGCGGCATGGACGCCGGGGCAGAAACTGCTCCTGAACGGCAAGATGCTGACCGGCCGCGACGCCGCGCACAAGCGCATCGCCGACATGCTGGCCAAGGGCGAGAAGCTGCCCGTCGATTTCACCAATCGCGTCATCTACTATGTCGGCCCGGTCGACCCGGTTCGCGACGAAGCCGTCGGACCTGCGGGCCCGACGACGGCGACGCGGATGGACAAGTTCACGCGCATGATGCTCGAACAGACCGGCCTGATTTCGATGATCGGCAAGTCCGAGCGCGGACCGGCGGCAATTGCCGCGATCAAGGACAATAAATCGGCTTACATGATGGCGGTCGGGGGCGCGGCCTACCTCGTCGCCAAAGCAATCAAGACGGCCAAGGTCGTCGGTTTCGCCGACCTCGGCATGGAAGCGATTTACGAGTTCGACGTGCAGGACATGCCGGTCACCGTTGCCGTCGATTCGAACGGCACCGCCGTCCATACGACGGGGCCGCGCGAATGGCAGATCAAGATTGGCAAGATTCCGGTTGCCGCCTGAAGCGTTCGGGTGACATAAAAAAGCCGGCGCAAGCCGGCTTTTTCTTGGGTAGATTTCAGCAACGGAAGCGCTTGACGAGTCGATTGAGTTCGCTCAAAAGCGCCTGCAGGTCAGCGGCGGTCTCGGCGGTCGCCTGCATGCTCGCGCTCGTCTCTTCGACCATCTGCGTGATTTCCTCGACGCGCTGGGCAATGCTCTGGCTCGCGACGCTCTGCTCCTTGGTCGCGCTGGCGACTTCGCGAATGCGCAGCAGCGTCGACTGGGCGCCGTCCTTGATCAGGCGCAGCGAATCGGCAGCGCCGCCGGCCGCCGCAACGCCGGCACTGACCTGCGGCAGCGCGGCGGCCATGACGCCGACAACGAGTTCGGTATCCGACTCGATGCCGTCGATCATCTTCTCGATTTCGATCGTCGCCGCCGAAGTGCGCTCGGCGAGCTTCCTGACCTCGTCGGCAACGACCGCGAAGCCGCGCCCCTGCTCGCCGGCGCGGGCAGCTTCGATGGCCGCGTTGAGCGCGAGCAGGTTGGTTTGCCCGGCGATGTCCTTGATCACCCCGGCGATCGAGGAGATCTGCTTGGCGCGCTCCTCGAGCCTGCGAATGCGCGTCGACGCCTCGCTCACCGACGCCGCGATCTCGTTGATCTCGTGACTCGCGGTCTCGATGCGGCCGACGCCCTCTTCGGCGAGCGAGACCGAATTCGACGATTCGTTTTCGGTTTCGCCGGCGCTCTCCGAAATGTGGTTGACGCTGACCGTCATTTGCTCGATCGCCGCGGCCATCGACTGCGTCGCGTCGCTTTGCGTTTGCGCTGCCGCCGAAACCTGTCGCGAAGCCGCGCTGATGCGCTCGGCGTCGTGCGCCAGACGCCCCGCCTCGCGGGTGATCTCGACGACGACTTCGCGCAGGCCGAGCACCATCTTGCCCATCGAATCAATCATGCTGCCCGCGGGCGCCGACGGCATCTCTCCCGAGAGGTCTCCCGCCGCCGCGCGCGCCATGATCTGGATCGCGTCGCCCGGCTCGCCACCGATCTGGCGCAGCACCTTGCGCGCGATCGACGCGCCAAGGACGGCCATCAGGCAAATGAGAACCGCGGCGATGAGAAGCTCGACGACGAGACGCCGGGCGAACTCGCTGTTGATGTCGTCGATATAGACGCCGGTGCCAAGCACCCACGACCACGGTTCGAAGAGCATCACGTAACCCAACTTTTCCACGGTCTCCTTCTGTCCCGGGCGAGCCGTCATCGTCCGCAGGTAATCGCCCTGCGGCTTCGCCTTGACCGTTGCCAGGATGTCTTTCCAGGTGTAATTGCCCTGCGCGTCCTTGATCTTTTCGAGCATGTTCTGCCCGATGCGCTCCTTGATCACGTGATAGACGCCAACGCCGTCGGTGGTAAATGAATAGACGTATTCCGACTTGCGGTCGTCGCCGCCATAGCGCAGCATCGCGATCGCCTGCGCGCCTGCCGCCTGTGCCTGTTCGCGCGTCATCTTGCCGGACGCCGCCTGTGCCTCGTAGGCGGTGAGCGTTGCGTGCACGCCTTCGAGGATCGAGCGGATGACTGCCTTGCGTCCGTCGACGAGGTCGCGGCGCATTTCAAAAGCGGAAAAAGCCGTGAACACCATGAGGCTCAGCAAGGCGATGATCACCAGCAAAGCGACTTTTGTCTTGAGCTTCATTTGCTCGACCATGATTCCCCCCGGAGGCAGCGCGACCCATCACGCCGACGCATTTAATGTACGCCAAAGGTCATATGGGGCGCCAACGAAATTTTTGGCGGGCCGGCGGACGGACGGCTTGCGCTCACGAGCACGCAGCATGCTCCCGGGCTCAGCGCCACCAGGGTCTTCACGTTGCCGCGGATGCCTGCCTTGCCTTTATCCGGCGCCAAAGCGTGGTGCGGTCGATGCCGAGGATGGCGCTCGAGGCCCTGATCGAGCCGTTGGTTTTCACGAAAACATGCTCTATGTAAATGTCCTCGATTTCCTTCAGGGTGCGGCCTTCGGGAAAGGAGGCGCCAGCATCATTGTCGGAATCGGCATCGCAATGATTCGGCATCGCCACGAGATCGGCAGCTGCGATCACCTTGTTCTCGCAGACGACCACCGCGCGCTCGATCATGCCCTGCAGTTCGCGAACGTTTCCTTCGTAGACGTGGTTGCGCAGATACGCCAATGCGTCCGGGCCGAGGCTCATCTTGCCTTTGCGATAGCGCTGCGCCGATTCATTCACAAAGTGCGCGCTGAGAATTTCCATATCATCGCGGCGATCGCGCAGCGCCGGGATGTAAAGGCTCAGGATCGCGATGCGAAAGTAAAGATCGCCGCGGAAGAGCTTCTGGGCGACCATCTTGCGCAGGTCGCGGTTGCTCGCGCAAATCACCCGGACGTCGACCGGGATCAGCTTGTTGTCGCCAAGGCGCATCACTTCCTTCTCTTGCAGCACCCGCAGCAGGCGGCCTTGCAGGACGATCGGCAGCTCGCTGATCTCGTCGAGGAAGATTGTTCCGCCGTGCGCCGTCTCGAAGAGTCCGACTTTGCCTTTCTTGGCCGCGCCGGTGAAGGACCCCTCGACGTAGCCGAACAGTTCGCTCTCGATCAGCGCTTCCGGCAGCGCGGCGCAGTTGATCGCGACGAAGGGCGAATTGCGGCGCCGGCTGTCGTTGTGGATTCCCTGCGCGAAGAGCTCCTTGCCGACGCCGGTCGGGCCGAAGATCAGCACCGAAGCGTCGTTGCCGGCGAACTTCTGCGCCGTGCGGATGCATTCGGCCATGATGCTGCTGTGGTGAACGATGTCCGATAACCTGTAATGGGCGACGAAGCCTTTTTCCGATAGCCGGATGCGGATCTTCTGCTCGAGTCGCTGCACCTCGGTGATGTCCTGATACGTCGCAACCGCTCCCTTCACCTCGCCATCGACGATCACCGGCACGCGGTTCGTCGCGACCACGGTGTCATGGTTGAGTTGCTGGATGTCGCCGATTTCCGGCCGTTTCGTTTTCAGGATGTTGAGCAGACGCGTTTCCGGAATGAGGTCGGAAATGTTGCGGCCGATCGCGTTGTGCCGATCCTGGCCGACGATTTTTTCGGAGGCGCTGTTAAAGACGGTGACGATGCCTTGATTGTCGATGGCGATGATGCCGTCGTGCACAAAATCGATGATGGTTGCAAACTGCTGCGCCTTTTCCTTTTCCTTCCTTGCCGCGGCCAGAATTCCCTGCGCCTCGTCGATGGCGTTGCGTATCGCCTGCGGACCCGATTTGACGAGAATCGTCGTGCCCTCATATTTGGCGGCGGCGCTCTCGACGTTGCCGTCGCCGACAAAGACGCGCACGCCCATGGCGATCTGCCGGTCAACTTCGGCGGCGATGTCACTCGGGTTGGTGATTTCGAAGAGCACGGTCTTCAGGCCCATGACGCCGGCGACGGTGTCGGCGCCGAGAATGACGTTGGGGTAGCCGATGACGCCGATCAGCCCGTCGGCGTCGAGCGCTTTGGCTTCCTTGAAGCTTTCGATCAGGTCGAAGGCATTGACCTTGACCTCGACGACCGGGACGTTGGTGTCGGCCTTGATCAACTGGTAGGTACCGCCGCGCGAGATGATGACTTCGGCGCCCTCGCGAATCGCCTGGCGGGCCGACTCCAGGCCATCGCGCAAGTTGCCGGTGCGCACGCCGACGCCGCGATAGTCGTACTGGTCGATCACCTGTTGCGCGAGTTCGGGCATCGACCTGATCGGTGCAACGATGACGATTTCATGCATGCCGGCTCTCCTGCTCGTCCCGATGGTGAAGGCCGTCAGTATTGCACCTTGCGGTTGCACTACGCAACACGCAGTTGCGAATAACCACCGCGGAAGGCGCCGGTTTTGCCGCCGCGCGCCGGCCAAACGGATAGAAAACAGACGCTTGGGTGTAGGCGCCGGTGCTGGCAGGGTAATTGCGTATTGGCATGCCAAAGCAGGTTCCAAGAAAAAACAAAGCCAGGGGGAAGAAAAAGTGAAGCCGATCGTTCTTGTCACGCGCAAATTGCCGGACGCCGTCGAAGCGCGTCTCTTGCGCGATTACGAGGCCCGCCTCAATCCGACCGACGAAGTCTATTCGGCCGACGAACTCGTCAAGCGCGCCGCCGGCGTCGACGCAATCCTTCCCTGCCATTCTGAAAAATTCACCGGCGAAGTGATCGCCCGTCTGCCGACCAGCGTGCGCGCGATCGCCAATTTTTCGGTGGGTTACGACCACGTCGACGTCCAGGCCGCCAAGGAGCACGGCCTGATCGTCACCAACACGCCCGAGGTGTTGTCCGACGCGACGGCCGAACTGACGATGATGCTGATGCTTGGCGCAGCGCGGCGCGCGAGCGAAGGCGAGCGCCTCGTGCGCTCGCGCGAATGGAAGGACTGGAGCCCGAGCTTCATGGTCGGCACCCAGCTCACCGGCAAGCGGCTCGGCATCATCGGCTTCGGCCGCGTCGGCCAGGTCGTCGCCCGGCGGGCGCGCGGCTTCGACATGGAGATTCACTACAACGACGTGCAGCGCCTGCCGGCCGAACTCGAAGCCGGTGCGATCTACCACGCGACGCCCGAGCTTCTCTTGCCGCATTGCGACTTCCTCACGCTGCACTGTGTCTCGATCCCGGCTACTTGCAAGCTGCTCAACGCCACACGCATCGCCCTGCTGCCCGACGGCGCGATCGTCGTCAATGCGAGCCGTGGCGCCGTCATCGACGACGATGCGCTGATCGCCGCGCTCAAATCCGGCAAGCTCACCGCCGCCGGTCTCGACGTCTTCAACAACGAGCCGACCGACATTCACCCCGGCTATCGCGAACTGCCGAACGTCTTCCTGATGCCGCACATCGGCAGCGCGACCAAGGAAACGCGCGTCGCCATGGGCTTTCGGGCGCTCGACAATCTCGATGCGATCTTCGCCGGCAAGGAGCCGCGCGACCGCGTTGCCTAGCTCTGCACGCCGCCGCGCCGACGCGGCGGCGTGACCGGATGTCATTGCCGTACTCAATGAAAGGACCTTGATCGTGGAAATGAGTTTGTCGTTCGTACAGGAGCTGCTTGCCAAGGCTGCCGAACACGCGCGCAGCGAGTTCAAGCGGCCCGTCTGCATCGCCATCTGCGACCGCCATGGCTTTCTCATCGGCTTTGCCCGCATGCCGGGCGCGCCGGTGCGCAGCATCGCCATCTCGCAGGGAAAGGCCTACACCTCGGCGCGCATGGGCGTCGGTACCGACGCCTTCCTCGAAAGGCTGCACCGCGAGAACCTGCAACCGGGCTACTTCTGCGACCCGCTCTTCACCGGCTTGCCGGGCGGCGCCGTCCTCAAGAACGCCGCCGGCGAGACCGTCGGCGCGGTCGGCGTCAGCGGTCTGCTCGTGCAGGAAGACCAGCAGATCTCGAACGCGCTGGCGGCGGCGACGAGCCAGAGCGAAGTCCAGCCTTTTTAAATCAGCGGAGAAAAAAGTCATGCAAATTGTGGTCGCGCCGGACTCCTACAAGGGAAGCGTTTCGGCTCTTGGCGTCGCGCAGGCGATGGAGCGCGGAATCCTGCGCGTTTTCCCCGACGCCGACGTGCGCAAGATTCCAATCGCCGACGGCGGCGAAGGCACGGTCGAGGCGCTGGTGACGGCGACGCACGGCAAGCTCAAGCAGCTCGACGTCACCGGCCCGCTCGGTGAGCGCCTGACGGCGCAGTGGGGCGTCCTCGGCGACGGACAGACCGCGGTCATTGAAATGGCCGCGGCGTCGGGCCTGCCGCTGGTGCCGGCGGATCGACGCAATCCGCGCATCACGACGACTTACGGCACCGGTGAGCTGATGCGTGCGGCGCTCGACGAGGGGCTGCGCAAGATCATCATCGGCATCGGCGGCAGCGCGACCAACGACGGCGGCGCCGGCATGCTACGCGCCTTCGGCGCGCGCTTTTTCGGCGATGACGGCCGGGAACTGCCAGATGGCGGCGGGGCACTGGCCCGCCTGCAACGTATCGATTTGACCGGCCTCGATTCGCGCCTGAAGGACTGCCAGATCATCGTCGCCTGCGACGTGGACAACCCGCTCTGCGGCCCGCGCGGGGCGAGCGCCGTGTTTGGCCCGCAGAAAGGCGCGACGCCCGAAATCGTCGCCGAGCTCGACGCGGCGCTTGCCCATTTTGCCGCCATCGCGCAGCGGGTCAGTGGCCGCGACGTCGCCGAAATGCCGGGGGCCGGGGCGGCTGGCGGGCTGGGAGCGGGACTGATGTTCTTTACGCCGGCGCGCCTCCGGCCGGGCGTCGAAATCGTCCTCGACGCGGTCGGCTTTGCCGAGGTCGTCAAGAACGCGACCTTCGTGATCACCGGCGAAGGGCGCACCGACTTTCAGACCGCATACGGCAAAGCCCCGGTCGGCGTGGCCAAGGTCGCCAAGCAGTTCAAGGTTCCGGTGTTCTGTTTGTGCGGCGGGCCCGGCGACGGTGCCGACGATGTCCTGGCGCAGGGAATCGACGCGGTCATCAGCATCTGCGATCGTCCGCTGACGCTGGACGTCTGCATGCGCGAAGGCAGCGCACTGATCGAATCGGCTTCAACACGTCTGTGTCGGGTAATCAAGGCACTCGGCGGGGGATGATGGGAGCACGATCTTCGGGATCGGGTGGAGCTGACGCTCCCTAACTCTTGCAAATACTTTCAAGGAAAGCAGGCTTTCGAGAGGCAAGTTGAAGTCCAACTATAACTGTGGAGGGATGGAATCATGCAAGTGAATATCCTCAAAACAATCAAGAAGGTACCGGGCGGCATAATGGTAGTGCCGCTGTTCTTTGGCGCCTTGCTTAATACCATCGACCAAATGCACATACCTTTCATCATGAACTTCCTGAAAGGCATCGGGGTCTCTCCATTCAAACCGGGCATTTATGAGTTCCTGCGCATCGGCGGCTTTTCCGAGGCGCTCTTCAAAACGGGTTTTTTTACCTTGATCGCCATGTTCCTGTTCTGCGCCGGTAGTCAGATGAACCTTCGGGTCGGTGGCGTGGCCATGAAAAAGGGGATCATTCTTACCACTTCCAAGTACTTCGTGGGCCTGGGCGTGGGCTTCCTTTGGGGCACCCTGTCCGGTGACATGTTCAATGGCTTCCTCGGCTTGTCGGCCATGGCGATCATCGCCGCTGTAACCAACGGAAACGGCGGCATGTATGGCGCCCTGACCGGGCAGTTCGGCAGCCGTTCCGACTTGGGTGCCTTGTCCGTGCTCTCCTTGAATGATGGCCCCTTCTTTACCCTAATGGCGCTTGGCATGCTCGGTTCCAACTTCCCTTGGATCGCCTTCGTTGCGGTTCTGCTGCCCATCGCCCTCGGCATGCTGTTCGGAAACTTGGACTCTGATGTGCGCGAGTTCCTCCGGCCCGGCGAAACCATTCCCGTTCCCTTCTTTGCCTTTGCACTGGGCGCCGGGATGAATCTTGCCACCTTCTTCAATCCGACGGTTGTCGTCGCCGGTTTGGCACTCGGCGTCATGACGGTGATACTGACCGGCGGGGCTGGCGTTTTCTGGTTCTGGGTATTCCGCGAGAAGAGCCAGATTGCACCCGTTGCCGAAGCTTCAACGGCCGGCAACGCCGTTGCTACACCTGCGGCCATCGCTGCAGCTGCCGCCGTGGCCGCCGGTTCAGGGATGATGAGCGCGGCTGAAGCCAAGCAATATGCAGACATCGCCGGGATCGCCGCCCTGCAGATTTCCATCTCTACCCTGTCAACTGCGATCATGTGCCCGATCGCCGTTATCCTTATGGATAAATGGCAGCGGAGCCGTGGTATCGATGGCAAACTGGAGTCCTTCGAAATCATGGAAGCGCAAGCTACGCAGGCCACGCAGCGAGCCACGCAAGCTGCCTGATTCACATAAGAAAGCAGAATCCACAACACAAGCCTGAAATTGTCGCCGGCGAAGACACAATCTTCGTCGGCGATTTTTCTTCGAAGATCGAACAATTGTATCTGGAGATGCATGATGAATAATGCGGTCGATATTGCTTACGGTCGTGGCCACCTGAAAGTGTCTTTGCGGGAAGGCGTCGAACCGACGATCATCCGCAAGACGGCCCTGCCGAAGCTCCCGAATCCGCAGCGCGCCGTCGCTGAGGCGCTGGCGAAGCCGATCAACGCCGCCCCGCTCACCGAACTTGCAAAGGGTCGCCAGAGCGCCTGCATCCTCATTTGCGACATCACGCGGCCGGTGCCCAACAAGCTTTTCCTGCGGCCGATGATCGAGACGCTGATGGCCGCCGGCATTCCGGCTGAGAGCATCTGCATCATCGTCGCCACCGGGCTGCACCGCCCGAACGAAGGCGCCGAGCTTGCCGAACTCGTCGGCGACCCCTGGGTCCTCGCAACGGTCCGCGTCGAGAACCATTTCGCCCGTGATGACGCGGCGCACGTCGACCTCGGCCCAACCTCGCGCGGGACGCCGGTCAAGATCGACCGGCGCTTCGTCGACGCCGACCTGCGCATCGTTTCCGGGCTGATCGAGCCGCACTTCATGGCCGGCTGGTCGGGCGGACGCAAGGTCGTCGCGCCGGGCGTCGCGCATCACGAGACGATACGCACCTTTCACGCCGCGCGCTTCATGGAGGACCCGCTCGCCGTCCAGTGCAACCTCGCCAGCAACCCGCTGCATGAGGAGCAGCTCGAAATCGTCGCCAAGCTTGGCGAGATCTACGCGATCAACACCGTCCTCGACGAAGACCGCGACCTCGTCCACGTCAATTTCGGCGAGGTGCAGGCGAGCCATCTTGCCGCGGTCGACTTCGTCGCCGATTCGACCGTCATCAAGGTGCCGCGCCGCTTCAAGACGGTCGTCACCTCGTCGGCCGGCTACCCGCTCGACAAGACCTATTACCAGACGGTCAAGGGAATGGTGACGCCGATGGACATTCTCGAACCGGGCGGCACGCTGATCATCGCCTCCGAGTGTTCCGAAGGCTTTGGCTCGGCCGAATTCCGCGAGGCGCAGACGAGAATGGTCGAACTCGGGCCCGAGCGCTTTCTCGCGACGCTGCTCGCCAAATCCTTCGCCGAGATCGACGAGTGGCAGACCGAAATGCAGTTGAAGCCAATGCGCGTCGGCCGGGTCCAGCTTTACACCACGGGGCTCGGCGCCGAAGAGCGTCGCATCACCGGCGTCGAGCTCGTCGAATCGATCGAGCAGGCGGTCCTCGAGAGCGTCCGCCAGCACGGCGATACGGCGGTGGCGTTCATCCCGGAAGGCCCTTACGTGATTCCGATCTATGACGCTCGCGACTGACCAGGTTTGCGAGTAAGCGGCGACGCACGATCATCGTGATGACGCGGCCGGCCGTCCCCGGGCTTGCCGCTCCGCTGCTGCTCGTCTGCGGCGGTGCGGTGGTGCACGGAAATGGCTCGCGGCGATGATCCTGGGGCTGGCCCTGGCGTCCTCATCGCCCTTATCATTGCTCCTTTTCGTTTTTCGACGCAGGGGCAGTGAGCCTGGCTATTTCCGCCTGCAAAGTCGTCCGCCAATGGCGCCCGTTGTGGCCCGTTGGTCGCCGTCTTTGGCGGCCTGCTCCTCGCCGGCGTTTTTCAAGCCACCCCATCAAGGAGTCTTCAGCAGATGAGCAAAAAGAAAGTGTATGTGACCCGCGAGATCCCTGCGCTTTGCATCGACGAATTGCGCAGCCATTTTGACGTTGAGGTCAATCCCGACGACCGCCCCTTGAGCCGCGCTGAACTCAAGGAAAAAGTCAAAGGCCGCGACGCGGTGCTCTCGCTCTTGACCGACACGATCGACGGCGAGGTGCTCGACGCCGCCGGCCCGCAGCTGAAGATCGTCGCCAATTACGCGGTCGGTTACAACAACTTCGACCTTGCCGCGGCCACCGAGCGCGGCGTCATCCTGACCAACACGCCGGGCGTTCTCGACGACGCGACGGCGACGCTGACTTTCAGCCTGCTGCTAGCGATCGCGCGGCGCATTCCCGAGGCCGAAGCTTTCCTGCGCGCCGGCAAGTGGCAAGGCTGGGGGCCGCTGCAGTTCATCGGCCTCGACGTTGACGGCAGGACGCTCGGCGTCGCCGGCGCCGGCCGCATCGGCCAGAACGTCGCGCGCAAGGCGAAAGCCTTTGCGATGAACGTCATCTATTCCGACGTCGCGCGCAACGAGGAATTCGAGAAGAGCTGCGGCGCACGCTACGTCGACAAGGCAACGCTGCTGCGCGAGTCCGACTTCCTCACGCTGCACGTTCCGCTCCTGCCCGAGACGCGTCACTACATCGGCGCGCCCGAACTCGCGGCGATGAAGCCGACGGCGGTCCTCGTCAATGCCGCGCGCGGCCCGGTCGTCGACGAAGCGGCGCTCGTCGCCGCGCTCAAGGCCAGGCAGATCTGGGGCGCGGCGCTCGACGTCTATGAGCGCGAGCCCGAGCTCGCCGCAGGGCTCGCCGAACTCGACAACGTCGTCATCGTTCCGCACATTGCTTCGGCGACGCTAGAGACGCGAACGAAGATGGGCAACATCGCCGTCGCCAACGTGATCAAGGTGCTGAACGGCATGGCCCCCGACACCTGCGTCAACGCCGAGGTGCTCAAGCGCTAGCTGCGTAACAGGAAGCGAACCACCAAGGCACCAAGACACCAAGCGTCACCAAGAAAATTCCTGGTTTTCTCGGTGTAACTTTGCGGTGTCTTGGTGGTTTTCCTTTCGATCTAAACCCGGCGCGGATCGCTGCGAGGACCCGACCTAGCTCCAAGAAGCGAACCACCAAGGCACCAGGACACCAGGAATCAACAAGAAAATTCCTGGTTTTCTTGGTGTAACTTTGTGCCTTTGTGTCTTGGTGGTTTGCTTTTCTTCTGCGTGGTGCCGGTTGGCGCCGGCGGGTCAACACCGGCAGGCTGCTAGAATGCCGGCATGCCGCTTTCCCCTCCTCACTGCCAGCCTGGCCCCCGACCGTTCGTCGCGATCATCGGCGGCGGACCGGCGGGTCTGATCGCCGCCGAAACCGTCGGCACCGCGATGGCGCAGGTGCACGTCTTCGATGCCATGCCTTCGCCGGGCCGCAAATTCCTCATGGCCGGCAAGGGCGGGCTGAATCTCACGCACGCCGAACCGGCAGCGGCCTTCCGTTCGCGCTACGGCGACCGCCAGGCGAATATTGCGCCGCTGCTCGATGCCTTCGGGCAGGACGAGCTGCGTGCCTGGGTCCATGGCCTCGGCATCGGCACCTTCGTCGGCAGCTCGGGACGCGTCTTTCCCGACGACATGAAAGCCGCGCCGCTGCTGCGCGCCTGGCTGCGCCGGCTGCGCGAAGCGGGGACGGCGATTCACGTGCGCCATCGCTGGCTTGCGCTTGCGGCCAGCGAAGATGGACGCCACGAGCTTGTCTTCGCGACCCCGGAAGGCGAACGCCGCGTGCGCGCCGACGCGGTCATTCTGGCGCTCGGCGGCGGCAGCTGGGCGAAGCTCGGCTCGGACGGAAAATGGGTTGCCATCCTGAGCGCGGCCGGCGTGCCGGTGGCGCCGCTGCGGCCGGCGAACTGCGGCTTTGACGTGCGCTGGAGCGACCACCTGCGCGGGCGCTTTGCCGGCGAGCCGGTGAAGAACGTCGTGGCGTCGGCCACCGACGCACAAGGACAAACGCATCGGCGCCAGGGCGAATTCGTGATCACCGAAAATGGCGTCGAAGGCGGGCTCATCTACGCGCTTTCCGCGCCGCTGCGCGACGTGCTCGAGCGCGAGGACAGCGCGCGCCTAACGCTCGACCTCTTGCCCGCGCTGCCTTTGGCCCGCGTCATCGACGAAGTGGCTCGGCCACGCGCTTCGCGCTCGCTCGCGAGCCACCTGCAAAGTCGCCTTGGACTCAAGGGGATCAAGGTCGCGCTCCTGCATGAAGTCCTCGCCGCCGAGGATTTCAGGGACGCCGCGAAACTCGCCCAGGCGATCAAGGCGCTGCCGCTCACCCTCGTCGCGACGCGGCCGCTCGACGAAGCGATCAGCAGCGCCGGCGGCGTGCGCTTCGAGGCCGTAGACGAAAAGCTGATGCTGCGAGCGCACCCGGGCATCTTTTGTGCCGGCGAGATGCTCGACTGGGAAGCGCCGACCGGCGGCTACCTCCTCACCGCGTGCTTCGCGAGCGGGCACGCGGCTGGAGTGGGCGCGCGGCAGTGGCTGCTAGAACAGGCCGAAGCAGGCGCCGACAGCGGCGCGACGCCGGCCCGGCCTGAACCGCTTGAGCAAGGCCTTGAACCGGCCGGAGGACAATGAACAGCGTCGCCAAAGCAGGCGTTTATGACTACGCAGCGTGGACGATCTCGGTGCTCGCGGTCTTCTTCGTGATCCGTTTTCACCTCGTCCCGGCGGTGATCGCCGGCCTCCTCGTTTTCGAGCTCGTGCTCGCGATCTACCCGCTTTTTGCGCGCCGGCTGCCGACGCAGCGCGCCAAGGCGATCGCGTTGATGCTCGTCGTTGTCGTCTCGATCGCAATCATCACCCTCACCGTCTTCGGCCTCGTCGCCTTTGTCAGGAGCGAAGGCGGCAGCCTGCCGGCGCTGCTTGCCAAAATGGCCGAAATCCTGAGCGAGTCGCGTGGCCAGTTGCCGGGCTGGCTCGCGCATTACCTGCCGGACAGCAGCGAAGGCATCAGCGAATCGATCAGCGGCTGGCTGCGCGCCAACGCCTCCGAACTGCAAAGGATAGGCAAGGAGACCGGGCATACGCTCGCGCACGTCCTGATCGCGGTGATCATCGGCGCGCTCGTCTCGATGCGCGAGGCACTCGGCAAGGATGTAGAGGGCCCCCTGTCGCAAGCGCTCGCGGAACGCTTCTTCCGGCTCGGGCAGGCGTTTCGCCGCATCGTTTTCGCGCAGGTGAGAATCTCGGCGCTCAATTCGGCCTTTACCGCGATCTATCTCCTCGGCGTTCTGCCGTCTTTCGGCGTGCATCTGCCGCTCGCCAAGACGATGGTCGTCGTCACCTTTCTCGCCGGCATGCTGCCGGTCGTCGGCAACCTCATTTCCAACAGCGTCATCTTCGTCATCAGCCTTGCCCATTCGCCTTTCATCGCGATCACTTCACTCGGCTTTCTCATCGTCATCCACAAGCTCGAGTACTTCCTCAACGCCCGCATCGTCGGCTCGATGATCCGCGCCAAGGCCTGGGAACTGCTCACCGCGATGCTCATCATGGAAAGCGCTTTCGGCGTCGCCGGGCTCGTCCTCGCGCCGATCTGCTATGCCTGGCTCAAGGACGAGCTGAGCTGCCGGGGCCTCGTCTGATGCAGATCTGGGTCGACGCCGACGCCTGCCCGAAGGTCGTCAAGGACATCCTCTTCAGAGCCGCCGTGCGCACCGGAACGCCGCTCACGCTCATCGCCAACCGCACGCTGCAGGTGCCGCCCTCGCCCTTGATCCGCAGCGTGCAGGTCGCGGCCGGTTTCGACGTCGCCGACAACGAGATCGTCAAGCGGCTTGAGGCCGGCGACCTCGTCGTCACGAGCGACCTGCCGCTCGCCGCCGAAGTCATCGAAAAAGGCGGCCACGTGCTAAGTCACCGTGGCGAATCGTATTCGGCGGCCAACATCCGGCCGCTCCTCAATATGCGCGACTTCATGGATAACCTGCGCGCGAGCGGCATCCAGACGGGCGGCCCGGCGCCGATGAGCCAGAGCGAACGCGCGCAATTCGCCGGCCGCCTCGACCAGTTTCTGGCGCGCGCGGCCTCCGCCTGAAGCGCAGACCGCCGCGGCGAACGAATTTCATCGCCTCGTGTCGATTCGCTTGACGAGCGGGCGGCGCTTGCGAGCGCGCCGGGTCGTCCACCCAACTGACTGGAGATCGAAATGACCAAGACGCCAGCGATTCCGCCCGGGATGCACACGATCACCCCGCACCTCGTCTGCCACAGCGCGGTCGACGCGATCTACTTCTATGTAAAGGCTTTCGGCGCTGTCGAACTCGCGCGCCTGCCCGGTGCGGACGGGCGCTTGATGCATGCCCTCTTGCAGATCGGCGACTCGCAGCTGATGCTCGTCGACGAATTCCCGGAACACGGCTCGCTCGGCCCGCATGCCCTCAAGGGCTCTCCCGTGACGATCCATCTCTACGTCGAGGACGTCGATGCGACGATGGCGCGCGCCGCCGCGGCCGGTGCGCGCATTACGATGCCGGCCGCCGACATGTTCTGGGGCGACCGCTACGGCCGCCTCGAAGACCCCTTCGGCCATCAATGGTCGGTCGCCACGCACCTGCGCGAGCCGACGCCGCAGGAAATCAAGGACGCCGTCGCCAAGGGCTGCGGGGCAGCGGAGTAAAGCCTGGGCAGCGCCGCAGCGGCAGCCCCGGTTTGATCGCCGAGATTGCTTTGGATCTAGCCGTAAGCGCGAGAGAATACTTCATTGAGCGCAGCAACGATCAGGTCTGCGCTGTCGGCGAGCGACCCGACTTTCTGCCCAAGTCTGGCGGTCTCCACCGACACCATGTCGAAGGTGTTGAGCACCAGCGCCTGACCGTTGAGGACTACGCGCGGCGTGGTGCCCGAATACGGGATTTTGATCCTGTCGCCGGCGCCGGCTGCGTCCAAAAGGGGAATCACGAGCCGGCGGGCAAGCCGGTCAAACGCCGCTGACTGGACGATCACGACAAAGGGGATCGCCGCCTGATGCTTGCCCGTGTTGCGATGCACGTCGAACTGGCTCATAGCGTCGAATGCTCGTCGGCCAATGAGCCATGGGCCGCGTTGAACTCGTTCAAGGCGTCGCAGACTTCATCTCGCAGTTGCTGCTTGTCCTGGTTGGAGGCTTTTTCCCGAGCCACAAAATCCGCAAGCAGACGATCGACGGTGGCAGACAGATTGCCCGTAAAATGCCTTGCCTGCTCGACCGTCGCCTCGCTCAACGTCAGGTTGAACGGCCGCTTTTGCCGATGCTGAGCGCGAGTGATCTTCACGATAAAACCTCCTCTGCGCATGGTATGCGCATCAACGGACGAAGTCCAGACGGACGGCCAGACCGACAGCCGTGCTGCGTGATCGCTGGCGTTTCAGATCAGGGCCCGGCGCGACGCCCTGCCTTCCCGGCTAGCCTGCCAACATCAATATTCAGCGTCAGCCTGCGTCACCGACGCTTGCTACAGCGAGGCACCGTCAAAGGTCTCGCAGGGCAGGAAGCTGTCGTCAACGCCGTCGATGCAGCCGAGGTTGATGCGGTAATGACCCGGTTTGCGCATCGTCTGGTGAAAAGTATAGATGCCGCACTTCCTGCAGAAGTGATGCTTGGCGATGTGGTGGCCGAATTCGTAAGTCGCGAGATTGCCGTTCTTGATGAGGATGCTCATGTCGTCGGGACCGACCGTAAACCGCGTCATCGCTGCGCCTTTCCTGCGGCAGATCGAACAGTTGCAGCGCAAGCCGCCTTCAATCTCGGGGCCGGTGAACCTGAAACGCACGGCGCCGCAGTGACAAGCCCCTGTGTACTCTTTCATGCTGCTCTCCCATGTTTTAGTTGGATATCTTCTTAAGTGCCTGCTTAAGTGCCGCCCCGCCACCTCAGTCCGGCATCCGGTCGGGAGCGGGATTCCCGGCGCGGCGCATCAATCCGGCAAAGTGCGCCGCGCTCAGCGGCTTGCTGAACCAGAAACCCTGGATCTCCTGCAAGCCGAGTGCTTCCAGCCGGCGCAGCTGCGATTCGGTCTCGACGCCCTCGGCAATGACGCGATAGTGAAGACTGTGGCCAAGGCCGACGATCACTTCGACGATCGCCAGATCGTTGGCGTCGGTCTCGACCTCGCGCACGAAGCTGCGATCGATTTTCAGCACGTCGGGCGAGAAACGCTTGAGATAAGAGAGGCTCGAATAGCCGGTGCCGAAGTCGTCGATCGAAAACCCGACGCCGAGGGCCCTGAGCGCCTGCATCGTGCGCGCCGCCTCATCGGTGTTTTCCATTACCGCGCTCTCGGTCAGCTCGAGTTCGAGGCCGCTCGCCGGCAAGCCCGCATCGGCGAGCGCGCGCTCGACCGTCTGCACGAGGCCGGGCCGGCGAAACTGCAGCGCCGACAGATTGACTGCCACCGGGAAGGCGATCAGGCCGGCTTGACGCCACAGGCTCGCCTGCCGGCAGGCTTCGCGCACCACCCATTCGCCGAGCGCGACGACGAGGCCGCACCTTTCGCTGGCCGGAAGGAAGTCTGCCGGCGGCAGCAGACCCCGCGTCGGATGTTGCCAGCGCACCAGCGCTTCGCAGCCGATCACCCGCTGTTGCGCCAGCGAGTACTGCGGCTGGTAGTGCAGGACGAATTGCTGCCGGGCGAGCGCCTCGCGCAATTCATTTTCAAGCGAAAGCAGCGCCATCGTATGGGCGTTCATGCTCGCGTGATAGAAGCAGAAGCTCGAACGTCCGGCGGCCTTGCTGCGGTGCAGCGCCGAGTCGGCATTGCGCAGCAGAATCGAGGCGCTGTCGCCGTCGTCGGGATAGACCGCAATGCCGAGGCTGGCGGTAAGGCACAGCTTGACGCCGCCGATCTCGAATGGCGCTTTCATCGACTCGAGAATCTTGCCGGTCAATTGACTCGCGTTCTCGGCACATTCGAGATTGTTGAGGAGGACGACGAACTCGTCGCCGCCATAGCGAATCACCGGATCGGAGGCGCGCAGCGCGCCGCGCAGGCGGCGGGCGACTTCCTGCAGGACGAGATCACCCGACTCGTGTCCCATCGAATCATTGACGTCCTTGAACATGTCAAGGTCCATGAAGACGACCGCGAGGCGGCATCCCGAGCGCGCGGCGACGGCAATGCCATGGCTGATCATCTGCGCCGCGACCGCGCGCGAGAAAAGCCCGGTCAGAGCGTCATGGCTCTCCAGGTATTCGATCTCGGTCTCGTGCTCGCGATGGCCGCGTGCCCGTTGCAAACGCGTCGCGAGGCCGACGGCGCAAGCCGCCAGGGCAAACAGCGAAGCGCCGATGACGACCGCGGCGAAAAAGAGCCGGTTGCGGTCCTGCGCCTGCGTCGCGACTTCCGGCACGGCGCGCAAGACCGTCAGGGAAAGATCCTTGTCGGCGGTCGCACGCGAACGCAGGACAAGCGGGGTGCCACCCTCGTTGAAGCGGTAGAGGGCGGACGAGGCCGAACTCTCCCAGGCTGCGACCGGGATCTCGGGCAGGCTCTCGACGCGGTAGCGTTCGGCGCGTTCGCTCTCGCTCAGTGCCTGCACCGGCGCAGCCGGCAACGCCCGCCATTCCAGCGACTTGTCGCGCGCCTTGATGATGACGCCGCGGCGATCGCTGATCAGCGCGTGCGCCTGATCGACGATCGGTGAAAAGTAGTCGAGGTCGATCCTGCCGGCAATGACACCGACAAAACGCTTCCCGGCATGGACCGGGGTCGCGACAAAAAGCGCCGTCGTTGCGCCGGCCCGCTCGACCGAAAAGTTCGGCCGACGCTCTTCGCCGCTCGCGGCCTTGAAATAGTCGCGGTCGGCGTAATTGGCGCCGACGAGGAGCCCTTCGGCTTCGCCGTTGCTGGTCGCGACGCAGCGGCCGTCGGGCTTGATCGCCCAAAGACTCGTCAGCGCGCGCGCGTCCCTGACCGACCTGGCGAGCGCTGCATTGGCGCCGGATGAAGGTCCGCGGGGGTCCGCACGCTCCGGCACGAGCGTGTCGAGCACGCTTTCGTCGCGGCTGGCGAGCGCGACGATGCCTTGAAAAAGCGCCAGGCTGCGCTCGAGATCGGCGATGAGCCGGGTGCTGTCGCGAGCCACTCTCTGCTGCGCCTCGACGAGCGCGCTTTGCGCCCGCCGCTCGACATACCAGCCGGCAAAGACCCAGGCGGACGCCCACCACAATGCGATCAGCGTGAGCGTCATGACGAGCAGGCGCCACCGCGACCTGGCGTCCGCCGCGAGCGACGCCGCCGTGCTTGAGGTGTCGGCCGGGAGGGTCCGATTGCTTACGGGAAGGACTTCGGAATGCATTGGGTTCACAGCCAGAGCCTGCGTCTCGTCTATGACGTTAGCAATTATGCCATAGAACTATTTGGCGCAGGCAATTGCGTGGCGTAGCCGGCCCGCCCTGCCCGCCGGTCCTGCGGCAAGGCGCAAGTCTTGCTATAGTGCTGGCTGCGCGCCGCCGGAGGGGGAGGTCTTTGCCCGACCAGAGCGGCTTTTTTGCAGCAGAAAGAATCGTTGATGAGCAGCCAGACCCCTCCCGAAATCGTTCGCGACGTCGCCAAGCGACGCACCTTCGCGATCATCTCGCACCCCGACGCGGGCAAGACGACGCTGACCGAAAAGCTCCTG
>CAZALA010000061.1:0-19463 GCA_964485725.1 uncultured Propionivibrio sp. | reverse complement strand
ATCACGCGGTCCGGCGCAGCGAGATCAACCGCAAGGACGTGGCGATCGTGCTCGGCTGTGGGCCGGTGGGGCTGGCCGTCATCTGCCACCTGAAAGCCCGCGGCGTGGCCACCATGGTGGCCAGCGACTTCTCCCCGGGGCGCCGGGCGCTGGCCGGCCGGTGCGGCGCCGACATCGTCGTCGATCCCGCGGTCGACTCCCCCTACGACGCCGTGCCCGCCAAGCAGCAGGGATTCACCACCCTTCCCGCGCTCTAGGAGCGGGGGCAGGCGGGCGTCAAGATCGATTTCATCGTGCGCGGCGTTTGCGCGCTGCGCCCCGGGATCAAGGGGCTGTCCGAGAACATCCGCGTGCATTCGATCATCGGCCGCCTGCTCGAGCACCATCGCGTTTTCTATTTCTACGCGGGCGGCGAAGAGAAGATCTTCCTCTCGAGCGCCGACTGGATGGAGCGCAATTTCTTCCGCCGCATCGAGCTCGCCTTCCCGATCCTCGACAAGAAGCTCAAGCGCCGCGTCATCGCCGAGGGACTCAAGATCTACCTCGACGACAACATGCAGTCCTGGGAGATGGACAGCAACGGCAGCTATCACCCGCGCCGCGGCTCGCGCAGCAAACCGCGCTGCGCGCAGAGCGAGCTGCTCGAACTGCTCAAGCCTTAGGCAAGCCGCTTCACCATGCACGGATCCGTGCAATGCGCTTCGCAATGCACGGATCGGTGCAATACGCTTTCGCTATTGCACCCTATATCCCGTCTCCGAAGAACGAAATATAGGGCGCAATAACCGAAGGGCATTGCGCCGTCAGCGTGACAAGCGGTGCAATGCGCTTCGCTCGCGGCATGGACCGGTGCAATACGCTATTGCACCCTATGTCCTGCTAGGCCAAGCACAGCCGGCCTCAGGCGTAATACCAGATCGAGTTGCGCCCCTCTGCCTTGGCCTGATACATCGCCGCGTCGGCCCATTTGAGCAGTTCGTCGAGGCTCGCTTCGTGGTTGATGAACATGGCGACGCCGATGCTCGCGGTGCAGCAGTGCTCGATGATGACGTCGGGCTTGCCTTGCTGCTTCTTGGTCAGCACGTATTTTTGCGCCAGCGCGTTGCGCACTTTCTCGGCGACGCGGCCGGCCTGGATCGCCGATTCGCCCTTGTCCTCGTTGAGCTCGGAGAGCATCACGACGAATTCGTCGCCGCCAAAGCGCGCGACCGTGTCCATTTCGCGCACGCAGCCGGAAAGCCGCTGCGCCGCCTGCACCAGCAGCAGGTCGCCGACGGCGTGGCCGTGCCGGTCGTTGAGCGGCTTGAAATTGTCGAGGTCGAGAAACATCACCGCGCCGTAGCGACCGCTGCGTTTGCTCACCGCCATCGCAATCGACAGGCGGTCGCCGAGCATGCGCCGGTTGGGCAGCTGCGTCAGCGCGTCGTAGTAGGCGAGCGTGCGGATCTGCTGTTCGGCGTGATGGCGCTCGATGACGAGCTCGGCAAGGTTGGCGTAGGACTCGATCAGGCTCATCTCGTCCTTGGCCAGGCGCGCGACTTCGCGCCGGTAGAAACCGAACCAGCCGAGCAGGCGTCCGTCGCGGCCTTTGATCTGCTGCGACCAGCACGAGCGCAGCCCGGCCCTCGCCGCGACCTCGCGCAGCGCCGAGGCGTAGGGATGGTAGTGCGGGTCGTCGAAAACCAGGAGTTCGCCCTTGAAGAGGTCGGGCAGCGCGGCGCCGGCCTCGCCGCGCTCGGCAAGATCGTCGATCGCGTGCGCGAAGTCCTCGGGCAGGCTGGGCGCGACGACGGCGTAAAAACGCCGGTGTTCGGGATCGACGACCTTGATCGAGCAGAGCATGTCCGGATGCAGCGTCTCGATCTGCCGCGTCATGTACGAGAGGATCTCGATCAGCGCGTCGCCCTGGTGGAGGTGGCTCAGGATGCGGTTGTGCAGTTCGAGTTCGCTCGTGCGCGAAAGCAGGGCGAGTTCGGCAAGCTTGCGCTCGGTGACGTCCTGCATCGTTCCGCACGAGAGGATGGTGCGGCCGTCGCGGATCACCGACTCGCCACGGCTGTGGATCCAGATGCGCTGCCCGTCGACGGTCGTCAGCAAGGACTCGTCTTCCCAAGTGCGCGTCTGCGCCGCCGCGCTCGCCGGCGAGACGACAGCGAGCGCCCCGTCCTGCGGCGCAGTCAGCGCGAGCGCCTGGTCGGCACTCGCCGCGGCAGCGGGCGCGAGTTCGCGGATGCGGATCGCCTCGTCAGTCCAGCGCTGCCGCCCGCTCACGAAATCGAATTCCCAGCCGCCGACCTTCGCCATCTTGCCGACGCGTTTTAACATCTCGTTCGATCGCGAAAGCTGCTCCTCGACGTCCCGGCGCAGCGCGATCTCGCCGCGCATGCGCCGCTGCACGACGAACATCGCGGCGACGACGACGAGGATCACGGCGATGACGGCGCCAAGAAGGCTGGCGACGGCTTTCACGCGCTCGTCCGAAGAGCGCCGGTCGGCGTCGTAAATGAAGCCGTCAAGCGAAGCCTTCTCGCCGACCATGCCGGTCGATCTAAAGGCTTCCATCATCGCCTGCCAGCGCCCCGGGTTCATGTGCCCGATCTCGACGAGGTCGGGCAGAATCAGCGCGCGCAGCGCCTGCGCTTCGAAAGACAGATGCTCGCGCGACTTCGGCACCTGGTATTTGCCGACGATGAGGTCGATCACCGCGTCCGGGTGCTCCATCGCGTAGCGCCAGCCCTTGATCGTGGCGGCGCGCAAGCGCGCGACGCGTTCGGGAAAGTCGCGAACCTCGCTCTCGCTCGTAAACAGGATGTCGCCGTAATAATCGATGCCGTAGTGGCTCGGGTTGATGACGTGGTAGGCGATGCCGCGTTCGCGCATCACGAAGGGCTCGTTGGTGAGATACGAGTTGAAGGCGTCGACCTTGCCGGCGATCAGGTCCTCGATGTCATAGCTCGTCGGCAGCAGGCGCACGCTGTCCGGCGCGATTCCCTCGCGCAGGAACATCGCGTGGAAATCCGAATCGTGCCGGCCGCTCATCAGCATGACTTTCCGGCCGACCAGGTCGTGCGGCGTGCGGATGCCCGAATCGGCGCGCGTCAGGAGGACCGAGGGCGAGTGCTGCAGGATCGCGGCAAGCGCGACGAGCGGCTGCCCGTTGAGGCGCTCGTAGAGCACCTCGCTGTTCGCGGTGCCGTACTGCGCCCGCCCGGCAAGCACCTCGTCGACCGGCATCTTTCCCGCGCCGCCTTCATGCAGGCGGACGTCGAGTCCGGCGTCGCGGTAATAGCCCTGTTCGAGCGCGGCGTAGTAGCCGGCGAACTGGAACTGGTGTTTCCAGCGCAGCTGCAAGTCGATCGGCACCAGCGAATTGCGACTTGACGGCTCGCCTGCGGCAAGCGATAACGGCGGCCACGCGGCGAGCAGGAAGAGGCAGGCCGCTGCCCGCATTGCAGACCCGCGCATCAAAGACACGCGCATTGAAAACCCACGCATTGAGAACCCAATTTCGCTGAAAGTCATGGATTTGCGGCAATGTTCTTCAAAATGGCGGGTTGGCTTTCGTCGCTGCCCGCGACTATGGCGCGAACACGCCGATAAATCAACGTCGGGCAAGCGTGGCGCAGGCAGATTAATGCTCGCAGGGTGGCCGGTCGCCCCCGCCGCCGCGCTCATCGGCTACCATGTGCGCTGCAATCGAGAGAGGAAGCAGCCATGCAGATACTGGGCATCGACGTCGGCGGGACCGGCATCAAGACAGGGCTCGTCGACACCGAGAGCGGAGAGCTCATCGGCGAGCGCGAGCGCATCGATACGCCGCGCCCGGCGACCCCGGCGGCGATCGCGCAGAGCCTGCGCGCCATTCTCGACGAGCGAGAGTGGTCGGGCCCGGTCGGCGTCGGCTTTCCGGCGGCGATTGCCCACGGCGTCGCGCGCACCGCTTCGAACATCGACAAATCCTTCATCGGGCTCGCTGTCGCCGACTACTTCAGCAGCGAAACCGGGCGCACGGTTCATGTCGCCAACGACGCCGACGTCGCCGGGCTTGCCGAAATGCGCTTTGGCGCCGGCAAGGACGAGCCGGGCGTCGTCCTCATCGTGACGATCGGCACCGGCCTCGGCACGGCGGTTTTTTCAGGCGGCCATCTGCTCCCCAACACCGAGCTTGGACACATCTACCTCGACAACGGCGTCGAAGCCGAACGCTACGCCGCCGAGTCGGTGCGCGTCGTGCAGAAACTCAAGTGGAAGAACTGGGGCGGGCGCCTGAACCGCTACCTCGTGACCATGGAAAAGCTGCTCTGGCCCGACCTCATCATCCTCGGCGGCGGCGTCAGCCGCAAGCTGCACAAGTTCGCGCCCGAACTCACGACGCAGGCGCCGATCGTCGCGGCAAGCTTCCTCAACCAGGCCGGCATCGTCGGCGCCGCGCTCTTCGCCGAAAAGCAAGTGGGAGCGGCCGCCGCAAGCGTCGCAAACAGGCGCTCTACCGCCGCCGATCGACGGCGCAGCCGCCCTCGAGAGGCTTAGCCGCGGCGCGCGCCGACGACGCCTTTCACCTCGTGCAGCAGGAGCAGCGTGCGCTTGAGCTGGCCGACGTTGCTGATTTCGGCGGTGAAGCTCATGTGCGCGGTGCCCGCTTTTGATTGCGTGTTGACGGCGATGACGTTGATCTTTTCGCGCGTCAGCACTTCGGAGACGTCGCGCAAAAGGCCTTGCCGGTCGGTCGCGTCGACGACGATATCGACGGCGAAAACGCCGTCGGTCTCGCCGCCCCACGCGGTTTCGATGACGCGCTCGGGGTGCATCGCCTCCATGTTCGAGAAGTTCGTGCAGTCGGCGCGGTGGATCGAGACGCCCTTGCCGCGCGTGACGAAGCCGACGATCGGGTCCGGCGGCGCCGGCTTGCAGCAGCCGGCGAGCTGCGTCAGCAGCTTGTCGACGCCGACGATGAGAATGCCTTTCTCGGCCTCGTCGCTCGCCTGGGGTTTGCGCACCGGCGCTTCGGCGGGGGCGCGCTCTTCCAGCGCCGCTTCGTCGCCGCGCACCGCCGCCTGCAGCTGGCGCAGCGTCAGATCGGCGCGCGCCATCGCGATATAAAGGTCGTCGCTCTTGGCAAAGCCAAGCTTCACCGCCAGTTCGTCGATGCGCGTTCCGGTCTCGCCCATGCGCTGCAGTTCGCGATGCACGATCGCCCTGCCTTCGGCGAGCGTCTCTTCGAGCGCGCGCGTCGAGAACCACTGGCGCACCTTGACCCGCGCCCGGTGCGTGAACAGATAGCCGAGCGAGGAATTGAGCCAGTCGCGCGAGGGACCGCCCTGCTTGGCGACGATGATCTCGACGCGCTGGCCGGTTTCGAGCGGCGTATTGAGCGTCACCAGCGCGCCGTCGACCTTGGCGCCGCGACAGCGGTGGCCAAGGTCGGTATGCACGCGGTAGGCAAAATCGACGGCCGTCGCGCCGCGCGGCAGATCGACGACCCGCCCCTGCGGCGTCATGATGTAGATCGTCTCGTCGAGCGCCGCTTCCTTGTAGTGCTTGACCCAGTCGGACGAGTCCGAGACTTCGTCTTTCCAGGTGAGGAGCTGGCGCAGCCAGGCGATCTTGTCGTCGTAGGAACCATCGGCGCCGCGCTTCGTGCCTTCCTTGTAGCGCCAGTGCGCGGCGACGCCGAGCTCGGCGTGCTGGTGCATTTCGCGCGTGCGGATCTGCACTTCGAGCGAGCGCCCGTCGGGGCAATGGACCGCGGTGTGCAGCGAGCGGTAATCGTTGCCCTTCGGGTTCGAGATGTAGTCGTCGAATTCCTTGGGAATCGGCGACCAGAGGTTGTGCACGATGCCAAGCGTCGTGTAGCAGTCCTTCACTTCATCGACGATGACGCGCAGCGCGCGCACGTCGTAGACTTCGGAGAAATCGACGCCTTTCTTGCGCATCTTGTTCCAGATGCTGTAGATGTGCTTGGGACGGCCGTAGATCTCCGCGTTCTTGATGCCGACCGCGGCAAGCTCGCTGCGCAGGCGATCGACGGCCTGCGTGATGAAGAGCTCGCGCTCGGCGCGCTTCTCGTCGAGCTGGCGGGCGATCGTCTTGTAGATCTCGGGGTGCAGGAAATGAAAAGAGAGGTCCTCGAGCTCCCATTTGATTTCCCAGACGCCGAGCCGGTTGGCGAGCGGCGAATAGAGCTCGAGCGTCTCGCGGGCGACCTGGACGCGCAAGTCGTCGGGCTCGGCGGCGTAATGGCGCAGGGTCTGCGTGCGCGAAGCGAGGCGCAGGAGGACGACGCGAATGTCCTCGACCATCGCGAGCAGCATCTTGCGCAGGATCTCGATCTGCGCCTTCATCTCGACGGGGTTGCTCTCGCCGCTGTCGGCCGAATGCGCAACGAAACCATGCGTGATCGGGCGCAGGCGGTTCAAGCGCGAAATGCCGCCGACGAGCTGCGCCGCGGCGGCACCGAAGCGCGCTTCGATGTGCGCGAGCCCGTCGTCGTCGTAGGTGGGTACGGCAAAGAGCAAGGCCGCGAGGCGGCAGTCGGCGTCGAGCTTCAGGCCGACGAGGATGAGCGCCATGCCGAGCGCGTGCCGCCAGACGCCTTCGCCGCTGCCGAGGGTGCGTTCGCCGTAGACATCGAGCGCGAAAGTCGCGGCGAGCCGCATCTTTTCCGCTTCCTGCGCGGAAAGGCCTTCGCTCAAGGTGTGCAGGGAGTGTTCGAAGTCGCTCTGCGCGGCGACCGAGTGGACGACTGAAACCATGGCGCCATTATAAACCTTGGCACCCCTCGCTACGGACTGGCCGCTTGACCAATCGTATCCGGGCGAAGATGCGCGCGCTCGACGAGGCGCCAACGATGATCGCCGTCAGCGATCGACGTCGTAGACGACAAGCGCTGCCCGACGGTCGCAGCTTCGCTTCAGACGGTGAGGTCGATTTTCTGCATGCTTCCTGCCGCGCCGTCCTCGCTCAGGTAGATTCCGGTACGGGCGACCGTGCCGTCGAGGGCATTGCTCGCGTCCTTGAGGTCGAAGGGCGTGGCGAGGCTGCCAAGGTAAAGCGCGCCGACGTTTTGTTCCTGCAAGGACGTCAGGCGGTCGCTGCCGTCGGCGTTCCGGCTCCACAGGCGCAAGCTGCCGAAAGCGGCGTCGCCTTCGTCGATCCAGCCGTTGCCGTCCGCGTCGAGTTGCGCAAGTTCCTCAAAGCCATCGCCCGTGACGGCGCCGAATAATTCGCCGCCGTGATCGACTTTGCCGTTGCCGTTGCGGTCGAGCGTCAGAAAAGCGCTGTTGCCGGCAGCGAGCTTGATGCGCTCGGCTTGCCCGTCGGCATCGAGGTCGAAGGCAAAGCGCGCGTCGGTGAGCTGCGCCGCATTGCCGTTGAAATTGACGATCAGCGGATCCTTTTTCCGCGCCGTCGTGTCGGACGAACTCACCCGCAGGTCGAGCGTTTCGCGATAACTGCGCTGCATCACGAGGGCGAGCGAAAAATCGATCTCCTTGCCGTCCGCGGTGCGGATCACGCCGGCGGCGCTGAAAGTCGTGCGCTCGAGTTCCGCATAGCTTTCGTGGTACTCGTATGCGAAGTTCATTGCCGGTCGCGACTCGCGCTCGGGGGCCACCACATCGACGGACGCGCCGCTCGGGTCGATGCGAATCCGGCTCACCTCGATCTTCACGCCGGTGAACGCTTCGATGATCGCCACCAGAAGCTGCAGCCTGGGGTCGTCGATCGTATCGCCCGGGGCTTCGGCAACGCCGCCGGCTTCATGCGCAGCGAGGGCCGCCTGCGATTCATCGGCTTGCCTTGTTCTGGCCGCCTCCGACAGAGCGACGCGGCTCGATCCCGGGTCGGCGCGGCCGGACCCGACGCGCAGGCGCTCGCTGATTTCGCGCGATTGCGACGCCTGGCGAGTCGATTGCATCGCAAGACTTGTGCTGGCGACTTTCATGTCCGCACTCCAAAGGAGCCTGATGCGTTGACAACGACCAAGCTCGGCAGGAACTTTAGCGTTTTTGAGAGGTAAACCTCTCGCCTTATCCCCGGCTTCAGAGGCTCAAAACCTTAAGGAATCACTGAACAACCGTCCGCGACTTGCGGAAATACAGGCAGACTGAGACGAAATCTG
The DNA here is from genome assembly GCA_964485725.1 of uncultured Propionivibrio sp. Taxonomy (GTDB): domain Bacteria; phylum Pseudomonadota; class Gammaproteobacteria; order Burkholderiales; family Rhodocyclaceae; genus Propionivibrio. The sequence goes on along the minus strand of CAZALA010000061.1, from coordinate 11,344 downwards.
AAACGCGTCGGGTTTTCATCGATAAGAGCCGTTTTATTGCCGGATGGCGAGCTGTTTCCCGGCGAGGCGGCGTACGCCCGCTTCAAATCATGTCTGACGGTTGGAAGCCTGGGAAAGCAATCGTCGAACCAGGGAGTGGAGTAATGGCTAGCGGGACCATAAGCGAAAGTTCCTGATTGCCATGCAACTCGCATTCATGCACGATGTTTCCGTTTTACGCTTTGGTGCAAGGTGAGAACCGGCTCGATTGCCACGGTTTGCGACACTCCTCAGGTCTCCGAAGCGTCCAGGGCTGAACAGTGCATAACTTGCATAACTTGCTTAACTTGGTAGAGGCGAACGCCTCAATGCGACTGCCGCCTCAGCAGCAGCTGTTCGGGGCGGGGCTTAAGTGCTCTGAGAAGGTGAGATTGGTCGATACCGGCAGAGAGGAGCGTGGAATGGATGTTGATGCATATACGGAACCAATGGGTCAGTCCAATAATTGTTGGGCTTCGCAAGAGGTGAATCGAAATGCTCGTTGAAATGGCAACAGCAGCCGACATTCCCGCGCTGGACGGCCTGCTCTCGATATTATTTTCGCAAGAAGCAGAGTTCAGTCCAAACTCGCAGGCTCAGCAACGCGGGCTCGCCCGGATCATCGGCGATCCGGCGGTTGGCGCTGTGTTGGTTGCAAGAGACGGCGATCAAATCGTTGGCATGGTGAATCTGCTGTTCACCATATCTACCGCACTTGGCGAGAGGGTCGCGCTACTGGAGGACATGGTTGTCTTCCCCGCTGGTCGTGGCATGGGCGCTGGTACGAAACTTCTTTCCGAAGCAGTCACCTACTCGCGTGTACAAGGCTGCAAGCGGATTACATTGCTCACGGATCGGAACAATGAATCAGCTCAGCGGTTCTATGCGAAGCAGGGCTTCGTGGTGTCAGGCATGGTTACAATGCGCTTGTCATTAGCATCCGACGGTGGATAACTACGATCCAACCCGTTTGTTGGCCAAGCCTGGTGCCGGAGTGCCTGGGTTTGGAGCCTCCTTGATCCAGGCGAAAAGCCCGACCCGTGAATAGTTCGCCGGGTAGTGTGCTGACTTGTGTGCAAAAGCACTTTGAGCAAGAAGTGGAAGGTGGCCATGGTCAAAGGCGAACTCGCAGAGGCGTTGTCACAAAGCGAGCGCTAGGGTCAGCCCTCGGAAATGGCGCTGCGCAACAGCGAGAGGCCTGCCGCCGACACGCTTGATTACGCGCGCAAGTCTCGCAGCGCCTGTGAAGCGAAATTGAGCAGTTTCGCATCGGCCCCCGGCTTGCCGACGAGTTGCAATCCGAGCGGCAAGCCGTTCGGGCCGCACGCGCAAGGCAAGTGAATGCAGGGCGCTCCGAGCAGCGTCCACACGCGGTTAAAAAGCGGACTTCCCGTCGCCTGCAGGCCGTGCGGCGCTTCACCCGGCGTGCTCAACGTCAGGATCACGTCGACGTCTGCGAAAATTCCTTCCAGCAGCCCGACCGCCGCTCGCCTGCGTTCGCGATTAGCGTCATGGACGGGGGCAGGAAGCGCCATTCCCTCGACCAGCAACTGCTGCAGTTGCGCGCTCAGTTGATCACCGTGCGCGAGCCACTCCCAGCCCAGTGCCTGCGCGACCTCGTAGGCCATGACCTGCGTCTGCACCGCGACCAGATCGGCAAATCCCGCGGATAGCGCCAGTTCGCCGACGCGCCAGCCGCAAGTTGCCAAGCGGCGCCCCGCCGCCTCGAAAAGCGTCTGCGTTTCCGCTTCTGCCTGATCCCACTCGTAAGTGCGGCAAAGACCGACGCGAACGCCGGAGACCACCTGTCCCACAGGCCAATCGCGACCGGCAAGCACGCCGGCAAAGAGCGCCGCGTCGTCGACTTCGCGCGCGAATACGCCGATCGTATCGAGCGATTCGGCGAGCGTCTTGACGCCGGCGCGCGGGATCAGGCCAAAACTGGGTTTGAAGCCGACGATGCCGCAAAAAGCGGCGGGCCGGATCACCGAGCCGGCGGTCTGTGTTCCGTAGGCGAGCGGGACCATGGCGTCGGCGACCGCCGCTGCGGAACCGCTCGACGAACCGCCAGGCGTGTGTTCAAGATTGCGCGGATTGGCGGTCTTGCCCGGACGATAGGTCGCAAATTCGGTGCTGACCGTCTTGCCGACGATCACCGCGCCGGCCGCGCGCGCACTGGCGACGCAAGCCGCATCCCAAGGCGAACGATGGCCTGCGTAGATCCTCGATCCGTAGGCAGTCGGCAGATCAAAGGTATCGATGATGTCCTTGACGCCGACCGGCAGGCCATGCAGCGGGCCGCGCAATGGCCCGGCGTCGAGCGCGCGCGCCGTCTCGATCGCGGCGGCACGGTCGATGCACATCCACGCGCCGACTGCCTCTTCGCGCGCGTCGATTCGCTCCAGGCAGGCGCACAGCAAATCCTCCGCGCTGATCTCGCGCCTTGCCAGTGCTTTGGCGGTGGCCGTCGCGGAGAGTTCGTTGAGTTTCAGCGGGCGAACCATTCTTCGATTAATTGGCGATAGATGCCGACGGCCTGCTCGATGCGATCGAGGCGGCAATATTCGTCGGTCTGGTGCGCCATCGTCGGCTCGCCCGGCCCCAGGATGACGGTCGGAACCTCGCCATAAGCGGGCTTCAGCAAAGACGCGTCGGTGAAGTAGGCCACCGAGCGCGGCTGCACGGCTTCGCCGGTGTGGCCTTGACAGGCGGAGAAGACGCTGCGCAACCACGGATCCTCGGGCGCCGTGTAGACGCTTCCGACATCGATTTGCAGCGTCAGCGTCACTTCGCTCGGCAAATCGCCGGCCAGCTTCGCGAGCAAAGCGCTGTGGCCTTGTCCCGGAATGCTGCGAATGTCGATTCCGATTTCAGCAAAGTCCGGAACCGAGTTGACGTTGAGCCCGCCGCGTATCGTCCCGACGTTGAGCGTCGGCTCGCCCATCAGCGGGTGCGCCGGGGTATCGAATCGAAACTGCTGCAAGGCATCGACGACGCGCGCCGCCTTGTGGATCGCGTTGTCGCCCAGATGCGGCATCGAACCGTGTGCAGTCACGCCGCGCGTGCCAGCCTTGAGCCACAAGGCGCCCTTGTGACCGACGAGCGGATAATTCCCGGTCGGCTCGGCGACGACCATCGCGCCGGCGCGCCACAGCGCGCCTTCCGACCGATGCAGTTGGGCGAGGTGGAAAGCGCCTTCGCAGCCGGTCTCTTCGCCGGCGGTCAGGACCAGCACCAGCCCGGGGCCGTTCTTGAGGAGTGGCGCCAGCGCCAATGCAGCCGTCACGAAAGCCGCGACGCCGGACTTCATGTCGCTCGTTCCGCGGCCATAGACCTTGCCTTCGTTGATCTCGGCGGCGAAAGGATCGTACTTCCACGGCATGGCGCCAAGCGGAACGACGTCGAGGTGACCGGTAAAGCACAGCGGCGCTTTGTTCGCGTTGCCCCCAATGCGTGCGACAAGGCTCGTCCGGCGCGGCGCAAACGAATGGCTCGCGCAGCTGAAACCGGCTGCGACGAGCAGGCTGCGCAAATAATTCGTGCACTGGTCCTCGTCGCCGGGCGGATTGATCGTGCGCATCCGCACCAGGGTTTGCGTCAACGCCACAGCATCGGCAACAGCCATCGCCCGCTCCTCGTCGGTCGGAAATACTCAGCCGAAATAGGCTGCCTTCACTTCGCCGTCATTGGCAAGGTCGGTGGCCGATCCGCTGGCGACGACCCTGCCCTGCGACAATACATAGCCAGCGTGCGCGATGGCCAGCGTCTGGTGCACATTTTGCTCAACGAGCAGCACCGTGATGCCGAGCTCGTTGATGCGGCGTATGACGTTGAAGTTCTCTTTCACGTAGAGCGGCGACAGGCCGAGCGAAGGCTCGTCAATAATCAGCAGGCGTGGCGCCGCCATCAGCCCGCGGCCGATCGAAACCATCGCCTGCTCACCACCGGACATCGTCCCGGCGAGCTGCGCCCGGCGCTCTTCGAGGCGAGGGAAATTGGCATAGACTTCACCGATGCGCTCGCGCACCTTGGCGCTGTCTCTTTCCTGGAAAGCGCCGAGACGCAGATTCTCCTCGACCGTCATTTTCGGAAAGACCTTGCGCCCTTCCGGAATGCAGGCGATCCCGGCGGCGATGATCTGATGCGTTTGCAATCCGTCGAGCGCGACGCCGTCGAAACGAATGCTGCCCTTGCGCGCCGGTGTCAGGCCAAGGATGGAACGGATCAGCGTGCTCTTGCCCGATCCGTTGGAGCCGAGGATGCATGTGATGCGACCGGACTCGGCGACGAGCGAGACATCCTGCAGCACGTCGGCCTTGTCGTAAGCCGTCGTTATGTGGTCGATTTTGAGACAGGCCATCACTCGCTTCCCAGATAAGCGCGTTGAACTTCGGCGTCGGCGGCGACTTCGGCGTAACTGCCTTCGGCGATTTTCTTTCCGTAGTTGAGAACGACGCAGCGCTGGGTGACGCGCTCGATCACTTTCATTTCGTGTTCGATGATGACGATCGCCAGCGGATGGCCGAGGCTCTTCAGGCGGTTGCGCACTTGCAGAATATCGCTCATCAATTCCTCCGTCTCGTCGTGCGTCATTCCCGCCGACGGCTCGTCAAGGAGTAGAAGGCGGGGGTGACTGATCAATGCGCGGCAAATTTCGATGCGCCGCCGGTCGATCATCGTGAGCGTCGCCACCGGCTCAAAAATGCGCTCGGCGAGCGACGCACTGAACGTGTTCAGGAGTTCCAAGGCCTCGTCGCGCATCTTGTCGTACTGGGCGCGCAGCGTCTTGCGCAGGAACAGGTTGAAGGTCAGGCCGTGGGACAAATGCTGATGGTTGCCAATGACGATGTTGTCGAAAACGCTAAGCGGAAGGCACAGGCGGGAGCGCTGGAAAGTGCGCGTGATGCCACTGCGGCAGATCGCCTGCGGCGTCCGCCGGCTGATATCGCGCCCCTCGAAGCTCACTTGTCCGGCGGTCGCGGCGTAGAGTCCGGTGATGACATTGAAGAACGTCGTCTTGCCCGAACCGTTCGGTCCGATCAGGCCGAGCACCTCGTCCTGGTTGACAACGAAGTCGAGCGCGTCGAGCGCTGTCAGCCCGCCGAAACGCATCGTCAGCCCTTGCGCGGAAAGGAGTTTCCTGTGCGCGTAGTTCATGGGCGGCCACCCGGGAAATAGATCCTCATGCGCCGCGGCAAGAGACCGTCAGGACGGAACAGGAGGATCAGGATCACGAGGACGGCGTAGAGCAGGAGCCGGTATTCCTGGATGAACTGCAGCTTCTCCGGCAGGAGCAGAACGATCGCCGTCGCGGGCAGCAGCCCCCATGGGTTGCCGAGGCCGCCGAGAATGACGATGGAGACGAGCAGCAGCGAATCGCCGAAAGTGAAATTGTTCGGTGCGACGAAGCTCGTCATCATTCCGTAGAGCGCGCCAGCGATGCCGGTCAGAAAATTGCCGAGCGTGAACGCGGCGATTTTCCAATGTGCGATATCGACGCCAAATGTCGCCGCGCTGACTTCGTCGAGGCGGACGGCGTCCATCGACAAGCCGACCCACGAGCGCTCGAGCCGCCGCACGAGGGCAAAAGCGACGGCGCACAGAACGAGACTCACGGCGACGTAGTTCAGATAGAAAGAGATTTCGACGTCACCGATCTCGATATTGTCGTTGAGCGCCCAGCCGAGGATATTCAATCCGGGAATCTTCAGCCCCTGAGGACCGCCGAGCGCGTCGTTGACCTCGAGAAAAGTCTTGAACAGGATGCCGAATGCGATCGTCACCAGCGCCGCGTAGTGGCCGCGCGTTCGCAGTACCGGCAGGATCAGCAGCGAGCCGAGCAGCGCCGCGAGGGCGCCGGCGCAGGCCAGGATGACGAGGTGCGGCAAAGGCGTGTGCGTGGCAAGCGTCGCCGCGGTGTAACTGCCGATTCCGAAGAAGGCGGCGCCCGCAAAGTTCACGACGCCGCTGTAGCCAAACTGGATGTTCAGGCCCAGACCGACGGTGATGTAGATCATCATCGTCGCCAGCATCAGCAAGGCGAAGTGATGGTTGTGGAAGGTCGCGCCGAGGATCACCACGGCGGCGATCGTGCCGCCGTCGAGCAGCCGCGGATGCGCCGCCGCAGCAGCGCCGGCCCGCGCGAGCCAGCCCATGCGCGAAGATGAGAAAAGGACAGCGCAAGCCGCGGCGAGTAGCGCCGCGACCGCAGGCTGGCTTTCGGCGTGCAGAAAGAGACAGGCATAGACGGCCACGGCGGCGATGGCGATGAGCAGTGGCCGCCGCGAGGCGTCTGAGGCAACAGCGTTTAGCTTGGTCATGTCAGACACGCTCACTTGTTTTCTCGGCGATCAGTCCGGTCGGCTTCCAGGCCATGAAGACGATCACCGCGGCAAAGGCGAAGACGTCCTTGTACGCGCTCGGAATTTCGGGCAGCAGCGCCGGCAAGGCAACCGAACCGATCATCTGCAGCGCAGCGAAGAGAAAACCGCCGAAGATCGCGCCCCACAGGTTGCCGAGGCCACCGAGGATCGCCGCGGAGAAGCCGATCACGCCGAGCAGCAGCCCGATGCCGAAATTGATCTCGTTGTAGTAAAGACCGTTCATGACGCCGGCGAGCGCAGCCATCGCCGAGCCGAGACCGAAGGTAAATAACACGACCGAGTGGAAGTTAATTCCCATGAGTCGCGCCGTCTCGCCGTCCTGCGCCACGGCGCGGATCGCGAGGCCGAGCCGGGTGCGGCTGATCAAGAGTTGCACGCCGGCGATGACGGCGATACCGACGATGATCAGAATCGCGTTATCGGCGCGCAACACGAGCCCGCCGAACGTCCATTCGTCGGTCGGCAGCAGGCGCGGAAACGGCTTCGAATTCGACCCGTTCGGATAGAAGAGACGCACTGCCTCGCGCAATGCGGTGCCGAGCATCAGCGTCGCGAGCAGCGTATTGAGCGGCGGCGCGTTCCTCAACGGCAGCACGAGATAGCGCGCGATCAAGGCGCCGAGGACGGCCATCGACGCAGTCGCCGCCAGCAAGACGGCGACAAGTTGCAGGAAGGGCGAAGTGAGGCCGATCGCCTGCATCCCGGCGTACGCTGCAAGCCCCGAGAAAGCGCCGACCATCAGCACGTCACCATGCGAAAACTTGATCACGTCAAGTACGCCGAAGAAGAGCGTGAAGCCGACAGCGACCATGGCGTAGATCATTCCGAGCATCAGCCCGTTTTGCAGATACTGAGTAATCAAGGCGAAGGACATGTCAATTCCAGGGCGACGCCGGTCGCTTCGAGCCTCAGCCGGCGTGGGAAGACTTTGGCCGGGGAATTCCCCGGCCGCTCGGACCGATCAGAGACCCTTCAGCTTGCGCTTGCCCTTTGCGTACTCGCTATCTTCCCAGACGACCCATTTGCCGTCCTGAACGACATATTTCGTGATCAGCGGAACGACGTTTTGCCGGTGGTCGTCGAAAGTCACCTTGCCGATGATTGTGTCGGCATCCTTGGTCCCGTTAAGCAGATCGCGAACCTTTTTGCGGCTGGGGCCGACCTTCTCGATCGCATCGAGGATCAGGTCGGCCGCCGCAAAGGCGAACGGGCCGTAAGCTTCAGGGGCTTCGGCATACTTCGCCTGCGCATATTTGGCAGTGAAGGTGAGGCCGCCCGCGAGCTTGTCCCACGGCGCACCCTCGATGAACGACAACGAGCCTTCGGCGAGATCCTTGCCGAGGCCTTCGATGAACGCGTCGGATTTGATCCCGGAAGTCCCCTCGAACTGGACCTTGATGCCGAGCTTGTCCATCTGGCTGCGAATGCGAACGCCGAGCGGCGTGAGTCCGCCAAAATAAATCACATCGGGCTTCAACTCGCGGATCTTGGTGAGCTCGGCAGTGAAATCCTGCTGGTCGGCGGTGACGCCGAAAGTCCCCAGGACCTGCCCGCCGTTCTTCTTCAGGTAGTCGCTGAAATACTTGTTGTGACCTTTGCCGTAATCGGTCGTGTCGTGAATGATCGCCCACTTCTTGTACCCTTGAGCGGCCATGAATTTGGCGGCGACTTCGTTCTGATTGATCATTGTGCCGTTGACGCGGTGCACTTCCTTGTAGTCGGCACCGTAAGTGATTTCCGGCAGCACGGCGCCCCACACGACGACCGGCAGGCCAAACTTGTGGTAGATGTCCACCGCGCCCATGGCGACTGCGGAACAGTAGTGCGTCACTCCGGCGATGATGCTGTTGTCGGACGCCGCTTTGGTCGCAACCTGAACGCCGACATTGGGTTTGCATTCGTCGTCGAGGACGACAAGCTCGTAGTTGTACTTCGCCTTGGGATCGCTGTTGCGCAGGCGCACGGCGAGGTCGGCCGAGTTGCGCCCGCCGACGCCGTTGGGCGAAACACCGCCCGAGATCGGGCCGATGAAAGCGATCTTGACCGTATCCTTGGCAGTTGCGGCGGTGACGCCGAGGGTTGATGCGATGACGATTGCGAGGGTCAGGCGATAAAACGTCGCGCGCTGCATGGTGGACTCCCTTTTAGTCAGTATTTGAATTCGTTGAAATTGCCGACGACGAGCCATAAGCAAGAGCTGGGCCACCGAGCTTCTGCGCTCGCGCGTGCCGGCCGCAATGTCGGTGTTTGCTGCGTTTCGCTGCGAGTCGGCAAGCCTGCGAGCTCTGACCTCGGGCAGTTGCGAACGTCTCGACCTCGCCCGCTGATGGTGCTGGCATCAAGATACGGCGCACCAAGATCGGGACGAATGCCATCTCGCGGCGGGAATGCAGTTCGTGATGCAGCCGGTTCGCGAAAGGCGGTCGTTTGCAAGGCGGCGCGATCAAGGCGCAGAACGCCGACCACGGCACCAGCTTCTCCATGCGCGCCACAAACTCGGCCTTGCGCGTTCCGCGCTGCGGCTTCTCGAATCCCTTTTGCCGCCGCAAGTGTCATCTCTGTTTCGTCGTTTTACCCCTTGTGATCGATCCCGCTTCTCCGATAGCCGGACAAGACGATCGTTCACTGCTGTTGCCGCTTATTCAGTGTTTCCTTAATTTAGTCCCAGCCGGTTTTGGCTCATGCATAATGCGAGGCTTTGATCGACTGTTGCGCATGTTCGCAAGATTCCACCACCCTTACCTCTTGCTCACGCTGACCGCGCTTTTCTGGTCGGGCAATATGGTCGTCGGCCGCGCCATCCGCGACGAGGTGCCGCCGATGTCGCTCGCCTTCTGGCGCTGGGCGATCGCGCTCGCGCTCACCCTGCCTTTCGCGCTGCCGCATCTGCGCGCGCAATGGCCGCTGCTCAAGCGCGGCTGGCGCGCGCTCTTCGCGCTTGGCCTGCTCGGCGTCGGCGGATTCAACACCCTCGCCTACGTCGCCTTGCAGCACACCTCGGCGACGAACGGCGTGCTGCTCAACTCCTTCATTCCGATCGCGACGATCGCGCTCTCCTCGGTCTTTCTCAAGAAACGCCTGCACCGCAGCGAGTGGCTCGGCGTCGTCATCTCTTTTGCCGGCGTCGTCACCATCGTCGCGCGCGGCGAACTCGCGACGCTCTACGCGCTCACGCCCAACGTCGGCGACCTGTGGATGCTCGGCGCCGTCGTCGTCTGGGCCTTCTACACGATCGGCCTGCAGTGGCGACCGGCCGGCGTCGCGCCGATGCTGATGCTCTCGGCGCTGATTCTCGTCGGCCTCATTGTCCTGGCGCCGGCGTATGCCTTCGAGCTTTACTCCGGAAGACATTTGCAGCTGAGCGCGGCGGCGCTCTCGGGAATCGCCTATGTCGGCGTCTTTCCTGCCTTTCTCGGCTATATTTTCTACAACCGCGCGGTCGGCGAGGTCGGCGCGAGCAAGGCGAGCCTTTTCATTCACCTGATGCCGGTTTTCGGGACGCTGCTCTCGGCGATCTTCCTCGCCGAGATCCCGCGCCTTTATCATATGATCGGCATCGGCCTGATCTTTGCGGGAATATATCTGACGACCTCGCGCCGAACGGCGATCGCACGCTGAACAAATGGCTCTCGGCAAACTTTTCCAATGGCTGCGCCCCCAGGTCGCGGTGCTGCCCGATGCGCTCTGGCAGCAGACGATAGACGCGCTGCCCTTCCTCGCCGCGCTCGACGACGAGGAAAAGACGCGACTCAGAAGCCTCAGCGAAGCCTTTCTCGCGAGCAAGGAGTTTTCGGGCGCCGGCGGCCTCGTCGTCACCGACGCGATGTGCGTCTCGATTGCCGCGCAAGGCTGCCTGCTCGTCCTGAATCTCGGTCTCGAGGCTTATCGCGGCTGGGTCGGGATCGTCGTCTACCCCGACGAATTCGTGATCCCGCGCGTCGTCGAGGACGAGTTCGGCGTCGTGCACGAATACGACGACGTCGCTTCCGGCGAGGCCTGGGCCGGCGGCCCGCTCCTCATCTCGTGGCACGACGCGCAGATGGCCGGCGCCGGCGAAGGCTACAACGTCGACATCCACGAATTCGCGCACAAGCTCGACATGCTCTCCGGCGAAGCCGATGGCAGGCCGCCGCTGCCGCCGGGCCTAGCACGCGACGAGTGGGAAGCGACGCTGGATGCCGCTTACGGCGATTTCTGCGAGCTCGTCGAGGAAGCCGAGGCGCGCGGCGAGGAGACCTGGTTCGACGATTACGCCGCGACGAGTCCCGCCGAATTCTTCGCGGTCATGAGCGAAGCCTTCTTCGAGACGCCGGCGATCCTGCGCGAGGACTACCCGGCGCTTTACGCGCAGTTCGTGCGCTTCTACCGCCAGGACCCGGCGACCCGCCGGGTTTTGTAGGGGCCCGACTTGTCGGGCGATGCGGCGTAAGCCCTGCCAAGGCCTAATCGCCCAATGAATTGGGTGAGCTCCTACAGGGGTTCTTCGCAGCTTACGCAAGCTCGACTTCGACGGCGTGCTCGCGACCGTCGTCGGTTAGCGCGATGAGATTGCTCTCCTGCGCGGCGCCGTCGACGCTGACGCGCATGCCGGTGGCCTGATCGGGGCGATCGCCGGCCTCCGAGCGGCGCACCCTGATCCGGTAGAGCGTGTCGCGATAGCGGTAGTCGATCGCGACCCCCGGCCCAGCCGTCGGCAGGCGCGGGTTGAGCCGCAGCTTGTCGCTTGCCGTGCCCTGCAGCAGCTCCCAGGTGCATCTGATATCGGCCGAAGTGAACGGCTTGCCGTCATGCCATTTGACGCCTTGCCGGAGCTTGAACGTCAGTTCGGTGCCGTCCTCGTTCCACGACCAGCTGGTGGCGAGCTCGGGCAGGATTGTATTGGCGCTGTTTTGCGGCACGTGCTGATCGAACAGGACGAGGTTGTTGAACACCCCCATCACCGG
>CAZALA010000060.1:0-19596 GCA_964485725.1 uncultured Propionivibrio sp. | reverse complement strand
GCTTGACGAGGTAGTCGTCGGCGCCAAGTTCAAAGCCCTTGACGCGATCGTCGACCTCATCGCGCGCGGTCAGGAAAAGCACCGGCATCTCCTTGCCGGCCTGCCTGATCCGCTGCAGCAGTTGCCAGCCATCGATGCCGGGCAGCATGACGTCGAGGATGGCGAGGTCGAATGCCTCGGTGAGCGCGAGGTGCAAACCATCGTCGCCGGTCGTCGCAAGGTCGACGACGAAACCGGCCTCGATCAGCCCCTGCTGCAGGTAGGTTCCAGTTTTCGCTTCGTCTTCGACGACGAGAATTCGCATCGCTGCCTCCGCCGCGGCCTGGCCCGGGCGCCGAAAAATGACCTGATTGTATCCGCGGCGCGCCTTCGTGTCGTCCCGCCCGCGCCAAACTCGAAAGAGCCGCTGATTTCGCCAAAAGCCGCCAATGCAATACCGGCCTTGCGTGGCTTTTTTATGCCCATGGTCCGGTCGACTGATAGGTTGGGCGGCCAATAGCAATGCTTCCTCGACGTACTTGGCTCCTTCGGGAGAAAGCGTAATGCTGTCCCCTTCCCTGTCCCATGCAACAAGGCGATCAGTGTGAAGTTTGTTAGCACCAATACGAGTCGCCAGGCCCGGCTCCCGCTCGCGCCCTGTGGGACAATGACGCGATGCTTGATCTTGCGACTTACTTTAGCCTGTTTTCCGCCGCGCTGCTCGCCGCGACCGTGCTGCCCGCGCAGTCCGAATTGATGCTGGCGGGTTTGCTGGTGGCCGGCCGGCAACCGGCCTGGGGGCTGATCGCGGTCGCGACAGTGGGCAATGTGGCGGGATCGGCGATCAACTGGTGGCTGGGACGCTACATCGAGCGTTTTCAGGACAGACGCTGGTTTCCGATCAAGCCCGCCGCGCTCGGCAAGGCTGCCGGCTGGTATCACCGTTATGGCCGCTGGTCCTTGCTCCTGAGCTGGGTGCCGATCATCGGCGATGCGCTGACTTTGGCCGCCGGGCTGATGCACGAGCCTTTCGGATCGTTTCTGGGCATTGTCACTTTCGCCAAGTTCGCACGTTATCTCGCGCTCGCCGCGATGACGTTGTATTGGTCGGGGTGAGCTCGGATGATGAACGCCCAATCAAGGTCCGCAGTGCCCCGCAACGCTAACCTCCCGTCTGAGGAGATGCGCCCATGCCAATCATGACTCCGACATCGGCCGCCGCCCGGGAGCGCGAGAACCGCCCCGGCGCGGGCTGGCGACTGCGTCTCTACACGATCATCTTCGAGTCCGACACGCGTGCCGGGCGCGCCTTCGATATCGCCCTGCTGGCGCTGATCGTCGCCAGCGTCGTGGTCGTCATGCTCGACAGCATGGCGACGGTCAATATGCGCTGGGGCGGCCGGCTGACCTGGATCGAGTGGTTCTTCACCGCCATCTTCAGCGTCGAATACGTCCTTCGCCTGCTCTGCGTGCGGCATCCGGCGCGCTATGCGCGCAGCGCCTTCGGGGTGATCGACCTCCTGGCCATCGTGCCGACCTACTTCGCGCTCTTTGTTCCGGGGCTCAGCGCGCTGATCGACGTGCGCGTGCTGCGCCTGCTGCGCGTTTTCCGCATCCTCAAGCTCGGCGCCTACGTGCGCGAGTTTGCCGAACTCGGCAACGCCATTCTGGCGACGCGACGCAAGATCGCCGTTTTCCTGAGCTTCGTCCTCGTCGTGGTCGTCGTCATGGGCACGCTGATGTACGTCGTCGAAGGGCCGGAGAACGGGTATACGAGCATTCCGGTCGCCATCTACTGGGCGATCACGACGCTCACCACGGTCGGCTTTGGCGACATTTCGCCGAAGACCGATCTTGGGCGCCTGATCGCCTCGCTGATGATGCTGATGGGCTGGGGCACGCTCGCCGTGCCGACCGGCATCGTCAGCGCCGAATTCGCGGCGCGCCGGATCAGCCCGGAAGTGACGACGCGCACCTGCCCCGAGTGCCTCGCCGAAGGCCAGCCGGCGACGAACAATTTCTGCGCGAATTGCGGCACCCGGCTTCCGCCTTATCAGCGCGAGTAAGACGGCCGGCCTGTTCTTGAGCCCAAGCACTCTGACTCGGCGCTTGCGCTGCCGCCTTTCTCAAGGAAGCGCTCTTGCGGCGCGAAATCGCCGAGGTCAGGGCCGACGCCGGGATAGCTAGCCGCCGACCACCGCTGCAAGGGTGGCAATCTGTGCGGCAATACCGTCGCCGGCCGCCATTATCCTGGCGCGCTGGCGCTGGCGGCGGCACTTGTCGGCCGCGCTCAGCGGCTCGGGGCGGGCAGCCGGGACCCCGGGGCCGGCTCGGTAGATCGCCGACATCGGACCCTTGGTCGAACGCTTCCAGCCGGCGACGTGGATGCGTTGCTGAACGATGAGCGCGTCGAGAAAACCGCTGTTCTTCACGGTGTTGACCGACAGGCCCGAGAACTCGGCGATCTGCCGGTAATCGAGCGCGCCGAAACGCTCGAGTGTCGCGACGATGCGCTGCATCCCCGGTGCGTCGCGACTCGTCTCGTCGATGCGTGGCCGCGCGATGTCGGGAAGGTCGCCGCAGCTGTAGAGCGGCGTCGCAAAACGCCCATGCACCTTGCGCCAGCCGCTGATGTAGATCAGCCTTCGCGCCTTGAGCGTACGAAGATAACCGCCACAGGCGAGCGTGGTGACGCCGACGAAAGCTTCAGCGGCGATGTCGCTGACTGCCATGTTGCCCTGCCGCTGCAGCAGGGCGAGGACGCGCTGCATCGCGGGGCTGCTCGAGTGCTCGGGAATCTTCATCGCGTCACGAGGCTTGGCTTTGCCGCAGGCAAGGCGATGCGACGGGCGATCTCAGGATCGTGAGCTTGTTCATGCAGCCTCCCTGATTTTTGCCGGTATCCCCGACGGTTTTGTGGGCACATCTTAGCAGCTCGGCCGGAGTATGCCAACGGTTTATTTTGTGCGCGGCGCCGGCCGCCGGCGCGGACGCCTTGGCAGCGCTCAGAGCCGATATGCGCCAATGATGTGCTGCATCTCCGTCGCCAGCCGGTCGAGGTCGCGCGCGGCGTCGGAACTGTTGCCGGCCGCGGCGCTGCTCTCGTCGGACATCTGCGCGATGCGCTCGACCTGCGTCGCGATGTTGTTCGTCGCCGAGCCCTGCTCGCGGATCGCCGCGGTAATTTCATCGACCATCGCGACGGCGTCGCGACTGCCCTCGACGATCTGCTTGATCGAAAGGTTGGCCTCCTGGGCGCTGTCGACGCCCTTGCCGACCTTGACCACGACGCCCTCCATGCTCGCCACCGCATTGCTGGCGCCGACGCGCATCGCGTCTATGGTGCCGGCGATCTGCGTCGTCGAGATCGCCGTGCGTTCGGCGAGTTTCCTCACCTCGTCGGCGACGACCGCGAAACCCCGGCCCTGCTCGCCCGCGCGCGCCGCCTCGATCGCCGCGTTGAGCGCGAGCAGGTTGGTCTGTTCGGCGACTTCCTTGATGACGAGGACGACGTTGGCGATCTGCTGGCTGTGCTGTTCGAGGCCGCGAATCAGCCCGGCGGCCTCATTGACCGTCGCCGCGATATCCTGGATGTCGTGCACGGTGCGCTCGATGATCGCCTCGCCGGCGGAGGCGAGTTGCCCCGAGGCGCTCGACAGGCGGTTGGCTTCGAGCGCGCGATCGGCGACGTGATTGATGCTGACGGTCATTTCCTCGACGGTGGCCGCCATGTCGGATGCCGCCGTGCTCTGCTCGTGCGAGGCGGTGGCCACCTGCCCGGAGGTCGTCGCCATCAGGTTGGCCGAACTTGCCACCGAGTGCGCGCCTTCGGCGAAGGAGCGCAGGTTGCCCTGCAGCTTGTCGAGCAGGCGGTTCAAGGCCGCCGTCGCCTGGCCGATCTCGTCGTTCTGGGTGACGCGAGCGCGCACGGTAAAATCGAGACTGTTTTCGACTTCGCTGACCATCGTGCCGATCTCGCGCAGCGAACGGCGGATATTGCGCAGCATGAAGAAACCCAGCGCGGCGATCGCCAGGACGCCGGCGGCGATGGCCGCGAGCGAAATCAGATTGCCTTGCTCGGAACTTGCAAGCGCCGCCCTGGCGTGTACATCGGCTTGCCGCCGGTTGAACTCGACGTGCTTGTCGAGCATTTCGCGCGCGGCGACGCTGAGCGCCGCGACTTCTCCCAGGATGCGGCTGCGTTCTTCGTCCGGCTCGTTCTTGCGTGACTTCGGCAGCAACTCGTTGTGCAGCTTGGTGAAATAAGTCTGCAGGCTGGCAAGATCGGCGGCGAGGTGTTTGCGGTCCTCGTCGTCGCCGGCGGCGATGAACTTTTCGTAGTCCTTGAGCAGGCGCAGCGTCTCTTTCTGATTCGCCTCGATTTTCTCCTCGGCGTCCTTTTTCGCCGCCGCGTCGGCGTTCAAGAGATGCGGATAAACCGCGACGCGCAGCTGCATGAAAGCCTGCCGGGCCTCGCTCAGCGTGACGATGCCGGCGATGCTGTCCTCGGTGATCAGGCGAATGCTGTCGGTCTGCGATTTCGAGACGTACAGGCCGACGCCGCCGACGAGCAGCAAGGCGGTGACCGAGGCAGCGATCATCAGGACGATACGGTGCGCGATGGTGAGGGTTTTCATGCTTCTCCAGGGGGTCGACAGGCTCGCAGCCCGCGTCTAAAGGATTCTTCGGAATCCCAATATGGAGCGGCTCTCGGCGGTTTTGCGGGAGTCGGAATTCTAGCAGGCGCGCTTCTCCCGCCGCCTACCGCCGGTCGCCCGCAAGCGACCGTCTGGTGTGTGCCTAACGCTTCACCGTCACCGTTCCGACCGCGGCGAGGATGAGCACGGCCGCGACGATTTCGCGCCAGCCGAGGGCTTCGCCGAGAAAGACGATGCCGGAGAGGACGCCGATCAGCGGCGTCGTCAGCGAGGAGAGCGAAGAGACCGCGACCGGCACCATCAGCACGATGCGGTTCCAGGCCCAATAGCAGAACATGAAGGCGATGAAGACGTTGTAGAAAAGGCCGAAAGCCGGCCAGAAGCTCGGCATGACGAGGCGCGAACTCTCGAGCGGCAGCGCGAAGGCGAGAATCGGAATGCCGGCGAGCAGCATCGTCCACCCGGTCAGCGCCATCGTCGGCATGGGGATCTGCCAGCGCTTGAGCAGCACGATGCCGAGCGCCCAGCTCGAAGCCGCGCCGAGCATGCAGGCGACGCCGACCGGCGCCTGCAGCATGCCCTCGAGACTGCCGCCCATGAGCACGACGATTCCCGCAAGGCCGAGCGCGAGCGCGAAGACGCGCGGTCGCGTCAGGCGATCGCCGAGCAGCCAGACCGAGAGCAGAGAGCCCCACAGCGGCATCGTATAGCCGAGCAGCGCCGCGCGTCCCGAGGGCAGCAGCATCACGCCGTAGATCGCAAAGACGTTCCAGCCGGCGATATTGAAGAGCGACAGCCCCATGAGGCGCCGCCAGGAGCCGGCCGGAACGGCAATGCTCTCTCCTCGCGCCGCCGCAATCGCGAGCAGCCCGGCGCCCCCGCAAAGCAGGCAGCAGCAGCGAAAAGAAAGCGGCGGCAATTCGGTGAGGACGACTTTCATCACCGTCCAGTTGAGCCCCCAGAACAGCGAGAGCGCGGCGAGCAGGATGAGCCCCTGCGGCGGCAGGCGGTCGTAGGTCGTGGCCATCGTTCGGGCAGTCATGCGGGTCCGGGCAGAGTGGTGAGGATAGCGACGGCCGCGCTTCAGGAGCGGTCGAGCCAGATCATCGCCGCCATGCGTCCGGTGCGACCGTCGCGGCGATAGGAAAAGAAGCGATCGGCGTCGGCAAAGGTGCACAGCGAACCGCCGCACACGCGCTCGACGCCGCGCCCGGCGAGACGCTCTCGCGCGAGCAGATAAAGGTCGGCAAACCACTTCCCCGGCGCCTGCGGATTGGCCGCGAAGGCGCTTGCCGCGCGCGCATCGGCGGCGACGAAAGCCGAGCGCACCTCGTCACCGACTTCGAAAGCGGTCGGGCCGATCGCCGGGCCGAGGTAGGCCATGAGCTGCCTGCCCTCGACGCCGGTCGCGGCAATCGTAGCTTCGAGGACGCCGGCAAGCAGGCCGCGCCAGCCGGCGTGGGCGACGGCGACGACGCTTGCCGCGTCGTCGCAGAAAAGCACGGGCAGGCAGTCGGCGGTCATCACCGTGCAAACGGCTCCGGGAAGACGCGCGAAAGCCGCATCGGCAGTCGGCGCTGCGACCGCGCAAGCGTCTTCGCGAGAGGTGCGGAAGCTGCCCGCGTCAATGACGCGCGTTCCGTGCACCTGCTGCATCCAGACGGGTTCGGCGCCGACCGCGGCGCGCACGCGCGCGCGATTTGCGGCAACCGCTTCAGGCGCGTCGCCGACGTGATCGCCGAGGTTGAGGCTCGCATAGACGCCGGCGCTGTGGCCGCCGGCGCGAGTCGTGATCAGGCTGCGCACCGCGCGCGGCGCTTGCCAGTCGGGCGTGATCCAGCGCTCGTCCGGCGCGCGCGGCTCACTCGCGGTCATCGTCCTCGTCCAGGTCTTCGAAGTCTTCACTTTCTTCGCCGTAGGCGTAGATGACCTGCGGGCCGCCGTCTTCATCCTGCTCGTCAAGCGCCTCCCACTCATCCTCGCCCGCTTGCGCGAGCGCCTGCGCTTCGAGCGCCTGCAGGCGCGCGCCCGCGATCAGTTGCTCCATGTCAGGAGGCATGTTCGATTTCCAGAGCATCGCCTTGCCGCTGCCCGGATGCACGAGCCCGAGCCGGCGCGCGTGCAGCGCCTGGCGGTGGAAGGCTGGCCCGGCCGGGACGCGGCTCGTCGCGCCGCCATAGACTTGATCGCCGACGAGCGGATGGCCAAGCGAAGTCAGGTGCACGCGGATCTGGTGCGTGCGCCCGGTTTCAAGCGCGCACTCAACGAGCGTGCAATCGACGAAGCGCTCGACGACGCGGTAATGCGTGCGCGCCGGTTTGCCGGTCTTGACGACCGCCATTTTCGTTCTTTGCGTCGGATGGCGGCCGATCGGCGCGTCGACGCTGCCGCCGCGTTCGAGCTGCCCGCGCACGAGCGCCTGGTAGTAACGCTTGACGGTCCTCGCCTGCATCTGGCGCACGAGGTCGGTCTGCGCGGCGAGCGTCTTGGCGACGACCATCAGCCCGCTGGTATCCTTGTCGAGGCGATGCACGATGCCGGCGCGCGGCACCGCGGCAAGCGAGGGCGCGTGGAAGAGCAAGGCGTTGAGCAGCGTGCCGCTGCGGTTGCCGCTGCCCGGATGAACGACGAGGCCGGCCTGCTTGTCGAGCACGATCAGGCTCTCGTCTTCATGCACGATGTTGAGCGCGATGTCTTCGGCAGCGGCGTCCTGCGCGTACGCGTCGGGCGCATCGACGATGCTGATCGTCTCGCCGCCCCAGAGCTTCTGCTTCGGTTCGCTCGCCGGCTGCCCGCCGACGCTGACGCGGCCTTCGCGAATCCAGTTCTGCAGGCGCGAACGCGAGTGCTCGGGGCGCAGCTGCGCGAGCACCTGGTCGAGACGCAGACCGCCACAGTCGGCCGGGACCTTGAGGCTCATGCATGCGCTATAATCTGGGCGCTCGTCGCTGTTGCCGGTTGGCGGCAAATCGACTTTCTTCTGTGGAATTTTCATCATGCGTAGTTTAGCGGTTATCGCGGCGCTTTTCCTCGCCATGCTCGCCGGCGGTTGCGGGCTGCTGCCGGAAGTCAAGGACGAGACGGTCGGCTGGTCGGCGCAGCGGCTCTACTCGGAAGCCAAGCAGAACATGACCGACGGCGGCTACGAGACCGCGATCAAATACTTCGAGAAGCTCGAATCGCGCTACCCCTACGGCAGCTTTGCGCAGCAGGCGCAGATCGACATCGCCTACGCCTACTGGAAAGCGAATGACGTCCCGTCGGCGATCGCCGCCTGCGAGCGCTTCATCAAGCTGCACCCCAATCACCCGAACGTCGATTACGTCTTCTACCTGCGCGGGCTGATCAACTTCAACGAGGACCTCGGGCTCCTCGGCCAGGTCAGCCAGCAGGACATGACCGAACGCGACCCGAAAGGCGCGCGCGAATCCTTCGACGCTTTCCGCGACCTCGTCCCGCGCTATCCGGACAGCAAGTACACGCCCGACGCGATCCTGCGCATGAAATACCTCGTCAACTCGCTCGCCTCGCTGGAAGTGCATGTGGCGCGCTATTACATGAAACGCGGCGCCTACGTCGCCGCGGTCAATCGCTCGCAGTACGCGCTGAAGAACTACCCGGAAGCGCCGGCGACCGAGGAGGCGCTCTTCATCATGGTCAAGGCCTACGACCTGATCGGCTTGAACGACTTGCGCGACGATGCCGAGCGCGTCATGCGCAAGAACTATCCGAACAGCGTCTATTACACCAGGGGGTTGGAGCGCAAAGAGCCCTGGTGGCGTCTTTGGTGAAGGGCCGGCCCTCTACCCCGACTGCTTGATGGCCAGCACCGCCTGATTGCGCAAGGTGCGCAGGAGCGAGAGCTCCTTTTCGCTGATCTCGATTTCGCCGGCGCGCTCGCAATCGGCGTAGATCAGCGCCAGCGGGTTGTTGCGGATGCACAGCGGGAAGATGACGAAGGTCCCTGCGTTCACGCCCTTGCGGTACCAGTCGGGGATGCGCGTTGCGATCTGCGGGTCGTGCGTGTCGCTGATCAGGATATCGACGCCTTTCGAGAGCGCCGCATGAAAGATGTCGGGGGTGAAGGCGAGCGGGAAGTTGAAGCGACGGCTGACCTCCTGCGCGTCGGCGCCGAAGCCGAAGCGGCCGAGCATCGTGTTGCTCTTGGCATCGCGAAAACACAGGACGACGCGCTTGAAGCCCTTGGCGCGATACATGGTTTCGAGAATGATGCGCAAGAGGTCGTTGAGCTTGAATTCCTCGACGAGCGTATTGCTGATGTCCTGAATGCCGGCCATCAGGATGACTTCCGAGTTGCCCACTTCGGGCAGCGTGCCTTCGTCCGCGCTCGCCGGGCTGCCCGGCGCGCCGGCAGGCACGACGTCGGAGAGGACGGTCTCGGCGCTGTCGGCGATGACCACGGTCGCCGCGGCGGCTTCGGCGGCGGCGACCGCGGCGGGCTGTTCGCTCCAGCTGCGCACGCGCTGCCCGAAAGCCGACTGCTTGAGGCTGATGCCGATCACCGAAGCGAACTGGGCGACTTCCTGAAACGATTCTTCCATGGTTTCGCGCAAGGCCTGCTCGCTGAGCGCGATGCTCTCGGCATAGCGCAGCTTGACCTTGCGCAGCTCCTTTTGCCGCTCGCCGGAATCGGATTCGGAGATCATCGCGCACAGCTCGTTCGAGAAGGCCGAGAGCACGCGCAACTGCTCGTCGCTCGTGTGCGCCTTGCGCACCGGCCCGGGCGCGAGCTTGCGCATGCTGTTGACGATGAGCTTGGGGAAACCCCAGGTCTGCGCGATGCCGACGCCCAAGTCCTCGAAGGAAATCCCGAGCACCTGGATCGCCGCCGCCTCCTCGGCGTGCTCCTGCTCGATCAGGCGCCGGATCTCCTCGCTCTCGTCGGGAAAGTAGAACTGACTGAGCAATCGGCCGAGGTTGTGGAACATCGAGCAGATGAAGACCTGCTCGAGCTCGCGCAGCGATGATTTCTCGCCGATGTCGCGGGCGAGGATGCCGGCGAGGTTGGCGCGCAGGAACTCCTCCTTGAGGTGATTGGCGTTGGCCTTGTTGCGCAGGTGCTCGAAGAGCATGACCGTGATCGCGATATTGCGCAGCGCGTCGAAACCGAGGACGAGGACGGCGCGCGAGATCGTGCTGATGTTGCCGCCGCCGGCCTGCCGGTAGTAGACCGAGTTCACGAGGCGCAGGATCTTGTTGGTCAGCGAAAAGTCCTTGAGGATCGAGCCAGAAAGGTTGGCGATGCTTTCGCGGTCCGATGCGGTGATGCGGTTGATCGTGCTTACCGATTCGGAGAGCGCCGGAAAATCGCTCTTGTGGCGCATGCGGCGGAGCAGGAAGTCGATCGTGCCCTGCTTGCCCTCCTCCGAGGCGAGCGGCGGTGGCGGCGCGAGATAGGCGTCGAGCGCCGCGCGCAGATGCAGCGCCGAGGCGAAGCGCTGCGCCGGGTCGCGCGCGACGGCCTTGTAGAGGATGGCGACGAGCGCCTCCGGCAAGCCAGCTTCGACTTCCCTGGGCAGGCGGATGTCCGTGCTCGCGATCTTCTGCATGACTTCCTGTATCGTCTCGCCGCTCGCCGCGCGCTTGCCGGTGATCAGCTCAAGGAGAATCAGGCCCGCCGAAAAGACGTCGCTGCAGGCGCCGCTCTCGCGGCGCAGGATGTACTCGGGCGCCATGTAGCACGGCGTTCCCATCAGCGCCCGGCCGCTGTCCGCGGCCGCTTCGGCGCGCGCGGCGATGCCGAAATCCATGACTCGCGCCGTGCCGTCGCTCGCGACGATGATGTTGCTCGGTTTGAGGTCCCGATGGATGATGCCGGAGGCATGCGCGTGCGCGATCGCGTCGAGCACCGGTCCGATGAGCTCGATCGCCCTGACCGGGGTCTGCGCGCCCTTCTTCCTCAGCCAGTCGCCGAGATTTTCGCCGGCGACGAATTCGAAGACGAGATAGACGTCGCCGTCCTCTTCGCCGGCCTCAAAAATCGGCACGATGTTCGGATGGCGAAGCTGGCTCACCATGCGCGCCTCGGCGAGAAGCTGCGAGTTGTTCTGCGCCGCCGCCTGCGCGAAATGCAGCGTCTTGATCGCCACCTCGCGCTCGAGGTGCGGATCTCGCGCGAGATAGACGACGCTCTGCACGCCACGCCCGAGCTCTCGTTCGATCTCGAAGCGCCCGATCTTCCTGCCCATGTTCACCCGCCTGCTCCCTGCCCCGAGGCACGCTTGCCTATGGATGCTTGCCCTGAGCCCGACTTTCCGCCGCCAGGCCCTGATCGGCCGCCGCGGACGAACACCAGATGAGCCGGGCCGCGCTCCCGATCTTGCCACAAACGCAAGCGCTCTGAGCAAATTCCGCGGCGAGCTCGCGCGCCTGCCTTTCGCCGATGCCGACGAGGAGCAAGGCCGGTTCCGCCGGCCAGTCGCCGCGGTCGGCAAGATTGCACGCCGGCAGCACGCGCAAGGCGAGGTCGCGAACACGGCGAACGAGCGCCGCCTGGCGCGCCACGTTCTCGCCCTCAGCGCTGCTGTCGCCGCCGCGCCGGGCGCCGGGATTGACCGCGGTGACGATCGCCCAGCCTTTTCCCGCCGCCGCTCCCAGCGTGCGCAGAAAGTCGTCGAATCCCGGGTGACGAGCGCCGATGCGCAGATCGAAGCGCAGCTCGCCGGTCTCGACGCGGTAAGTCGTCGCGCGGAAAGCGGCGGCAAGTTTTCTCAATTGTCTTCCTGTGCAGGGCCAACCGGTTTCAATGCATCTGGCGCTGGCGCAGCTTCAGGCTCGGGCAGGTCGGGCTCGATTTCGGCGAGGCTGCCAAGCCGCGCCTGCGCTTCGCCAAGCGGCAGCGCTTCGACCGCCTTCAGCTTGCGTTCGATCTGCCGCGTCCGCGTTCCCGCGGCCTCAATGCTTTTCGTCGCCTGCTCGAGCTTCTTCCTCGTCGCTTCGAGCGCTTCTCCGA
This sequence comes from uncultured Propionivibrio sp., assembly GCA_964485725.1. Taxonomy (GTDB): domain Bacteria; phylum Pseudomonadota; class Gammaproteobacteria; order Burkholderiales; family Rhodocyclaceae; genus Propionivibrio. The sequence continues at coordinate 7,986 of CAZALA010000060.1, read as the reverse complement.
ATCTGCCGAACTCGGTCTTGACCGCGCCGAGGATGCCCCAGACTTCGGATGATCGCTGCTCGATCGCGAGCGTGCGAAAACCCATCTGCAGGCTGTTGAGGAGCGCCGAGAGCGTCGTCGGTCCGGCGAGGCTGACGCGAAACTCGCCCTGCAGGCCGTCGGCGAGGCCCGGGCGGCGCAGGGCTTCGGCGTAGAGGCCTTCGGTGGGCAGATAGAGGATCGCAAAATCGGTCGTATAAGGCGGTTCGACGTACTTGTCGCGGATCTTCCTCGCCTCGTCGCGCAGCCGCATCTCGAGCGCCTTGGCGGCGATCTCGACGGCGATCGGGTCGGCGTTGTCCTGCGCTTCGACGAGGCGCTGGTAGTCCTCGAGCGGAAACTTGGCGTCGATCGGCAGCCACACCGGCCGCTTGTCGTGCCCGCCCATTTCGCGGCCGGGCAGGCGGATCGCGAACTCGACGCGCTCGTTGCCCTGCCCGCGCGTGACGACGTTCTTCTCGTACTGCTCGGCAGTCAGGAGCTGTTCGAGCAGCGCGTCGAGCTGGACTTCGCCCCAGGTCCCGCGCGTCTTGACGTTGGTCAGCACTTTCTTGAGGTCGCCGACGCCGGCGGCGAGCGTCTGCATTTCGCCAAGGCCCCGGTGCACCAGCTCGAGGCGTTCGCTGACCAGCCGGAAAGACTCGCCGAGGCGCTGCTCGAGCGTTGCGTGCAGTTTCTCGTCGACGGTCCTGCGCATCTCTTCGAGCTGAGTGGCGTTGTCGGCCTGGATTGCCGCCAGGCGCAGGTCGAGGGCGAGCCGCAGTTGCTCGAAGCGCTGCTCGTTGCTCTGCGTGAGGCGCGCGAGCTGGTGCGCGAAAGCCTCGAGCTGCTGGCCCTGGACGACGCCGAGCTGGGCGACCTGCGAGGCGAACTGCTGGGCGAAGCGGGCGAGCCCCTGCGCCTGCTCGTCGCGGTCGCCGCGCGCGGTGCTCGCTGCTTCCCGGCGGCCGCGCGCGATCTCGCCGCGCAGTTCGCGTTCGACGCGCTCGAGGCCCGCCTCGAGCGCACGGAAGGACGGGTCGAGCGCCTCGCTCGTGCGCGCCGTGCGCAGCATGAAGAGGCCGGCGAGCGCGACGAGGACGTTAACAACGGCAAGAACGATGAGCGCCGCGAGGGCGTAAGGCGTGGCGTCGGTCATCTGCGCCTAAGACCCCTACTTGAGCGCAAAGTCGACGCGGCTGCCGCTTTCGCTCTTGCCCTCGCCCTGGGCCGCCTTGGCGGGCAGCAGGAAAACGCGCTCGGCCGGCACTTCGTGCGCGAGCAGCCATTCACGGACGGCTTTGGCGCGCCGTTCGCCGAGTTCGCGCAAATCGTCGGGCTCGACCGGCGAATTGGCGAGCATCAGCGCTTCCATCTCGGCAACGGGCAGCGACTTGGCCAGACCGATCACGTTGCGCGGCTTGGCGAACTTTTCGTTCTTGTACGCGCGCTCGAGGAGCGCCGGGTATTCCTGCGCGCTGATCGCGAGCGCCGCCCCGGCGCCCTCGCCCTCGCTCGCGCCGCCGCTCTTCGCCAGATCTTCGCGCTTGAGCGCTCTGAGCTTGCGCTCGAGCCTTGCCTTCTTGAGGCCGTCGGGGTCGCGCTCGGCGTCGTAGCGGCCTTCGACTTCGAGGCGCAGCGCCGGGCGGTCGATGAGCGCCCTGGCGAGCGTCTCGAGGCGCTTTTCGGCAGCGGGCAAGACCGTGGCGCGGCCGGCGTCGAAATCGACCGTCGAAAGCTCCTCGCCGCCGCCGAACATCGACCCGATCAGCGCGAAAGGCGAGGTTACCGCCTTCACGAAAAGATTGACGATGACTTTGATGATGAGGCCGCCAACGCTGAACTGCGGGTCGTTGAGCGAGCCCGAAATCGGCAGGTTCAAATCGATCTCGCCGTTGCGGTTCTTCAGCAGCGAGACGGCCAGCCGCACCGGCAGCTTGGTCGCGTCGGGACTGTCGACGGGATCGCCGAAGGTCAGCTGGTCGAGGAAGACGCGGTTCTCGGCGGTGAGGATGTCGTTCTCGATCTTGTACTTGACAAAGAGCGAGAGCTTGCCTTTTTCGATCGCATAACCCGCGTACTTTCCCGAGTACGCCGAAAAAGCGGTCATCTCGACGCCCTTGACGTCGGCCTGCAGGTCAAGATAGGGCTTGGCCGAGAGCGGGTTGATGCTGGCCGTGAGCTTGAGCGGCGCGGTGTCGTAATTGCCGGCAAGTTCAAGCGCGGCGACCGTTCCCGGTTCGGACGAGAGGCCGCTGACACTGCCGGCGATATCCCTGAAGCTCGCCGAATAATTGGGCTTCACGAAGTTGTCGGTAAAGCGCACGCTGCCGTTCGTGAGCCCGATCCGGGCGACGCGGATCGGCATCAAGCTGCGCGGCTTTTCCGGCAGCGGCGCGCTCGCCTTGCCGGCACCCGCAACGTTCGCCTCCTTCGCCTCCTTCGCCGCTTTCTCTGCCTGCGTCGCGGCGGCCTGCTCGGGCGTCTGCGCGACGACCGAAGCGGCGCCCGCGTCCGCGCTGCGAACGATGTGCATGAGATTGAGCTGGCCTGCGGCGCTGACGACGACGCGGGCGAAGAAATCGGCGAGCGCGACGTCGCCGACCGTGATCGCATCGGGCGCGAGGCGAATGCCGATCTTGTCCACGCGCAAGGATTTCCAGCGCAGGAAATCGGCCGCTTCGATCTTGTCGACGGCGTAGAAATCGACGATGCTCGCCTGTCCGTTGAAAGCGCCGGCAAAACCCGGCAGCAGGGCCTCGCTTGCGCCCTCCACGCTCGTTTTCCCGGCCGATGGCGGCGCCGCCGCGGCAAGCTGCAGCGTGCCGCTCAGGTTCGCCTGCCCGCGCGTCACGGCGATGTTGAGCTTCTGCGCGAAATACGGCTGCAGCGGCAGGATTTCGATGCGTTTGAGGTCGAGCCTGAGATCGGCGGCAAGCGGCTGAGCCTTGACGCTGCCACCGATGGCGACCGAGCCCTTGCCGTTGACATTGAAGCGCGCGGCAAGCTGCGCCGTCTCGCCGGGCAGGCTCGAAAGATGAGTCGCTTCAAAACCGAGGTCGTCGATCGCCTGCAGCGCCGCCGGGGCGACCGTCCGGTCTTCGAAGCGCAGGCTGATCGCCTCGCCGATGACTTTGTCGACGACGACTTTCCACGGCGGCGCGGGCTCCGCCGCCTCGCCCTGCGCCGCTGCTTGCACCGGCATCCTGAGCCATTCGATACTGCCGCCTTCGCTGCGCCGGAAAGCGCTGCGCGCGCCGCGCAGCGAGGCCTCGCCGATCGTCAGTTCCTTCTTCGCAAGATCGAGCCGGCCGCCCTTGAGCGCAATCGCCTCGACCTTGAGCGCGTCGCCCGCCGCGATTTTCGCGCCCAGCGTGAAGTCGGCGGCCTCCCCCGTGCTGCCCAGCTTCTTCATGTTCAGATCGATCGCATCGACGCTCGCGGAAAAGCCGTCGGCGCCCGATTCGTCGAGCCAGCGCAGCTGCCCGCGCGCCACCTCGATCTCGCCAATCGACCACTGCCAGGGCGTCTGCGCGAGCGGCGCTGCGGCGGCTGAAGCCTTCGGCGCCTCGCCGGCGCCTTGCACGGCAGCGACGAACTCGGCCCAGCTGACGAGGCCCTTGCGATCGACGCGGCCATCGATGACCGGGGTATCGATACGCAGGCGTTCGACGAAAATCTTGCGCGCGAGCAGATCCGCCTCTGCCAGCGCCAGCCCGATCGCCTTTGCCGAGACGAGCGGCGCGCCGGAAGCTTCGGTGATTTTGAGGTCGTTAAGGTCGGCCTTGCCCGAGACGGCAAGCGTCGAAGGCTGGTCCTTCTCCTGGCGAAAGGCGATCTTGAGGTCGATGTCGAGCGCGCCCGAAGCGAGCTTCACAGGCAGCTTGAGCGGCAGATAATCGACGTATTTGGCAAGCTCCAGACGGTCGAGCGCGAGCGTGATCTCGCTCTCGCGCGAGCTTGCAAAGAGCTTGCTGCGGCCTTTGACGGCGAAGGTCGCGCCATCGACCCGCGCCGAAAACAGCGGCTCGACGAAACCTTCGCTCGCCTCGCCAATGTTCGAGGCGAAGGGAACGCCGATCGTCATTTCGTCGATCAGGTGCTTTTCGGCGAGCGCCTGATCGTCGAAAGCGATCGCGCCGCCGCTCAGCTTGACGTTTCGCAGCGCAAAGGACAGCGGCTTGCCCTCGCTCTTTGGCTGCGCGAGGAATGCGTCGACAAGGTCGGAAAAGTTGTAGCGCCGGTCGGCGAAGCGGACGATCGTGATGCGCGGATTGACGAGGCTCGCCTCGCCGATCACCGGCGCGAAGCGCAGCAGCGAACTCGCGTCGAGATTAAGATGCAGGCGCTCGAAGCTCAAGAAATCCTGTGCGCCCGAAGCTTCCTTGACGGCGAGGCCCTCGACGGTCAGCGACAGCGCATAGGGGTTGATGCTCAACTTTTCGATGCTGACCGGCCGGTGCAGCGCCGCGCCGAGCTTGTCGGCGAGCAGCGATTTGACGAGCGGCGGTGCCGCGAAAAAACCGAGCAGGCCGAGCGCGGCGACGCCGACGAGGACGGCAAGTCCGATCTTTCTCAGGCGCGGCCAGGCGCGCCTCAGGCTGTTTTTTATCATGTCGGCTTGATCGCTGTTCATCGCAGGCGAAGTTTTGGTGCCCGCGCCCGCAAAGTCAAGCCTTGGCGAGCGCAAGGGTCGAAGTCTCGAGGTATTCACCGCGCAATAGCGCTAAAATGTCACGCAATCTGCCCTCTACGCCAAAGGTCGATCCCAGGTGAGAACTCTCGTCATCGAAGACAGCAAGAGCAGCCTGAAGCTCCTTTGCGACCATATTCGCAAGATGGGAATCACGCCAATCCCGGCGCCGACGGGCCGGGGCGGCATCGAACTTTTTCTGCAAGAGCGCCCCGACCTCATCCTGCTCGACGTCATCATGCCCGACCTCGACGGTTACGACGTCGCCCGCCAGATCCGACGCCTCGAACCGCCCGGCGAATGGACGCCAATCATTTTCCTCAGTTCGGTTGCCAAGGACGAGGACATCGAGCGCGCGATCAGCGCCGGCGGCGACGACTACCTGCTCAAACCGATCAGCCAGATCGTTCTCGGCGCGAAGATCCGCGCCATGCAGCGCATCATCGAGATGCGCGATTCGCTGCTCGTGCTGACGCGCAAGCTCGACGCCGCCAACCAGGAACTCAAGCGGCTGACTTCGCTCGACGGCCTCACCGGCATCGCCAACCGCCGCCACTTCGACGAAGTGCTGGCGCGCGAATGGCGACGCGCGATGCGCCAGGGCGAGGAACTCGCCGTGCTGATGTGCGACATCGATTTCTTCAAGCTCTACAACGACAGCTACGGCCATCAGAGCGGCGACGAATGCCTGCGCCTGCTCGCGCAGACCCTGCTGCAGACGATGGACCGGGGCGGCGACCTGCTCGCCCGCTACGGCGGCGAGGAATTCGTCGCGGTCCTGCCGGGGACGACGCTCGCCGGCGCCACCGTCGTCGCCGAACAGATGCGCAAGGCGGTCAGCAACATGCGCATTGAACATCCCGGAACGCCTTTTGCGCACGTCACCGCGAGCTTCGGCGTCGCCTCGGCGGTGGCAATGCCCGAAACCGACCCCAACGACATCGTCGGCGCCGCCGATCGCGCGCTCTACCGCGCCAAGAGCGCCGGCCGCAACTGCGTCTGCCAGACGACGTCGCTCGACCTTGAAGAGGAAGATTCCGCATGTCACGAGCGCTGAGCGTCCTGATCGTCGATGACAACGACCTGATGCGCTCGCTGCTGCGCGGCATCCTGCGCAACGAGGACTACGAGGTGATCGGCGAAGCCCGCAACGGGCTCGTCGCGCTCGAGATGATCGAGCGCCTGCAACCGGCGGTCGTCTTCCTCGACGTGATGATGCCCGAGATGGACGGCCTGGAAACCCTGCAGGAAATCAAGACGCGCTTTCCTGCGACGATCGTCGTCATGGTCACCGGCAATCCGAGCTTCGCCAACGTCCAGGAATCGATCAAGCGCGGCGCCGGCGGTTTCATCGTCAAGCCCTTCAATTCGGCCAAGGTCATCGAGACGCTGCGCCGCGCCCGCCAGACCCGCCCCGCAGCCGCCCTCGCCCAGAGCGCATAGCCCCGGAGAAAGTTATCGGGTGCGATAACCGAAGGGCATTGCACCGATCCGGGCATCAACCGAAGGGCATTGCACCGATCCGTGCATGGCGCAGCGTCTTGCACCGATCCGTGCATCGCGGAGCGCATTGCATCGCAAGCGCCTTGCGCCTCGCCGCCTAGAAGCGGTTCTTCCACTCGCGCAGCGCGGTGAACACCGAGAGCGCATCGTCTGCGCGCGCGCCTTCGCGCCGCGCCGAAGCGACCACCTCGGAGACGGCGCAGCGCAGGAAGGGATTCGTTGCAAGTTCGAGCGCGAGCGTGAAAGGCACGGTCGCTTCGCCGCGAGCACGCGCCGCGGCGACGTCCTTCGCGCGCTGCTGCAGGGCAGCATTGCCCGGTTCGACGGCGAGCGCGAAGCGCAAATTTGCCGCCGTGTACTCGTGGCCGCAGTAACCGGCCGTTGCGCCGGGCAAGCTCGCAAGGCGCGCGAGCGAGCCGTACATCTGCGCCGGGCTGCCTTCGAAAATCCGCCCGCAGCCGCCCGCGAAAAGCGTGTCGCCGCAAAACAGCGAACTGTCGGTCACGTACGCGAGGTGGCCGAGCGTGTGCCCGGGGATCGCGAGCACGCTGAACTGCGCGTCGATCGCCTCGAGCGCGAAGGTCTCGCCGCCGCGCAAGGGATGCGTCAGCGCTGTGATAGACTCCGACGCCGGGCCGAACACGGGCAGCGCACGATCGCGCACGAGGCCGGCGACGCCGCCCTGGTGATCGGCATGGTGGTGCGTGATCAGGATCGCGGCAAGTTCAAGCGCCTCGCGCTCGAGCGCGGCCTCGACCGGCGCCGCGTCGCCCGGATCGACGGCGACGGCAAGCCGACCCTTGCGCAATAGCCAGATGTAGTTATCCTTGAAGGCCGGAACGGCAATGACGTCGAACATCGTGCGATTGTGGAAGAAGTGGGATAAATGTCAATAAGCGGCATGGAGAGCTGGCTCGACAGCGCGCAAGGGCGCTACGTCATGGCCTGGGAGCAGGCCCGGATCGACGCCGTCGTCGCCGACCGCTTCGGCTATAACGCCCTGCAGCTCGGCTTGCCGCAGTTCGAGCTCTTGCGCCAGAATCGCATTCCCTTGCAGCAGACCGCCGGTGAAGCGGGCAAGGTCAACGTGCTCTGCGACCTGCGCGAATTGCCGTTTTCGGCCAACAGCATCGACCTCGTCGTCATGCCGCACGTCCTCGAATTTCACGAGGATCCGCACCAGATCCTGCGCGAAGTCGAACGCATCCTGATTCCCGAGGGACAGGTCGTGATCACCGGTTTCAATCCGCTCTCGCTCTGGGGCGTGCGCCGGCGCCTGACGCGCCGAAGCGACCGCTTTCCGCACAGCGGCAGCTACATCTCGGTGCTGCGCCTGCGCGACTGGCTGCAACTTTTGAGTTTCGAAGTCGACCGCGGCAACTTCGGCTGCTATGCGCCGCCCTGCGTGCAGGAGCGCTGGCTCAAGCGCTGGCGCTTCATGGAAGCGGCCGGCGACCGCTGGTGGAGCTTCGCGGGCGGCGTTTACCTCCTGCGCGCAGTCAAGCGCGTGCGCGGCATGCGCCTCATCGTCCCGGGCTGGAACCAGAAAAAGGTCAACGCCAAGACTTTCACCGCGGTGACGCAAAAGGAGGCGCAGCTTGACTGAAGCGAGCGTGCAGGCGATTCATATTTACGCCGACGGCGGCGGCCGCGGCAACCCCGGCCCGGGCGGCTGGGGCGTACTGCTGCAGGCCGACGGCAAGGAAAAGGAGTTGTGGGGCGGCGAGGCCTTGACGACGAACAACAGCATGGAGCTCACCGCCGTGATCCGC
>CAZALA010000059.1:0-19615 GCA_964485725.1 uncultured Propionivibrio sp. | reverse complement strand
GTGCAGCCCGCCCCCGCGGGGCGAAGCGCGTGTTCGCTTTGGTGCAGTACTCCGGAGAATGAAATCCTGCCGCCGCCCGAAGCGCTCGGCACCGGCTTCGTTCCCTACAGGCCGCTCGGTCGCGGGTGCCTGACCGGCAAGATCGACGAGACGACGACTTTTTCAAGCGCCGATTTCCGCAACAACCTGCCGCGCTTCGCGGCCGAATTCCGCCGCGCCAACCAGTCTTTCGTCGTCCTCCTGCGCGAAGTGGCGGCGCGCCGGCAGGCCACCCCGGCGCAGGTCGCGCTTGCCTGGCTGCTGGCGCAGAAGCCGTGGATCGTGCCGATTCCCGGGACGACAAAGCGCGAGCGCCTGCTCGAGAACGTCGGCGCCGCGACGCTCGTGCTCAGCGCCGGCGAGCTAGCCGAGATCGACGCCGCGCTCGCCGGGATGCCGACGCAGGGCGCGCGCTACCCCGACGTCCTCGAGCAATTGACCGGCCGCTAAGCCAAGTCCTCAGTTCTCCGCAAAGGCGCAAAGGGGCAAAGGCAACGTAAAGGAGCCCAACTTTGCGAGACCTTTCTTTTTTCTTTGCGCCTTTGCGGTGGACGGGGTCTTTCCGGCCTGCGCTCAGCCCGGGCGGTTGCTGCCGGCGACCATGCGGAACTCGAAGAGGCGGCACTCGATCGCGCCGTTGTAGAGCGGCGTCTTCTTGCTCGGCGAGAGGCGCATGAGCTTGGGCATGCGCAGGTCGGCCGAGAGCAGGTAGCAGTTCCAGCCGGCGAAGTTCTTCTTCAGGGCGCTGCCCAAAAGCGGATAGAAAGCTGCGAGCTCGTCGAGCTCGGAGAGGCGCTCGCCGTAGGGCGGGTTGGCGACCATGACGCCGCCGGGCGCCGGCGCGTCGATCTCGAGCAGGTCGCCCGTACGCAGCGTGACCGCCGGCAGGAGGCCGGCGCGGTCGAGGTTGGCAAGGCTCGCGCGCACCGCCACCGGCGAGAGGTCGCTGCCGTAGATCTGCGCGTGCGCGGCGGGCAACTCGGCGTCCATTGCCGCATCGAGCAGCGCTTTCCACTCTTCGAGCCGGAAGTTCTTCAAGCGCTGGAAACCGAAGCTGCGGCCGGCGCCCGGCGCGATCGCCAGCGCCATCTGCGCGGCTTCGACGAGGAAAGTGCCGCTGCCGCACATCGGGTCGAAGAGCGGCGTTCCCGGCTGCCAGCCCGAGAGGCGCAGGATGCCGGCGGCGAGGTTTTCCTTGAGCGGCGCTTCCACCGTCTTCTGGCGCAGGCCGCGCTGGTAGAGCGGCGCGCCCGAGGTGTCGACGTAGAGCGTGCACTGGTCGGCGGTGAGGAAGCCGTGCACGCGCACGTCGGGTTCGCGCGTATCGACGCTCGGGCGCTTGCCGGTGTCGGCGCGGAAGCGGTCGCAGACCGCGTCCTTGATGCGCAAGGTGATGAACTCGATGCTCTTGAGCGGGCTCTTGACCGCGGTGACGTCGACGCGCAGCGTTTGCGTCGCGGCAAACCATTGCGGCCAGGCGCTCGCGAGCGCCAGCTTGTAGATGTCGTCTTCCTTGGCGTAGGCGCCCTGCGCGACGCGCCAGAGGATGCGCGTCGCAATGCGCGAATGCAGGTTGGCGCGGTAGCACGCCGGCCAGTCCGCGACAAAATGCGCGCCGCCCGGGATGGCCTTGGCGTCGGCGGCGCCGGCGGCGACGAGGTCTTCGACGAGCAGCGCTTCAAGGCCGCGCGGGCAGGTGGCAAAAAAGTTTTCCAAAGGATGATTCCTAAAAAACGTCCACCGCAAAGACGCGAAGGACGCAAAGCTTACGCAAAGTATCGCCCCTTTGCTCTTCTTTGCGAGACCTTTGCCCCTTTGCGCCTTTGCGGTGGATTTTTACGGCGCTGGACGCGAAGACCGCAAAGCTTACGCAAAGTATTGCCGTCTTGCTTTTCTTTGCGAGACCTTTGCCCCTTTGCGCCTTTGCGGTGGATTCTTACGGCGCCGGCTAGAACGGCTTCATGACGACGAGAACGGTGATGACGAGAAGCGCGACCGCCGGCGCTTCGTTGAACCAGCGGTACCAGACGTGGCCGCGCCTGTTGCGTCGCTGCCGGAAGTCCTGCAGGAGCCGCGCGCAGTAGAGGTGATAGGCGATGAGCGCGACGACGAGCGCGAGCTTGGCGTGCAGCCAGGCGCCGGCGATGCCGACGACGAGCCAGAGCCAGAAGCCGGAGACGAGCGCGAGAACGGCGATCGGGCCGGTGAAGCGATAGAGCTTGCCGGCCATCAGCAGCAGGCGATCGCGCTCGGCGGTGCTGTCCTCGGCGACCATCGCGAGGTTGACGAAAATGCGCGGCAGGTAAAAAAGGCCGGCGAACCAGCTCACGACCATGAAGATATGCAGCGTCTTGAATTCGAGGTAAGCCATTAACCTGTCCTTTGCGGCGTCGCCGCGGCGATGCCGTCGGCCACCCGCGGGTAGGCGAGGCGCGCGCGCAATTCGTCCTTGATGCGGCGGTTGTCGAGCCTTCGCGATTCGCTCATGAAAGAGAGCTGCTGCGCCGGCAGGCGCTCTTGCGCCTCGGCGCGCGAGACCCGCGGCGGGCGCGGCAAGGCGAAGCGGTCGGCGACGAGGTCGAAGTAATCGCCAATCCTGATCTCGCTGTCGTCGCTGGCGTTGTAGCAGCGGTTGGCGCGTCCGCGGCGCAGCGCCGCGCTGACGAGCTGCGCAAGGTCGTCAGCGTGAATGTGGTTGGAATAGACGTCGTCTTCGGCGACGAGCGCGCACAGCCCGCGTTCGAGGCGCGCGGTGGGCAGGCGTTCGGCGGCATAGATCCCGGGCGCGCGCAGGATGCTGACGCGCACGCCGCGGCGCGCGCCGAAGCGCCGCAGCTCGCGTTCGGCATCGACGCGGCGCAGCGCGCGCGCGGTCGTCGGCGCGAGCCTGCGCGTCTCGTCGATGCGCTGCCCGGCGCAGTCACCGTAGACCCCGCTCGTGCTGATGTAGATGAGGCGCTGTGGTAGACTCGGGCTCCGGCTCAGGGCCGCCAGCAGCCTGCGCGTGCGCTCGTCGCGCGGGTTTGCGCTGCCCGCGTCGGCAGGCGGCGCAAAGTGCAGGACGATGTCGGCAATGCCGGAGAGGCGTTCCAGGCTGGCGCGGCGGTCGAGGTCGGCGACGATGGTTTTGGCGCCGGCCGCTTGCCAGGGGGCGCGCTGAGCCGGGTCGCGCAGGACGGCAAACACCCGATAACGGCCGACGAGCCGGGGCAGGGTGCGGCGAGCGACATCCCCGCAGCCGACGATCATTAGATTTTGCACCCGGCGATTTTACCGGATTCGCCGCAATCACCGAAATTACGCGGGCGGGGAGCTCAGATGACGTTCAGAATCACGGTCCAGGCGAAGGCGCAGTCGAGTGCAGCGCACGCCTTTGTCGCGAACGCCGACGAGACGATCCTCGAGGCGGCGCTGCGGCAAGGCCTGATCCTCCCCTACGGCTGTCGCGACGGGGCCTGCGGCGCCTGCCGCGGCAAGGTGCTCGCCGGTCGCATCGAGCACGGCCGCGCCGAGCCGGCGACGCTGAGCCTTGCCGATCGCGCCGCCGGCGAAGCGCTTTTTTGCTGCGCGCACGCGCAAAGCGACCTTCTCATCGAGTGCCGCGAAGTGCGCTCGGCGAGCGAGCTGCCGATAAAGACGCTGCCGGCGCGCGTGCAGAAACTGACGCTGGCCGCTCCCGACGTGATGATCGTCGAACTCAAGCTGCCGCTCGCCGAACGCCTGCAATTTCTCGCCGGCCAGTACATCGACATCCTGCTCAAGGACGGCCGGCGGCGCGCTTTTTCGCTCGCCAACGCGCCGCATGACGACGCGCTGCTGCAACTGCACGTCCGGCGCATGGGCGCGGGGGGATTTACCGACCACGTGTTCAGCGCCATGAAGGAGCGTGACATGCTGCGCTTGTCCGGCCCCTTCGGCAGCTTCCATCTGCGCGAGGAATCGGCCAAACCGATCGTCCTCGTCGCCGGCGGCACCGGCTTTGCGCCGATCAAGTCGATCATCGAGCACGCGCTCGCCGAGCGTTCGCCGCGACCGATGACCTTGTACTGGGGGGGGCGCGCTCGCGCCGATCTCTATCTGCTGGCGCTGGCCGAGCGCTGGGCGCAAACGCATCCGCAGCTCAAGTTCGTTCCCGTGCTCTCGGCGTCCCCGCCCGAGGAAGCGTGGCCGGGACGGCGCGGTCTCGTGCATGCCGCGGTGATCGAGGATTTTGCTGACCTTTGCGCGCATCAGGTGTATGTTTGTGGATCACCGGCGATGGTCGCTGCCGCGAGCGCGGCTTTCGTCGGAGAGCGCAAATTGCCAGCAGACGAACTCTTCACCGATTCATTTACCCCAGCGAGCGACGACAAGCCTCAAGAGGTCGCGAGTCCCCTTCCAGACTAGACGCCATGGCCGACGTATTCATCTCCCGACAACCGCTCGTCAACCGCCAGAGCAAGATCATCGCGGTGCGGCTGAGCTTGCACCTTGAAACCGGCGCGACCATGGACGACGCGGTGGAAGCGCTCGCCGCGCTTGCCGAAGACTGGCCGCAGGGCGAAAAGCTCGTCTTCATCAACTGCGTCGGCAGCGCCTGCGCCCCCGACCTCCTCGCCTGGCAGGCCCCGGCGAACGCGACGATCGAGATCCCGGCGCGCTCGCTTGCCGGCGCCGCGGCGGCGCCGGCGATCGAGGCTTGGCGCGCCGCGCAGCGCTCTCTTTGCCTCGTCCATGACGACAGCGCGGCGGCGGCGCTCGCCTGCGGCCTGCCTTTCCGCTTCATCGCTTTCGACGCGCAGCACTACAGCCCGGCGCAGCTCAAGACAGTCGCCGCCCAGATGCAGCCGCACGGCATCGGCATCGCCTTCAACGTCTATGACGCGAAAGCCTTTCAGGACTGCCTCGACGCCGGCGTCAATGCCGCGGCGAGCTGGTTTTTCAAGCGGCCGACCATGGCGCCTGCGAAAGCGCTCAACCCCGGGCAGGCGCAGATCATTCGCGTTCTGAACCTCGTGCGCAAGAACGCCGAAGTCAAGGAAATCGAAACCGCGCTCAAGCACGACGTCGCGCTCTCGTACAAGCTCCTGCGCTACATCAATTCGGCGGGCTTCGGCCTGCAGTGCGAAATCCAGTCCTTCCGCCACGCCGTCACCATTCTCGGCTACGACAAGCTCAATAAATGGCTGTCGCTGCTGCTCGCCACCGCGAGCAAGGACCCGATGGCGCCGGCACTCTTGCACACGGCGCTGACGCGGGCGCGTCTGATGGAAGTGCTTTCGCACGGCCTCGTCGAACGCCAGGAATACGACAACCTTTTCATCACCGGCGCTTTTTCGATGCTCGACGCGCTGCTCGGCGTCAGCATGGAGAAGGTGCTCGAGTCGATGAGCCTGCCCGAGACGATTTGCGACGCCCTGCTCGGGCGTGGCGGCGTCTATGGACCTTTCCTCGATCTGGCCAAGGTCAGCGAAGGCGAGGACGGCAAGGCGCTCGCCGAACAGGCGGGCATGCTCGGTCTTTCCGCCGATCAGTTCAACCGCGCGCAAATGCAGGCGCTCTCCTTTGCCGACACGATCGATTTCTAGGCGTTTAAAAGCTTTAAACATCCACCGCAAAGACGCAAAGAAGTAAAAGCAAGGCAACGCAAAGAAGACGTTCCTTTGCTTTCCTTTGCGAGGCCTTCGCGTCTTTGCGCCTTTGCGGTGGACGTCAAAGCGGTAACCCGCCTAGAACCCGCTGTTGCTGAAGGGCATGACGAGGCGCTTGACGAGCAGGACGAGGTCGTCGCGCACGCGCGCAAGATGCTCGCGGATCTGCTTTTCGGCCTTGTCGGGCTCGCCGGCAAGGACGCTGCGGGTGAAGTCCTCGTGCTCGCGCAAAGACTTCTTCGTCCTTCCCTGCAGCGCAACGTAACCCAGGCGCAGGCGATGCCACTGGTCGTTTAGATTCTGCACGATCTGCTCGGCGCGCTCGTTGTTCGCCATCAAAAACAGCGTGTTGTGCAGGTGGATGTCGGCCTGCAGCCAGGTGTCGGCATCGTCGGCTTCGACGCTCGCCTTCATGTCGGCGAGCGCGTTCGCAAGGTCCTCGCGCAAGCCCGCGTCGGCGCATTCGGCGGCACGGCGCACGAGCATTCCCTCGATCGCGATCTTCAGTTCGAAAATCTCGCGGATGTCTTCCAGGTCGAGCATATAGACGCGCCAGCCCTTGCGCGCCTCGTTGACCAGCAGCCCCTCTTTCTCGAGCCGCTGGAAAGCCTCACGCACCGGCGTGCGGCTGATCTTGAGCTTCTCGGTGATCTGCGCGTCGGTGATGAATTCGCCCGGCTTGAAGCCGAGATTGATGATTTCCCCACGCACGTAGTCGTAGGCCTGTTGCTGGTAAGTAGTGAGTTCGTTGCCCATGCTCGCAAGCTCCTGCGCGGCGGCTCGGCGCCGCCAATGGCCAAATCATACCATGGGGAATAACGAAGCCGATTTTTCAATGTACGAAGATGTTGACTTTCAGTATATTGAAAAAGATAATCACGTATATCAAGACTTCGATCAACCTTCCTCGCAAGCGGGGTTCGCATGCAGATACCGGCAAAGAAGCTCTCCGAACTCGACGAAGTGGCGTATCAGATTCGCCGCCTTTCCGTCGAGATGATCACTTACGGCAAGTGGGGGCACATCGGCGGGGCTTTCTCGATGGCCGAGCTGCTCTCGGTGCTTTACTTCCAGGTCATGTCGGTGCGGCCGCAGGAGCCCGACTGGGACGAACGCGACCGTCTCGTCCTCTCGAAAGCGCACGGCTCGCCGGCGCTTTACGCGGCGCTCGCCCTGCGCGGTTATTACCCGATCGACGACGTCTACAGCTACTGCGAACTCGGCGGCTTCGAGGGCCACACCGACATGGCGCGCACGCCCGGGCTCGAATCCTCGGGCGGCCCGCTCGGCATGGGCCTCTCGGTCGCGGTCGGCATGGCGCTCGCGATGCGCTTCAAGGAAAACGTCCGCGGCCGCGTCTTCTGCATCCTCGGCGACGGCGAGAGCAACGAAGGCAACGTCTGGGAAGCGGCGATGTCGGCGGCGCATTATCACCTCGACAACCTGATCGCGATCGTCGATTACAACAAGGTCATGGCCAAGGGTTTCGTCTGGGACGAAATGGCGATCGAGCCTTTTGCCGACAAGTGGCGTGCTTTCGGCTGGGACGTGATCGAGGTCGACGGCCACGACACGGCGGCACTGATCGACGCCTTCCACCGCGCGCGCTGGGTCCTGCCGCGCGGCAAACCCATCGTGCTCATCGCGCACACGGTCAAGGGCCGCGGCGTCGAAATGGCCGAGTTCAACTACAAGTGGCACACGCACGCGCCCGACCCGACGACCGCCGACGCGATGCTGAAGGAACTCGCGCGCAACTACGGCCGGCCCGAGCAGGGCTACAGCCGGCTCGGCCGGGAAGAGGTCAAGGAGGACTTTTATGGTGGCGAATAGTTCGAACAATGCTGCGGCGCCAGCCGTCGAAATGCGCGACGCTTTCGGGCAGACGCTCGTCGAACTCGGCGCGGCCTATCCGAACATGATCACGCTCGACGCCGACCTGCATACCTCGTCGAAAGCGACGATGTTCAAGAAAGCGTATCCCGACCGCTTCGTCCAGGTCGGCATCGCCGAGCAGAACCTCTTCGGTATTGCGGCGGGCCTTGCGCTCTCCGGCTTCATGCCTTTCCCGTCGACCTTCGCCGTTTTCGCGACGCGGCGCGCGCTCGATCAAATCGCGATCTCGATCTCCTTCCCCAATCTCAACGTCAAGATCCCGGGCTCCTACGTCGGCCTGCCGACGAGCCGCGCAGGCGCTTCGCACAACTGCATCGAAGACATCGCGGTGATGCGCGCGCTGCCCAATATGCGCGTTGCCGATCCCGCCGACGCCAACGACTTGCGTGCGATCATGCGCGCCGCCGCCGCAGTCCACGGCCCGGTGTACTTCCGCATCGCGCGCATGGCGATGCCGCAGATCTTCGACGCTGACCATGCCTTCGAATGGGGCAAGGGCGTGACCCTGCGCGAAGGGCGCGACGTGACGCTCTTTGGCACCGGCATCATGACGACTTTCTGCCTCAACGCTGCCGACCTGCTCGCCAGCGAAGGGATCAGGGCCGAGGTCGTGCATCTCGCCTCGATCAAGCCGATCGACGGCGAACTCATTGCGCAGAGCTGCGCGCGCACGGGTTGCGCGGTCACTGCCGAGAACGCGACGATCAACGGCGGATTTGGCGCCGCGGTGCTCGAGGTCCTCGGCGAAGCGTGCCCGGTGCCGGTGCAGCGCATTGGCGTGCGCGACCGCTGGGTCGATAGCGGTGGCATCAAGGAATTGTTCACGCACCACGGCATGCAGGCTGAAGACATCGCCGCCGCCGCCAGGACGGCGATCGCCGCGAAGCGGAGGCGCTCATGAGCCTTCCGCAATCGCCTCTGCTCTCGCCGGTGCAGTGGTTCGCCGACACGCTGCGCGTCACCGGCGTCGCGCATACCGCGCCCGAAAAGGAAGGCCGCTTTGCCGGCAAGCGCTTGGGCCTCCTCAACGGTTCGTCCTGGGTCACGCCTTGGGCCAACTACTTCGGCCGCCTCTTCGTTCCCGGCGCGCATCTCATCAACGTCGGCAACGAAGCGGTGCAGATCAATTTCATGGAAGCGCACGAGCGCGGCCTGCCGACGCCGCCGCAGTCGAACATCGACGCTTTCGTGCGCTACGCGAAAGACCTTGCCGAACTCGGCCACGTCGATGCGATCCTGATCACCTGCTCGACGATGAACCGCTCGTTTCCGGCGGTGATGGACGCGATGGCGCCCTACGCGATCCCGGTGATCCAGATCGACCGCCCGATCATGGAAAACGCCGTTCGCCACGGCGGCCGGACGCTCGTCATCGCGACGCACGGACCGACGGTCGCGAGCACGCAAAAGCTCTTGCGCGAGACCGCCGACGAGTTGGCGACTTCGATCGACTTTCTCGGCGACACCGTCGAAGCGGCGTGGTATCGCCTCGCCGACGGCGACGTTGAGGCGCACAACCAACTCATCGCGCACGCGATCCGCAACTGCCAGCAGTACGAGAAAATCGACTCGGTCGTCCTCGCGCAGCTGTCGATGACGGTCTTCCTCCTCTCCTATCCCGACCCGCTCGCCGCCTTCGGCATCCCGGTCTTCACCAGCGGCCAGTGCGGCTTCGAGCGCGTCGCCGAAATTTTCGCCGGAAGCAAATCCTGATGCCCGCCGTGTTACCAGCGTTCACGACGCGCAGGAGAGTCTAAGTGGCCGAGCTCGTTCTGAAGAATCTGCACAAGGCGTACGGGACGAACGCGGTCGTCCGCGACTTCAATCTGACCATCCGCGACAAGGAGTTCATCGTCCTCGTCGGTCCTTCGGGCTGCGGCAAGACGACGACGCTGCGCATGATCGCGGGGCTCGAGGACATCACGAGCGGCGAACTGCTGATCAACGGCCGTCTCGTGAACGAGGTCGAATCTAAGCATCGCGACATCGCGATGGTCTTCCAGAGCTACGCGCTCTACCCGCACATGTCGGTGTTCGAGAACATGGCTTTCGGACTCGAGCTGCGCAGGCTGCCGAAAGACGAAATCGACAAGCGCGTGCGCGAAGCCGCCGAAGTCCTGCGCATCGGCGCGCTGCTCGCGCGCAAGCCGAAAGAGCTTTCGGGCGGCCAGCGCCAGCGCGTCGCGCTCGGCCGCGCCATCGTGCGCGAGCCGCAGGTCTTCCTGATGGACGAGCCGCTCTCCAACCTCGACGCCAACCTGCGCGTGCAGATGCGCGCCGAGATCGCCAAGCTGCGCCATCGCCTGCAGGCGACCGTCGTCTATGTGACGCACGACCAGACCGAGGCGATGACGATGGGCGACCGCATCGTCGTCATGAAGGACGGCCTGATCCAGCAGGTCGACACGCCGATGAATCTCTACCGGAAGCCGGCGAACCTCTTCGTCGCCAAATTCATCGGCTCGCCGTCGATGAATTTTTTGACCGCAAGCGTCGAGCGCGCAGCGGGCAGCGACGCGCTGGTTCTGTCGGCGCCGGGCTGGTCGCTGCCGCTCTGCACACCGCACGTCGCCGGCCTCAAGCCTTACCTCGGCAGGCAGGTCATCGTTGGCATCCGTCCCGATGCGATCGACGACGACGCGGCCTTTCTCGCGGCGCATCCGGCGTGGGCGCTCTCCGTCCACGTCGACGTCGTCGAGCCGATGGGCTCGGAGAGCTACGTGTATTTCAACCTCGGCGGCGAAAGCGTCGTCGCTCGCGTGGCGCCGGCAAGCACCGCGCGCGTCATGCACGAACACCGCCTCGCCGTCGACATGGAGCGGCTGCATTTCTTCGACGCCAGCAGCGAGCTTGCCATCGATTGCGAGGCAAGGGCAGGCCCCAACGAGATCAGTCAGGAAGCGCCTCACCGTCTTTGCGAGGAAACGGCGCGGTAGCAGGCAGGTGTCTGGGTGGCACGGGCGAGGCTGGAAAAAAGCTTCGCATTTTGAACAACATGGAGGATGAAGAAATGCGCAATCGCTTTTTTGGCAAACTCTGTAGCAGCGTCGCGTGCACGCTCGCGGCCCTGTCCGCGTTTTCAGCGCTCGTCGCCGCACCGCAGGCGCTCGCCGCCGACAAGATGACGATCTGGAGCCACTGGGCCGACGAACAGAACAAGAAGGACTTCGTCATGGAAGCGGTCAAGCGCTTCAAGGACAAGAACCCGGGTTTTGACGTCGAAGTCGTCTGGTACCAGAAGCCGCAGCTGATTACGGCGTTGACGACCTCGTTCCAGGCCGGGTCGGGCCCCGACATCTTCTACCTCGAGCCGGCGATCACCGGCGCTTTTCCGCCTTTCGTCGACAACGGTTTCATGTACGACATCGGCAAGCAGATCGATCCTTTGATCGAGAGCTGGGCGCACCCCTTCGCGAAGAAGGGCAAGATGACCTACCTCTTGCCGCTCGAAGCCTACATGCCGGTGATTTATTACAACAAGGACATTTTCGCCAAGGCCGGCGTAACGCTGCCCGCCGACGGCAAGGTCGATAGCGAAGCCTTCAAGGCGATCGTCGCCAAGACCAAGGCCGCCGGCGCGACGCCGTTCTCGGCCGGGACGATGGACCGCGACTGGGCCGGCAGCCTGGTCACCGAGTCGATGCTGCTGCGCTACCTGGGCGAAGAAAAGTGGCAGGGCCTGCCGACCGGCAAGACGGCGTGGAACGACCCCGACGTCGTCGCCGCGCTCAAGTACGTCGAGGAGCTCGTCAAGGGCGGGGCGTATTCGCAAGGCGTCTCCTCGATCAAGCTCGGCGAGAGCCACGGCCTCTTCTTCGGCGGCAAGTACGCGATGTTCCCGATGCGTACCTTCTTCGGCGGCCGCGCTTTCGTGCCGGTCGAAAAAGGCGGCATGGCGAGCGACTTCCCGCTCGGCGTCATCGACTTCCCGACGGTCAAGGGCGGCAAGGGCAACAACCTCTCCTACATGCAGGTCGGCGGCTCCTACGGCGTCAGCGCGAAGAGCAAGCATCCAGAGAAAGCGGCCGAACTCATCGCGCTCATGGCGACCCCCGACATGGCGGCGATGTGGATGAACAAGGTCAAGGGACAGACCGGGATCAAGGCCGACGCGCAGGCGATGAACGACCCCTACTTCAAGATGCTCGGCGAGGCGACGAAAGGCACGAAGTTCCTGCCCGGACCGATGGAACTCGGCATGGATTCGTCCTACCGCGACGTCTTCTTCAAGACCTCGACCGCGCTCGTCGCCGGCTACATGGGCGCCGACGCGATGGTCAAGCAATTGGAAGAAGCGCGCGCCAAGCTCAAGAAGTAAAGCGCGCAAGCAAAAGGGGAACAGCGCATGTCGTGGAGTGCATCCAGGGGTTGGAACAGCCTGAGTCGCAAGCGGCTCAGATACCTCAACACGGCGGCCCTGTTCCTGACGCCCGCGCTGATCTTCTATCTTCTCTTCATCATCTTTCCGCTGCTGCAAAGCCTCGTCTTCGGCTTCTTCAAGGTCGACATCCTTAACGGCGCGGCCAACTACGAGTTCGTCGGCCTTGCCAATTACCGCGCCGTCATCGACGACGCGGTCTTCTGGCAGGCGGCGAAGAACACGCTCGTCTGGGCGATCACCTCGCCCTTCCTCGAAATCCCGGTCGGCCTCATGCTCGCGCTCTACCTGCAGCGCGGCACGCGGCTCACCAAGCTCATGCGCGTCCTCTGGTTCATGCCGGTGCTGCTGCCGCAGATCGTCGTCGGCATCATCTGGGCGTGGATTTACAACTCGGAATGGGGCGCACTCAACCAGATCCTCAAAAGCATCGGCCTCGAGAGCTGGATGCGCGCCTGGCTCGGGCATCCCGACACCGCGCTGCCGGCGCTCATCGTCGTCACGACCTGGACCTGGATCGGCTTCAACATGATCATCCTGCTCGCCGCGGTCGCCTCGATTCCCAAGGACCTCGTCGAAGCCGCGCATCTTGACGGCGCGACGCGCTGGCAAGTGCTCTCGCGCGTGATCGTGCCGCTGATCCGGCCGGTGATCGTGAACCTTACGATCCTCTGCTTCATCGGCAAGATGAAAGTCTTCGACCTCATCTGGTCGACGACGCAGGGCGGCCCGATGTGGGCGACCGAGACGGTCGCGACCTACACGGTCAAGCGCGCCTTCTACTGGAACACCTTCGAAAAAGGCTATCCGAGCGCGATGGCGACGATGTGGTTCGTCATCATTCTGGCGATCTCGCTGCTGGCGACGCGCGCGCTGCGCAAAGACGCGCTCGAGTACTGACCACGAAACGACGAAGTTACGAAGAGGCCCCACATGACCCGATGGCTCAGGAACAGGCAGCAAGGCGGGGGCTTTGGCGCGCGTCTTGCCGAAACCGCACTGATGCTTGGCTACACGCTGTTTACCTTCTCCCCGCTCGCCTGGGTGTTTACGATGTCGCTCAAGGACACCGTCGCCATCCGCAAGTCGCCGTATTCGATCCCGCTCGATCCGCGCTGGGCCAACTACGCCGACGTCTGGTTTAGTTCGAATTATTCGCAGTACTTCATGAACAGCGGCTACGCGGTAGGCCTCGCGATCGTCATCCTGATCCTCGTCGCGTCGATGGCCGCCTACGCCTTTGCCAAGATGCCCTTCAAGGGTTCCGAGTTCGTTTTCCTCGCCATCTTCACATCGATCATGCTGCCCGCGCAGGTGCTGCTCATCCCGCTCTTTCAGCTTCTCGTGAAATACGGCCTGATCAACACGCTCACCGGTCTTGCCCTCGTCTATGTCGCGGTGCAGCTGCCGATGGCGATCTACATCCTGAGGAGCTTCTTTGCGCAAATCCCGCGCGAACTTTCCGAAGCCGCGCGCATGGACGGCTGCGGCGAATGGAAGATCTTCTGGCGCATCATGATGCCGATCGCGACGCCGGCGATCAGCACCATCCTCATCGTGAACTTCGTCGCGCTCTGGAACGAGTTCATTTTTGCGGTGATCTTCATCCAGGACGAAGCCAAGCGCACGCTGCCGCTCGGCGTCATGAAGTTTGTCGGCGACGTCTACGAGGACCTCGGCCACATGGCCTCCGGCCTCGTCATCTCGATCATCCCGGTGCTCCTCCTCTACATGTTTTTCTCGGAGAAGTTCATCCGCGGCATGTCGGCCGGCGCGGTCAAGGGCTGAGCCGCCACCGGCGCAGCGCCGGTGGCGGGCCCCGCTAGAGCGCCGCGCGGATCGTTGCCGCGACCGCGCTCGCCGAGATGCCGTAGCGTTCGTGCAGCGTTGGCAGCGCGCCGGCGTCAAGATAGGCGTCGGGCAGCGCGATCTGCTTAAAGCGCGGCGGACGGACATCCTCGCGCATGAGCAGGCTGGCCACCGCTTCGCCGAGGCCGCCGATCAGCGAGTGATTTTCGGCGACGAAAACCGGGCGTCCCGGCTTGCCGGCTTCGCGCAGGATCGCCTTTTCGTCGAGCGGCTTGATCGTCGGCGAGTGCAGCACCGCGACCCTGATTCCTTCGGCCTGCAAGAGCTTCATCGCCTCGAGCGCGCGCATCGTCATGAAGCCGGAGGAAATGACTAGCGCATCGCCGCCGTCGCACAGGAGCTTGGCCTTGCCGATCTCGAATTGATAGTCGCAGCCATCCAGCTGGTCCAGCACGAGCGGGACTTCGCCGCGCAGAAGCCGCATGTACACCGGCCCCTGGTGCGCGGCGATCGCCGGCACCGCCTGCTCGATCTCGAGCGCATCGCACGGATCGATGACGGTGAGATTCGGCATCGCGCGGAAAATCGCCAGGTCGTCGGTCGCCTGGTGGCTCGGGCCGTAACCTGTCGTCAGCCCGGGCAGCGCGCAGACGACCTTGACGTTGAGGTTCTCTTCGCCGGCGGTCTGGTGGATGAAGTCGTAGGTGCGCCGCGAAGCGAACACCGCGTAAGTCGTCGCGAACGGCACGAGGCCCTCTTTCGCCATTCCGGCGGCGGCCATCATCAGGAGCTGCTCGGCCATTCCCATCTGGTAGAAGCGATCGGGATGCGCCTTGGCAAAGATGTGCAGGTCGGTGTATTTCGAGAGGTCGGCGGTCAGTCCGACGATGTCGGCGCGCGTTTCGGCAAGCCTGGCAAGCGCGTGGCCGAAGGGCGCCGAGCGCGTGCGCTGGCCTTCACCGGCGAGCGAAGCGATCATCGCGGCGGTCGTCAGCCGTGGTTTCTGGACGTTGGCATTCATTGCACGCTCCCCATCTGCAGCGCTTCAAGCGCCTTCTGCCATTCGTCGGCATCGACGCGGACAAAGTGGTTCTTCTCGCGGCGCTCGAGAAACTCGACGCCCTTGCCCATCTGCGTATCGCAGAGAATGACGCGCGGTTTGGCTTCGCTGCTCGTGCGCGCGAGATCGAAGGCGCGCTGCACGGCGACGATGTCGTTGCCATCGACGCGCTGCACCTGCCAGTTGAAAGCGGCCCACTTATCGGCGAGCGGCTCGAACTCGAGGACGTCGTGCGAGGGGCCGTCGGCCTGCTGGCAATTGACGTCGACGAGCGCGATCAGGTGGTCGAGCTTGAAGTGGCCGGCCGACATCACCGCTTCCCAGGTCGATCCCTCGTCGAGCTCGCCGTCGGACATCAGGTTGTAGACGAAGGACGCCGATTTCTTCTGCCTGAGCGCGAGCGCCATGCCGACGCCGATGCCAAGGCCAAGGCCGAGCGAACCGCCGGAGACTTCCATTCCGGGCGTGTAGCACGTCATGCCCGACATCGGCAGCCGGCTGTCGTCGCAGCCGTAGGTCTCGAGCTCGTCGATCGGCAGCACGCCGGCTTCGGCGAGCACGGCGTAATGCGCGATCGCGAAGTGGCCGTTCGAGAGCAGGAAGCGGTCGCGCCCTTCCCACAGCGGCTCGTCGGCGCGGTAGTTGAGCGCGTGAAAATAAGCGACCGCGAGGATGTCGGCGACGCCGAGCGCCTGCGCGATATAGCCCTGTCCCTGCACGGCGCCCATGCGCAGCGCGTGCTGGCGGATCCGGTAAGCGCGTTCGGCAAGCGCCTGTTGCGCGTCTTTCTCGTCCATGCTGCCTCCCAGTGTGAAGATGAAGACTTCAGCCCTGCGCTTTGTTCACCCTAGTGAATCAGCATGCCGCCGTTGACGTCGAGCGTGACGCCGGTCAGGTACTTGGCAAGATCGCTCGCGAGGAAGACGACGGCGCCGCCGACGTCGGCCGGCTCGCCGATGCGGCCGAGCGGGATCTGGTCGAGGATCGCCTGTCTCTTGTCGTCGGGAATCAGGCCGCGGTTGATGTCGGTCGCGATCAGGCCGGGCGTGATGCAATTGATGCGGATGTTGTCGCCGCCAAACTCGCGCGCCATCGCGCGGGCAAGGCCAAGCACGCCGGCTTTTGCCGCCGAGTAATGCGGGCCGCCGAGGATGCCGCCGCCGCGCTGCGCCGAGACCGAGGAAATGCAGGCGATCGAGCCGCTCTTCTGTTTTTGCATCGTCGGGATCACCGCTTGCGACATGTGCAGCGTTCCGCGCAGGCTGACGTCGAGCACCGCGTCGTAGTCGGCGTCGCTGATCCCGAGCGTCTTGCGCGGCTGCGTGATGCCGGCGTTGTTGAGCAGGAAATCGATGCGGCCGTACCTGGCGAGAACTTGCGCGACCGCCTGCTCGCACCCGGCCTTGTCGGTCACGTCGGCGACGACGCCAAAGTGCTCGACGCCGAGCATCGCCGCGGCTTTCGCCGGGTCGGCGCGCTCGAGGTCGAGAATGACGACTTTGGCGCCCTGTTCGGCGAGCATGCGGGCGCTCGTAAAGCCCAGACCATTGACGCCGGCCCCGCCAGTCACGATGGCCACGCGATCCTTGAGTAACAGCATGGGGAGAATCTCCTGCAGTGGAAGAAGAAGGCATCTTCAGCGCGCGCATGCATGAACGCAAACGCTATAATTTCACGCCATGATGAATATAATTCACGACCGAATTTCACGCCTGGGGAAGTGATCCGCGATGCGTTCCGACTTGCCGCCGCTGCCCGCGATCGTCTGCTTCGAGGCCGTCGCGCGCCACTTGAGCTTCGCTCGCGCCGCCGGCGAACTGTCGCTGACGCCGTCGGCGGTGAGCCATCAGATTGCCAAGCTCGAGGCCTTCCTCGGACTGGTTCTCTTCGAGCGCCGGCCGCGCGGCATCGCCCTGACCGACGCCGGCGAAGCGTATCTGAAGCGCGTCGCCGGCGCGCTCGGCGCCATCGGCAACGCCACCAACGACGTCAGGAAGGGCGTGCACAACGCCCTCTACGTGCATTCGGCGCCAAGCTTTGCAAGCCTCTGGCTGATGCCGCGCTTGAGCCGCTTCGTGCGCCGCCACCCGGAAATCGCGCTCTCGGTTTCGGCTTCGCCGAGCCACTCGAATTTTACGCTCGGGCTCGTCGATATCGACCTTCGCTACGGTGTTCGCGACTGGCCCAATCTCGTCGTCGAGCCGATTTTCGAGGAGACCGTGCTGCCGCTCGCGAGCCCGGAATTTCTCGCCGAGCGGCGCATCGGCAAGCCGGCCGAGCTGCTCGCTTGCCCGCTCATCCAATCGACGATGAACCTCGTGCAATGGCCGGCGTGGTTCGCGAGCCGCAAGCTCGTCGCCACCCCCGGGCGTCTGGCTTTTCGCTTCGACCGCACGACGCTGGCGCTCGAAGCGGCGATCCAGGGCCTCGGCGTGGCGCTCGAAAGCCGCCAGCTCGCGACGCCGCACATCGACCGCGGCAAGCTCCTGCCGGTCTTCGACGCGGCGTGGGCGCTCTCGGTGCGCGGGCATTTTGTCGTCTATCCCGAGCGCCACGCGCAGCGCCCCGAGGTCGTCAAATTCGTCGCCTGGTTGCGCGAGGAGGTCGAGGCGGCGGGCGTTTGAAGCGGCCCCCGCGGCCAATTCACCTATTCGCCAAGGTAGGCTTCGCGGACTTTCGGGTTTTCGAGGAGTTTGGCCGATGCGTCGGTGAGCGTTATTTCGCCGCTTTCCATGACGTAGCCGCGCTGGCTCACTTCGAGCGCGAGCTTGGCATTCTGCTCGACGAGAAGAACCGTCATGCCGTCGGCGGCGACGGTCTGGATCACTTCGAAGATCTTCTGCACCATGAGCGGCGCAAGTCCCATCGAAGGTTCGTCGAGCAGCAGCATTTTCGGCCGGCTCATCAGCGCGCGGCCGATCGCGAGCATCTGCTGCTCGCCGCCCGAGAGCGTGCCGGCGAGCTGGCTCGCGCGCTCCTTCAGGCGCGGAAAGAGCGTGAACACGTGCGCCTGATCGGCGGCGATTTCGTCCTTGTCGCGGCGGCAGTAGGCGCCCATCAGGAGGTTTTCGACGATGCTCATGCGCGGGAAAACGCCGCGCCCTTCGGGAACGAGCGCGATGCCTTCGCCGACGAGGCCGTGCGGCGGCAGCGCCGAGATTTCCTTGCCGCAGTAGCGGACGCTGCCGCTCGCCGGATTGAGCAGGCGCGCCAGCGCTTTCAGCGTGCTCGTCTTGCCGGCGCCGTTGGCCCCGATCAGCGCGACCATCTCGCCGGCCTTGACGTGAAAAGTGATGCCGCGCACCGCCTGGATGCCGCCGTAAGCGACGCGAAGTTCGGTGACCTCAAGCAAGACTGCCTCCCAGATAGGCTTCGATCACTTTCGGATCCTGCTGCACGACCGAGGGAATGTCCTCGCAGATCTTTTCGCCGTAGTCGAGGACGGCGACGCGGTCGCACAGTCCCATCACGAGCTTGACGTCGTGTTCGATCAAAAGCACCGTCGTGCCGTCCTTGCGGATGCCTTCGATGAGCGCGCGCAGGGCGGCGGTCTCGGTGCCGTTCATGCCGGCGGCCGGTTCGTCGAGCGCCAGGAGCTTGGGGTCGCTCGCCAGCGCGCGCGCGATTTCAAGGCGACGCTGGTCGCCGTACGAGAGGTTGCGAGCAAGGTCGTCGGCGCGGTGCGCGATATTGACGTAGTGCAAAAGCGCCTCGGCGCGCGCGCGGATCGCCGCTTCCTCGCGCACCGTGCGCGGGTCGTGGAAAACCGCGCCGAAGACGCCGGCTTTCGTGCGCACGTGGCGGCCGACCATGACGTTTTCCATCGCGCTCATGTTGGCGAACAGGCGAATGTTCTGGAAAGTGCGCGCAATGCCGCACTGCGCGGCAAGATGCGGCGCGCTCGCCTTGAGCTTCTTGCCGGCAAAGACGAGCTCGCCGCCGTCGGGATGGTAAAGCCCGGTGAGGACGTTGAAGAAAGTCGTCTTGCCGGCGCCGTTCGGCCCGATCAGGCCGTAGATCTCGCCTTCGCGGATCGACAGCGAAACGTCGCGCAAGGCGATGACGCCGCCAAAATGCTTGGCGATCGCGCGCGCTTCGAGGAGATGGGCACTCACCTTATTCGCCTTCCTTCAACACGTCGGTTGCAACGTTCGCTTCGCCGCGAAACTCGCGTCGCCGCGTCGTCGACGGCCACAGGCCGGCGGGGCGGTAGAGCATGACGACGACGAGCGCGAGGCCGAAGAGCAGCATGCGCAGCGCCTCCGGGTCGAGGATGATCTTTCCGAAGACCGCCATCTGCAAGGGGCCGGCGCCGTGGCGGAAAATTTCCGGCAGGAGGGTGAGCAGGATGCCGCCGAGGATGACGCCGGCGATGTTGCCCATGCCGCCGAGGACGACCATGCACAACACCATCACCGATTCCATCAGGTTGAACGACTCGGGGCTGACGAAACCCTGGAAGCCGGCGAAGAGGCCGCCGGCGACGCCGCCGAAGGAGGCGCCCATGGTGAAGGCGAGGAGCTTGATATTGCGCGTGTTGATGCCACAGGACTTGGCGGCGATCTCGTCTTCGCGGATCGCCACCCAGGCGCGTCCGATGCGCGAATTCTCGAGCCTGATCGTGACGAAGACGATGCCGAGCGCGAGCGCCAGGAAGAGGTAGTAATACGCGTGCAGCGAAGGGATCGTGATGCCGAGGAAGGTGAGTGGTTTGGCGAGCGTGATGCCGCCCAGGTGGATCGGGTCGATTCCCGAAATGCCCTGCGGCCCGTTCGTGATGTTGATCGGCGCGTTGAGGTTGTT
>CAZALA010000058.1:0-19940 GCA_964485725.1 uncultured Propionivibrio sp. | reverse complement strand
ATCGTCAGGCCCGGGGCGTAAGCGCGAAAGACGTTGCGACCGCTTTGCTTGGCCTCGTACATGGCCGCGTCGGCCTTGGCGAGCAGATTGCTGCCCTGGCGCTCGTCGCGCGGATAGATGACGATGCCAAGGCTCGCCGTGACAAAGACCGAGCGCTCGAGAATCTTGAAGGGCTGGCGAAACGAGTCGATGATTCTTTGCGCGGTGACCTCGGCGTCGTCGGCGTTTTCGAGTTGCTGCAGGAGGATGGCAAATTCGTCGCCGCCCAGGCGAGCGACCGTATCCTTGCCCCTGATCGAGGCCTGCAGCCGCTCTGCGACGGCCTGCAGCAGCAGGTCGCCGAAGCGATGGCCCATGGTGTCGTTGAATTGCTTGAAGCGATCGAGATCGACAAACATCAGCCCGACCGCGAGGCCGCTGCGATCCGATTCCCGGCAGGCCATCTGCAGCCGGTCGTTGAGCAGCATGCGGTTCGGTATGCGCGTCAAATGGTCGTAGTGCGCAAGATAGTGGAGTTCGGCCTGCTTGCGTTCGGTGATGTGGTGCAGCAAATCGTCGCCACTTGCCACGCCAAGATAGGTCGACTCCTCGGTGACGATGAAACCGCTCACCATGTGCTGCATGCCGGCATCGACCATGATCGCGGCGACGTCGTCAATGCCCGTGCGCGCGTCGACGATGATCGGCTTGCGACTGAACGCCGGTACGGCATCGAGGAGCTGCGCCAGCGTTTTCTTGCCGAACAGCTCGACCGAGTACGGCCGGCTGAAATACTCGATGTAGGCGTGTCGCTCGATCAGCGCGTGCGGCACCTGCGCGGCATCAACGACCGGCAGCGCGTTGAGCTCGGCCTGATCGAGAAAGGTCTTGAGAATATCCGAGCAGCGCGCGCTGCCCGTGGTGGCCGGAATCGGCTGGTGCAGCTGCCGCACCGACGCGGCGGCGCGCATCTCGTTCACATCGACCGGCAAAAGGTCTGCGCTCGCATCTTCGTGTCTTGCCGCCAGCACGCTGGTCGGCGCCTCGCTGCTCGTGCTCACAAGATCGGTCTGCTCGGCACCCATGGTCGAAGTCCATTCAATTTGGACCCGTACGATCGCATCGTCTTGTGACAGCCTGATGACGACGAGTCGCGGCTCGGCGAACGGCTGCAACACGCCTGTAAACTGGCGGCCCGATCATCGAGCGGGCGGCCGCTGATGTCACGAAGCTTCAGTGCGTCCGCGCCGGAACATGGCGCCCGAGATCAAGGCTGAAATTCAAGACGTGCTGCTCGATTTCGGCCCTGATGGCCTCGTAGACTTCGATCGCCGTGAGATTCCTCTTCGCGGCCGAGCGCAGCCTGATGTCGTTCAGCAGGTCCCTTATTCTCCGGTGGTCGGCAAGATGCAAGCGCCGGTTCTCGGCCGGCATCGCGTAGAGGTCCAGCAATTCCTCTTCGTATCTGAAGAAGCTCTCGATGGCCTCGAGCAGAACCGGGAAGCGACTGACGAAGACGCTGCTCGCAATCGAATGCAAAGGACTGAGATCGAGCAGTGCGATCACTCGCGAGAGCTCCTCGCAGCGCTCGTTGAACGTCGGCAATGCGGCTCGTGCGGCGAAAACCGGCTTTTCCTGTGTCCTCATCATCGCGACTCCTCTCTCTTGAAAGAATGTCGGGAGAGTCTAGCCGTCAATTGTTTACGAAAAATGACAGGAAGTTTGCAGGCATTTATCAGGGCCGCGAGGCGCCCACGCGGCCTGCGCGCGAGCGCGGGCGGCGGCTGCACGCGCTCGATCTATTGCCGAAAACGCTCGAAAGAAGCTTGTATTCGGTTACGCGAGGCTGAACGCGTTACAAGTTCCACCGAGAGGAGGCGCCGTGTATCATTCAGGACGAAAGACCCGACTTCGCCGATACCCGATTTTTATGGTGCCCCCGCGCGGAATCGAACCACGACCTGATGATTACAAATCAACTGCACGACCTTCATGCTACGGGGGCGATGGCGCCAACAACCGGGCGAATTATAGCTGAAGCCGGCAGAGGCCGGCTGATGCAAGCGGCGTAAGCGGCACCCTGCCAAACTCCCCAATCGTTCTCTCCAATTTGACACTTCGACACTCCGACGGCCATGGCGACTTTCTCCAACCCCGCAGAAATTGCCCGCGAGACTCTGAAGCAGTTGATGGCGCGGCGCATGGCGCCCTCGCCCGACAACTACCACGAGATCTACAACGAGATCGCCGGCACGACCGAGAAGGCCGCCGAGACTTTCCCCGATCGCGAACTCAAGTCGCTCGCCGCGGCGCTGCCGCGCGACAATGCCGTGCAGCAGCGGCTCGCCCGCCAGCTCGACCAGGCGCTCAAGGCGCAAAGCTGGGACGAGTACAAGAAGAACCTCACCGAATTCATCAGGGAACACAGCGCCGACTCCGAGTTGAGCTGGAGCGAGCTCATCGGCGACCTGCTGCGCCAGTGGGAAAGCAAGCAGACGAGCCTGACGCCGGCGCGCAAGCGCGAATCGCTCGAGCGCGTCCTGGCGAGCGCGTCGAAGAACAGCGACATCCTGTTTACCCGCCTGCAGGGCCTCGTCAAGTCGTGGTCGCAGAATGGCGCCGGTGGCGATGACTTTGCGCTGACCGACGAGGATGGCGAAGCGTTCGCCGCGGACCCTGCCGATCCCGACGCCGTGCCGGCCGCGCTGACGAGCACGCTCACCGGCGCGCGCACGTCGGTGAGCCGCGCGAGCGAGCTTCTGCCCGAACTGCGCGAGCTCTTTGCCTATGCCCTCGAAGCGGTCGTCGCCGCGCAGCTGAGCGACGAGCCCGAGCTTGCCAGCGAAGCGCGAACGATCGCAGCCTCGGTGCGCAGTGCCGCCTCGCTGCAGGCGATGCAGGACCTGATGGCGGTGATCAAGCGCTTCGCCTTCAGGCTCCAGTTCGTCGCCGAGGACCGCGGCGAACTGCACGAAGGCCTGCTCAAGCTTCTGCAGCTCATGGTCGACAACGTCAGCGAGCTCGTCGTCGACGACCGCTGGCTCAACGGCCAGCTCGACATGGTGCGCGAAATCATCGGCCGGCCGATGAACGTGCGCGCGATCGGCGACGCCGAAAAGCGCCTGAAGGAAGTGATCTTCAAGCAGAGCCAGATCAAGCACAGCCTGACCGAGGCCCGCGAAGCGCTGAAACAAATGCTCGCCGGCTTCGTCGACCACCTTGCCGAATTTGCCGATTCAACCTCCGACTACCACGACAAGATCGAGCGCTGCGTCGAGAAAATCAGCAAGGCGGACGACATTGCGCAGTTGCAGGACGTGCTCGGCGAAGTCATCAACGAAACGCGCATCATCCAGATCAACGCGCAACGCTCGCGCGACGACCTGCGCGCGTCGAGGCAGCGCGTCGAGGAAGCCGAGAAACGCATCGACGAGCTGCAAAGCGAACTCGAGAAAGCAAGCACCCTCGTTCGCCACGACCAGCTCACCGGAACGCTCAACCGGCGCGGCCTCGAGGAGGCTTTCGAGAACGAAGTCGCGCGTTCGCGGCGGCGCAAGTCGCCGCTGTGCGTCGCCCTCCTCGACATCGACAACTTCAAGAAGCTCAACGACACGCTCGGCCACGCCGCCGGCGACGGCGCCCTCATTCACCTCGTCACGGTGATTCGCGAGACGCTGCGGCCGCAGGACACGCTCGCGCGCTTTGGCGGCGAGGAGTTCATTATCCTGTTGCCAGAGACCGGGCTCGAAGACGCCAAGACCGCCCTCGTTCGCCTGCAGCGCGAGCTGACGCGGCGCTTTTTCCTCGCCGACAACGAAAAGATCCTGATCACTTTCAGCGCCGGCGTCACCGAGCAGCGCGCCGACGACACGCAGGAAAGCGTCGTCAAGCGCGCCGACCAGGCGATGTACGCCGCCAAGCAGGCCGGTAAAAACCGCGTCGTCGCCGGATAGCTGGCGCTGCAGGGCGCTGAATCCGCACTTATCAAGCCTGCACGCTCAGGGATGTTGTTGTCCGGCGCTTAATGGCGCGCCGCGCAGACCGGCGATTGTCCGTGCCCCCAATGAAGGGCCTAAAGTCTTGCGTCAAACGTCCGTTAAAGACTCACGCGGCTCGTTCACCAAAAACACCTAAAGTTTCGGTCCGGCCCGCCGTAAGAGTAATCGTAGGAAGACAAAACGCCGTACAGGTCGGGCCGGCAGAAAGCCGCGAGGCAAGTAAGCGGGAACCCAAAGTCAATTCGGACTAGGAGTCAAACATGCCCCAAGTAATCAACAGTAACATCTCGTCGCTGAATGCCCAGCGCAACCTGAACATGTCGCAGTCAGCTCTGTCGACCTCGCTGCAACGCCTCTCCTCCGGCCTGCGCATCAACAGCGCCAAGGACGACGCCGCCGGCCTGGCGATTTCCGAGCGTTTCACGACCCAGATCCGCGGCCTCAACCAGGCGACGCGTAACGCGAACGACGGTATCTCGCTGGCGCAGACCGGCGAAGGCGCGTTGGCCGAAGTGACGACCAACCTGCAGCGCATTCGCGAGTTGGCTGTTCAGTCGGCCAATGCCTCAAACTCGGCATCAGACCGTTCGGCGCTGGACCTGGAAGTTCAGCAGCGCCTGGCCGAAATCGACCGCACTGCCGTCCAGACCTCTTTCAACGGGCAAAAAATTCTCGACGGCAACTTTGGCAATGCCACTTTCCAAGTGGGTGCCAACGTAGGGGAAACGATCAGTGTTGGTCTTTCCACCAGCATGCGTACTTCGGCGCTCGGACAAGTCGCGCAAGGCGTCTCCTCGAGCGAGGTGACGGTAGCGGCACTGACTGGAACGGGTACTATCCGTGTTGGTGCCGGTGCGGCGGCAACAGTCCTGGCTTCGGTTGCAGGGGCGTCAAATGGTCAATCGGTCGGAAGCGCCTACTCAAAGGCGGTAGCCATAAATAATGCCAATGTTGCAGGGCTGACGGTTTCTGCCACGACCAACGTCGAGTTTGGCGTCGCGAACGTTGTGGGTGCGGTCGACAACACCAGCACTTACACCCTGACAATCAACGGCAAAGATATCTACGCTGGCGTAAGCGTTCCCAACGCCACGCCGCTTACGACGCAACAGATCACCGATGCAATCAACGCTCAGCAGTCGACCACCGGCGTAACCGCTTCGCTGAGCGGCGCGAATCTTCGCCTCAGTGCCGCCGACGGCCGTGACATCGCAATCGGCCAGACGGTCGGCGGAACTGCCCTGGTTTCGGGCGGCGTGACCGCCGGCGCGGGCGGCTCCACAGATGTGAATGGCGTGACCTTCTATGACGGGCAGATTGGTACGAGTGCCCAGGCGGGAAACAACAGCGCCACTGCCGCTGCAGTAAATGGCGGCCGTCTTACCTTGACGGCGAATGACAATATCATCATTACAGATGACGGTGCCATCATGGGATTCGCGGGCGCTGCGACGACGATCGCTAAGGATGCGACGACGATCTCCTCGTCGAATGTTCTGACTGTGGCTGCAGCAAATAATACGATCACCCGTATTGATGCTGCGCTGACCGCCGTCAGTACCATGCGCAGCAACTTCGGCGCCATCCAGAACCGTTTCGAGTCGGTGATCTCGAGTCTCTCGGCCACTTCCGAGAACTTGACGGCGTCTCGCAGCCGTATTCTCGACGCCGACTTCGCCGCGGAAACGGCAACCCTCACGCGGAACCAGATCCTGCAACAAGCCGGTATCGCGATGCTGTCGCAAGCCAACTCGCTGCCGCAAAGCGTGCTCTCGCTGCTCAAGGGCTAAGCCAGTCGCAGCTGCAGTAAAATAGGGGCGCGGTAGCGGAAACGCGACCGCGCCCCGATGCCATAAGAAGAAGGGAGTTGATATGAGCATCCAATCGATCAGCACTCCGCCGCCAACGCAGAATCGGGCGGAAACGAATCCCGTGGCCGCGGAGCGCAAGGCAAGCGAGCCCGCGAAAGAAGCCGCACAACCGGTCAGCCGCGAGCAATTGACAGAAGCAGTTGGCAGCGTTCGCGAGTATATTGAGCCGATCAACGGCAGTCTTGAGTTCAGCATCAACGACGACACGCAGCAGGTGGTGATCCGCGTCACCGACAAGGTGACGAAGGAACTGATTCGCCAGATCCCGTCGGAAGAAATGCTCGCGATGGCCAAGGCCCTCGACACGATCAAGGGGCTTTTGATCAAGCAGCAGGCCTGAGAGCGAACGTTTAGCGCAGGAGAAATTCATGGCAATGTCCTCAGCCGGTATCGGCTCGAACCTTGATGTCAACGGCATCGTTTCACAGCTGATGGCGCTCGAGCAGGCGCCGCTGACCGCGCTCGCGAAGAAGGAAGCGGCGCTGCAGGCGAAGATCTCGGCGCTCGGTTCGCTCAAGGGCGCGCTTTCGGCGCTGCAAACCGCCGCCACGGCGATGATTCCGGCGACCGGCTCGACGCCCTTGCAGAAGTTCAGCGTTTTCCGCGCGACGCTGGCCGACACGGCGATCGCTTCAGCGACCGCGTCCTCGACCGCCATTGCCGGCAGCTACAGCCTCGAAGTCACCGCGCTGGCGCAGGCGCAGCGCCTCGTCTCGCAGCAGAGCGCCTCCTACACGACGAGCACTTCGACGCTCACCAGTACCGGCACGCTTCGCCTCGCGACCGGATCGACGGCAACCGGCAGCTTCGTCGAGACGGGCTACAAGGAAATCGACCTGACGACCGCCGGCAAGACGCTCGGCGATCTGCGCGATGCGATCAACGCGGCCAACGCCGGCGTTGCGGCGACGATCATCACGACGACGAACGGCGGCGTCTCGCGCGCGCAGCTCATCCTCAGCAGCAACACGCCGGGGCAAAGCAACGCCTTCAAGCTCACCGGCCTCGACGGCTTCAACTTCGACCCCGACGCGCCGGCGGTCATCGCCGGAACGATGTCGCAGGAAGCCGCCGATGGCGGCCAGGCGGCGCAGAACGCGGCGTTCAAGGTCAACGGGATCGCGACGACGAGCACCAGCAATACCGTCACCGGTGTCATCGATGGCGTCACGCTCAACCTCGCCAAGCAAAGCGCGCCCGGCGTCACCACGACGCTCTCGATCACGCGCGACACGGCCAACATCACGAGTTCCGTCAATGCCTTCGTCAAGGCCTACAACGACTTCAACACGACCGCCGCCAATGCCGGCAGCTACAACGCCGACACCAAGGTAGCCGGCTCGCTCAACGGCGACAGCACGCTGCGCTCGGCGCAGGCCGCGTTGCGCGCCGCCATCGGCAATGTGCCGACAGGGCTTGTTAACGCCACCTTCAAGCGGCTCTCGGACATCGGCGTCACGGTCCAGAAAGACGGATCACTGGCTGTCGACTCGAGCAAGCTCACGACCGCGACCAACGGAGATTTAACGAGTGTCGCCAACCTGCTTTCCGCTTACGGTAGCGCGTTCAAGTCGGCGACCGACGGACTGATTGGCACGGAAGGAACGATCGTTTCGCGAACCGCGGGACTGGCGGCGTCGATCAAGAGCATCGGCAAGCAGGGCGATGCGGTGTCGGCGCGGCTGACGCAGATCGAGGCGCGCTACCGCAAGCAGTTCACCGCGCTCGACACACTGATGGCAAGCATGACGAAGACGAGCAATTTCCTCACCCAGCAATTGGCCAACCTGCCGAAAGCCGACGCGCTCTTGAGCAGTTAGTTACACTAGACCGCGCGGGCAGAGTTTTTAGATTCGAGGAGTACTGAATGTTCGGCAACCCCGGCAAGGCCATCTCGGCATATCAGAAAGTCAGCGTCGATGCAGCGGTCGAGGTCGCCGATCCGCACCGCCTCATCATCCTTCTCTTTGAAGGCGCACAGGCGGCGATCGGCAAGGCGCGCGCGGCGATGCAACAGCAGCAGATCGCGGCCAAGGGCGAGGCGACGTCAAAAGCAATCGACATCATCAGCAACGGGCTCAAGGCGAGCCTCGACGTCGCGCAGGGCGGCGAGATGGCCGTGCGCCTCGACGCCTTGTACGACTACATGGTCCTGCGTCTGCTCCATGCCAATTTGAAGAACGATTCGAAAGCGCTCGAAGAAGTTTCGGGCCTGCTCGAAGAGATTCATTCGGCCTGGCGCGAAATCGCGCCGAATAAACAGCAGCAAGCCGTGGCATGAGCCTGCTGTTCGCCGAGCTCGAGCGCCTGCTCGCGCTCTCCGAGGCCATGGCGGGCGCCGCCGAAGCGCAGGATTGGGAAACGCTGGCGCGCCTCGGCGAAGAACGTGCCGTTCTTGGCGACGCCTTGCCCCAGGACCTGAGCCACCACCTTCTGCCCCGCGAAAGAAGCGCGGCGCGCACGATCATCGAGCGTTACCAGGCACTCGAGCTGCGCACGCGCTCGCTCGTGGAGGAACGCCAGGCGTCCTTGCGCATCCTTTTGCGCGAACCCGCGACTTGATCATCGATCGTATAGTGACCTGAAATGATTCCCGCCGACGTCGCGAGCCGCCTGCAAGTCTCTGCCGACAGCGCGCTGCGCCAGGTGGCGCCGGCACAGGAGATCTCCGACAAGCTCTCGGGCCTTGTCGCCGGGCAGCGCGTCATGGCCGAAATCCAGTCGCTGCTGCCCAACGGCACTTACCGCGCGCTGATCAACCAGCGCAACCTGACCCTCGCCCTGCCCTTCTCGGCCAAGAGCGGCGATGCGATCGAACTGCAGGTCACCGAATCGGACGGCAAGCTCACGCTGGCGGTGGTCGCGGGGCAGGAGAGCGAGGGCGGCCAACCGGCCCGCGACGTCACCTCGGCGACCTTGAGCCGCACCGGCCAGCTCATCAGCAATCTTTTTTCCGAAGCGCGCGAAGCGAAGCGCGACGCGTTGCCGCTCAACGGCAACCAGCCGGTCAGCCCGACGCCGCCCGCGAGCGCACAGGAACTCTTGCCGCGCCTGCAACAGGCGATCAGCCAGAGCGGCATGTTCTACGAAGCGCACCAGGCACAATGGCTCGAGGGCCGCCTGTCGACCGCGGCGATCCTGCAGGAGCCGCAAGGCAAGCTCTCGTCACCGGCGGCTTTTGCCGCGGCGGCGGAGGAGACGCTGGCGGCCGCCCAGATCAAGACGCCGGCCGGGGCGGCGGCGAGCGCCGCAGCGAGCGCGGCACCAGCAGCGCCGGCTGCCGACAACCGGGCGACGACGGCGAACCCGAACGCGACCGCGACCGCAAATGCCGACCGGATCGCGGCGACGCCCGCGCAAACGGCGAACGCTGCCAACGCCACCAGTTCTGCAAATCCTGCCAACGCCTCGAGCCCGGCGCTGATCGCGCCGCAAACGCAGCCTGTCGTGCAGCAGCAGCTTGAAGCGCTGGCGACGCAGACCTTCGTCTGGCAGGGCCAGGTCTGGCCGGGCCAGGAGATGCGCTGGGAGATCGACGAGAACGCCGCGCGCGCCGACAACAGCGAGGAAGCGGCGGCGAACTGGACGACGCGCCTGCGCCTCGTGCTGCCGCGGCTGGGTGAAATCGAAGCGCAGATCCGCCTGCAGGGCAACCAGATCAGCAT
The DNA here is from genome assembly GCA_964485725.1 of uncultured Propionivibrio sp. Taxonomy (GTDB): domain Bacteria; phylum Pseudomonadota; class Gammaproteobacteria; order Burkholderiales; family Rhodocyclaceae; genus Propionivibrio. The sequence continues at coordinate 10,427 of CAZALA010000058.1, read as the reverse complement.
CGGCATGCGCACCGGCAGCAGCGCCACCGGCGCGCTGGTGCGGGCCTCGGCGGCGACGCTGCGCGGTCAGCTCGATGAGGCGGGCTTGAGGCTCGCATCCCTGGGAGTCGATGCCGGCGCCGGGAGCGAAGCCAATGGCACAGCCGGACAATAACGCGCTCAAGACCGCCGTCGCTCTGACCTACAGTCAGAGCGACGCAGCGCCGCGCGTCGTCGCCAAGGGCCGCGGCGCCATCGCCGAGCAGATCATCCTGCGCGCGCACGAACACGGCGTCTACGTGCACGAGTCGCCCGAACTCATTTCGCTGCTGATGCAGATCGACCTCGACGAGCGCATTCCGCCGCAGCTTTACGTCGCCGTGTCGGAGCTCCTGGCGTGGATTTATCGGCTCGAAGCGGGCGAGCCGGTGAGCCCCGCGCCGGTGCTCTCGCCGCTGTCCGGGATATAGGGCGCAATAACCGAAGGGTCCCCCAAGGGAATTTCCTTCGGGGCACATTGCGCCGTCAGCTGCCGAAAAGCGGTGCAATACGGTAAACGGTGCAATACGCTTCGCTTGTGCACGGATCGGTGCAATGCGCTTCGCTTATTGCACCCTATGCCTCTCTCCGAAGAACCGACCGTTTCGCCGCGGGCAAATATGCTTTACACTCGCTTCGCTGTCCGCCGTCGGATGTCATCAGGATGAGACATGTCAGAAACCCGGGTCGAACCACAGCTTATCCCGCCGCAATTTGAGCTCGAGCAGATCGACCAGTACAGCCAGTACATGCTGTATTCGCAGGCCGAAATCATTGCTGTCCTGCGCTCGCTGATCAAGAAGAACGCGATGATGACCGCGCATTTCGACCACGGCAAGGCTTTCCTACTGACCTCGATGCTCGCGCTCGGCGACGATAACCGGACCTTCATTCTCGACGTCGGCAGCAACGAGGAAATGAACCGTCGCGCGCTGCTCGCCAAAACGGTCTTCTTCACTTCGCTCGTCGATAAGGTGAAAGTCCAGTTCAGCGTTCCCGGGCTGACGCCGACGCAATACGATGGCGGCGACGCCTTTCTCGGCGCCGTCCCCGACGCGCTCCTGCGCTTGCAGCGGCGCGAGTACTTCCGGCTGACGACGCCGATTGCCAATCCGGTGACCTTGAGCGCGACGGTGACGCGCGAGGACGGCACGTCGCGCGCCGTGCAGGTGCCGCTCTCGGACGTCAGCGGCGGCGGCATCGGCCTCATGGCGACGCCCGAGATCGCCGCTTACTTCCAGCGCGGCGACACGCTCGTCGACTGCCGCATCGGCATCCCCGACGAAGGCCTGCTCATCACCAAGCTCGTCGTGCGCAACATCTTCGACGTGACGGCGAGGAGCGGCACGCGTTATGTGCGCATTGGCTGCGAATTCCTCGACCTGCCGGCGCAAAGACTCAACATGGTGCAGCGCTACATCACGCGCATCGAGCGCGAGCGCAAGGCGCGCATGAGCGGCCTTGCATAGGGAAACCTCTTTCGACGCAGAGGGCGGTTGGTGCCAATAAAAATGGCGCCTCGCGGGCGCCATTGTTTCGCTGATGCGACAGATCAGATCTGCATGTTCATCACGTCGTGGTAGGCGGAGACGAGCTTGTTGCGCACCTGCACCATTTCCTGGAAGGAAACGTTGGCCTTCTGCAGCGAGATCATGACCTCGTGCAGGTTTGCCGTGTCGTTGCCGGCGGCAAAATTTGCCGCCATGCCTTCGGCCTGCTGCTGCGTCTGATTGACCTGGTCAATCGAGTTTTTCAGCACTTGGGCAAAATCGACGCTGCCAGTGGTCCCACCCGCCCCGTTCGCAGCGCCTGGCACATCGGCCGGACGGCCTGCCGCCTGGGTCGCGGTCGCCCGCAGCAGGCTCAACATCTGGTCAATACCGCTCGTGTCCATTATTTACTCCACAAACTCGTAGGCAATCTAATGCAAAAACCAGGCCAGAAAAGACCAGGCCAGCCATTACCCGCTTCAGCCCTCGGTGAACAACCCAGCTTCACGGTACTGTTTGAGCTTGTGACGCAAGGTTCGTTCCGACATGCCGAGGCGCTCGCCGGCAAGTTTGCGCGAACCGCCGACCGCGGCCAGCGTGTCGAGGATGTGCTCGCGCTCGAGGTCGCGCATATTGTCGGTCTTGGCGCTTTCGTTGACGGCAACCGGCGCGGCGAGCGGCGTTAATGCACCGGCGAGAGCCGCCGGGGCCGCTGAGAGGTGCAGCGCTTCGACGGTCACGTCCTCGCCGGCGGCAAAGATCACCGCGCGCTGCATCACGTTCTCAAGTTCGCGAACGTTGCCTGGCCAGGCGTGCGCGAGCAGCGCCGCTTCGGCGCCGGGCGAGAGCCGCAGTCCCGGGCGCCCGGAGCGGCCGCCGTGTTCGGCGAGAAAATGCCGGGCGAGCGGGACGATGTCTTCGGGGCGCTGGCGCAAGGCGGGGATGAGCAGCGGGAAAACGTTGAGCCGGTAATAGACGTCTTCGCGGAAAACGCCTTTGCCGACAGCTTCGGCGATGTCGCGATTCGAAGTCGCGATGATGCGGATGTTGAGCTCGACGGGCTTCTTGCCGCCGACGCGCTCGACTTCGCGTTCCTGCAGCACGCGCAGGAGCTTGGCCTGCAGGCCGAGCGGCATTTCGGTGACTTCGTCGAGGAGTAGCGTGCCGTCCTGCGCCTGTTCGAACTTGCCCGCCTGCGCCTGCTGCGCGCCGGTGAAAGCGCCCTTTTCATAGCCGAAAAGCGTCGCTTCGAGCAGCGTGTCGGGGATCGCCGCGCAGTTGATCGCGACGAAAGGCCCAGCGCGGCGCGCCGAGTGATGGTGGATGTAGCGCGCGACGACTTCCTTGCCGACGCCGCTCTCGCCGGTCAGGAGCACCGTAGTATCGGTCTGCGCGACGCGCGTCGCGAGCGCAAAGAGGTTGCGGCTGACCGCGTCATTGGCAATCACGCGATCGTCGTCGATCGCTTCGGGCAGGCGATAGCGCGCGACATGCTCGAGCAGCGCCTTGGGCTCGAAGGGTTTCAGGAGGAAATCGCAGGCGCCGCAACGCATCGCCTCGACGGCGCGATCGACGTCGGCGAAAGCGGTCATCAGGACGACCGGCAGATGCGGAAAGCGGCTCCTGATTTCTTTCAGGAGCGCGATGCCGTCGATCGGCATCATGCGCACGTCGCTGACGACGAGGCCGACCGCCTGCGCCTCCAGCAGCGCCAGCGCCGCTTCGCCGCCGTCGGCTGAAAGCACCGACTGGCCGGCAAGCTCGAGCGTATCGCACACCGCTTCGCGCAGATGCGCATCGTCCTCGACCACGAGTATCGGCAAACCCTGACCCATTTTTTCCCCGCCTCTTTCCAGACCTCAAACGCAGCAGCACTCAAGCTGCAGCGATTCTAACAGGCAGCCTGCCCGGCTGCGCGCCCGCTCGTCAGGCGCCTTCCTGCCCGCCGGCGCTGCCGCTCGCGCACGGCAGCAGCAGGACAAATTCCGATCCCTGGCTCGGGATCGAGCTCACGTCGATCGTGCCGCCGTGCGCGCGCGCGACGCCGAGCGCGATGGCAAGCCCCAGGCCCGTGCCCTGCCCGCGCGTCGTGAAAAACGGTTCAAAAATGCGCGCCAGCGCTTCCGGAACGATGCCGCCGCCGGTATCGCGGATGCTGACGCGCAGCTGCCCGCCGGCAACGCTCGCCGAGAGCGTGATTTCGCCAAGCTGCGCGCCGCTGTCACGCCGCTCCTCGCAGGCCTGCAGCGCGTTCTCGAGCAGGTTCACGAGGGCGCCGGCGAGCGCCTTGCGGCTACCGATGACAATGACAGCGTCGACCGCGCTCGTCACGTTCAGGGCGACGCCGCGGGCCTGACACAAGGGCTCCATCGTCTGCGCCGCGTCGGCTACGAGGGCGGTGGCGGCAATCACGTCGCGGCCGATGCTCTCGCCGCGCGCGAAGAAGAGGACGTCCTGAATCAGCCGCTCGAGCCGCTTCAATTGCTCGGTCGCCTTGCCGGCGAAACGCGTGCGCGCCGCGTCGGGAAGATCGGGCTGCGCGAGGTTCGAGCTGTAAAGGAGCGCGGTCGCAAGCGGCGTGCGCAGCTGGTGCGCGAGCGCCGCGGCCATCTCGCCCATCGCCATCAGCCGCTGGTTGCGCTCGACGCTCGCCTTGAGCTCGTGCGCGGCGGTGATGTCGTGGATGAGGAGAATGCAGCCGCCCGCCGAATCGAGCGGGCTCTCGGCAATGGCGACGCGTTTTAAGCCAAGCTGCCACTCGTCGGGGGCGTCGGTGGCGGCAAGTTGCGCTTGCGCGAGCGCGCGCCAGTTGCCGCCGACGATCGCGTCGCCGAACATCTGTCGCGCCACCGGATTGGCCTCGCTGACGAGCGCGTTGCCGTCGAGGACGACGACGCCGGCGGGCAGCGCGTTGAGGAGCAGCGACAGGCGTTCGGAGAGCGCTTCCTTTTCCTGGTACTGGCGCAAGAGTTCGCCGTTGGCGACGGCAAGCTCGCCGGTCAGCGATTCGACGCGCGCCTGCAGGCCTTCGTAAGCCTGCGTGAGTTCGAGCGAAACCTGATTGAAAACGTCGAAGGCGCGCTGCAGTTCCTGGGCTTTGAGGTCAGGACCGGCGATTTTCTCGACCTCACTCATGCGAAGAAAAATCCAGAGCCATTAACGGATACAATAGTAGAATAATTCTCAGCACTTTTCGCTTTTTGCTTGATTAATCGCAGAGTTCACTCCTTATCCCAAGCATGGCGGTTACCGAAACTTCAGCCCATCTTACAGCAGACCCGGACAGTCTGGCCGACCGCCTGCGCTATGCCTCGAGCCGCTTGAGCAACCAGCAGAAAGTCTTGCTGATGCTCGCGATCGCGGCGCTCGCGGCGATCATCGTCGCGAGCAGCACCTGGCTCAGGCAAGCCGATTACCGCGTGCTTTTCTCGAACATTTCCGAGCGCGACGGCGGCGCCATCATCGCCTCGCTCGAGCAGCTCAACGTTCCCTACCGCTTCAACGAGAGCGGCGGCGCCATCCTCGTTCCCGGTTCGCGCGTCCATGAAGTGCGTCTGCGCCTGGCTGCGCAAGGCCTGCCGAAAGGCGGCGGCGTCGGTTTCGAGCTCATGGAGAACCAGAAATTCGGCGTCAGCCAGTTCGCCGAGCAGGTCAATTACCAGCGCGGCCTTGAAGGCGAGCTGTCGCGAACTATCCAGTCGATCGCCGCGGTGCAGGCGGCCCGCGTGCACCTCGCGATCCCCAAGCCGACGGTCTTCGTGCGCGAGGACTTAAGGCCCTCGGCCTCGGTCCTGCTCAATCTTTATCCGGGCCGCTCGCTCGATCCCGCGCAGATCGCCGGCATCCAGAATCTCGTCGCGGCAAGCGTCCCCAACCTCGCGGTGGCGAGCGTCACCCTCATTGATCAGAACGGCGCGCTGCTCTCGCAACTGCGCAGCAAGCTCATGGACGTCGGCCTCGATCCGGCGCAAATCCGCTACGTGCAGGAAATCGAGGCGAGCGCGGTGAGCCGCGTCGACGCCATCCTCGCGCCCATCGTCGGGCGCGGCAACGCGCGCGTGCAGGTCGCCGCCGACGTCGATTTTTCGCAGAGCGAACAGACGGCCGAAACGCATCGGCCGAACGCGACGCCCCCCGAAACCAGCATCCGCAGCCAGCAAACGAGCGAGACCGCGAGCGGTTCGCCCTCCGCCCAGGGCATCCCCGGCGCGCTCAGCAATCAGCCGCCGGTTCCCGGCACGGCGCCGATCACGCAGCCGCCGGCGGCGGGCGGGCGCACGGGCACGGCAGGCGGCGAGCAGGTGCCCGGCCAGGTCAACGTCGCCGGCATCCAGGCGCCAATCGCCAACGTCGGCCAGCCGATCAGCACGCGCAAGGACGCGACGATCAACTACGAAGTCGACAAGACGATCCGCCATACGAAGGCTTCGGTGGGGACGATCAAACGGCTGTCGGCGGCGGTCGTCGTCAATCACAAGAAGGACGCCAAGGGCGTCGCCAAAGCCCTCTCTGACGCCGAACTCAAGCAGATCAACGAGCTCGTGCGCGAAGCGATGGGTTTCAACAAGGAGCGCGGCGATACGGTCTCGGTGGCGAACGCGCCCTTTACCGTGATCGAGCGCAACGAGGTCGTGCTGCCGCTGTGGAAAGACCCCGAGGTGCTGGCGCTGATCAAGGAATTGCTCAAATACGCCGCGATCGCCGCCATCGTCGCCTACCTGCTGCTCAAGGTCATTCGGCCGCTCGTGCGCGCGATGATGGAAGCGCCGCCGCGGCCGCCGCCGCGCCTCGGCGGCAGGGTGAACATTGTCGACGAGGACCTCGACCAGACGCCATCGGGCGCCGAGACGCTCGACCGCAAGCTTGGACAGGCGCGCGAACTCGCCCAGAAAGACCCGAAGGTCGTCGCCAACATCATCCGCGACTGGACGGGATCGAATGCCACTTGACGACGGCGTCGAGCGCAGCGCAATCCTGCTGATTGCGCTCGGCGAGGACTTCGCCTCGGAAGTCCTGAAACACCTCAGTCCGAAAGACGTGCAGAAGCTCGGGCACGCGATCGCCGGCATGAAGTCGGTGCCGCGCGCCAAGGTCGAGGACGTTCTCGCCGATTTCCAGAAGACGGCGCGCGAATCGGCGGCCGTTCATATCGACACCGACGCCTACGTGCGCTCGGTCCTCACCAAGGCGCTCGGCGACGACAAGGCCGCCAACCTGATCTCGCGCATCCTCCAGGGCGGCGATACCAACGGCATCGAAGGCCTGAAATGGATGGACGCGCCGACGGTCGCCGACCTCATCCGCAACGAGCATCCGCAGATCATCGCGACCATCCTCGTGCATCTCGAGAACGACCACGCCAGCGACATTCTCAATCACTTCAGCGAGCGCATGCGCAACGACGTCGTGCTGCGCATCGCGACGCTCGAGGGCATCCAGCCCGAGGCGCTCAAGGAACTCAACGACGTCATGCTGCGCCTGCTCTCAGGCTCGGCGAACATCAAGAAGTCGGCGATGGGCGGCGTGCGCGCGGTCGCCGAAATCCTCAACTTCATGGGCACCGCCAACGAGACGACGGTCGTCGATTCGATCCGCGAATACGATCCTGACCTCGCGCAGAAGATCCTCGACGAGATGTTCGTCTTCGAGAACCTGCTCGACCTCGACGACCGCGCCATCCAGCTGCTCTTGCGCGAAATCCAGTCCGATTCGCTGATCCTCGCGATGAAGGGCGCCTCCGAGCCGCTGCGCGAAAAGATCTTCAAGAACATGTCGCAGCGCGCCGCCGAAATGTTGCGCGAGGACCTCGAGTCGCGCGGCCCGGTTCGCCTCTCCGAAGTCGAGGCCGAACAGAAGGAAATCCTCAAGATCGTGCGCAGGCTCTCGGACGAAGGCCAGATCGTTCTCGGCGGCGCCGCCGGCGAGCAGATGATCTAAAGTGGCAGCGCCATGACCGGTTTCGTTCCCAAGGACAACCTCACCGCCTACCAGCGCTGGGAAGTCGCCGCCTTTGACGAGGCGGAAGCCGCCAAATCGGCGCGGGAGAGCAAAGCGGCCGCGCCGCAGGCGGCGTCGCAAGTCGTGCTGCCGACCGCGGCGCAAATCGAGCGCATGCACATCGAGGCGCACGAGCAGGGCTACGCCGCCGGCCATGCCGAAGGCCTCGCCGAGGCGCGCGCGAGCGCGGCACGCATCGACGCGGCGATGACGAGCCTGCAGCAGGCCTTCGCGACGCTCGACCAGGAAGTCGCCGAACAGCTGCTCGCGACCGCCGTCGAAATCGCCAACCAGGTGCTGCGGCAAAGCCTGCGCATCAAGCCCGAGCTCGTCCTCTCGGTGGTCAGGGAAGCGGTGGCGACGCTGCACCCCAACTTCGGCCACCCGGCGCTTTTCCTGCACCCCGACGATGCCGCCCTGATCCGCAGCCACCTTGGCGACCAGCTCGCGCACAACAACTGGCGCATCATCGAGGATGGCGCGCTGACGCGCGGCGGCTGCCGCGTCGAAGTCGGCGCCAGCGAAGTCGACGCGACGCTCGAGACGCGCTGGCGGCGCACGATCGAGCAAATCGGCATCAATGGCGACTGGCTCGCCGACAAGCCTTAGGCCGGAGGCGCGGCGATGAACGAGCCCGGCAAGAATCTCCACCTTGGCGCCTGGAAGGGTTTTCTCGCGAGCTGCCAGGACGCGGCGAGCCACGGCAATCCGCTTCTCGCGAGCGGACACCTGACCCGAATCAACGGCCTCGTCATGGAAGCGACCGGCCTCAAGCTGCCGCTCGGCGGCTCCTGCCGCATCCTTCCCGCCGGCGGTTCGCCGATCGAAGCCGAGGTCGTCGGCTTCAACGGCGAGCGCCTTTTCCTGATGCCCTCCGAAGACGTCTATGGCCTCTCGCCGGGCGCGCGCGTCGTCGCTGTCGAGCAGCAGACGACACCGCCGAAGATCGGCCAGCCGGTGCTCTCGCGGCGGCGCGCCGTCGACCGCGCCAAGCTCCTGCCCGTCGGCTACGGTCTTTTGGGCCGCATCATCGATGGCGCCGGCCGTCCGCTCGACCGGCACGGGCCGCTTCTTGCCGACACCCTGCGGCCGCTGCAGGGACGGCCCGTGAACCCGATGCTGCGGGCGCCGATCGAGCGCTCGCTCGACGTCGGCGTGCGCGCGATCAATTCGCTGCTCACCGTCGGCCGCGGCCAGCGCATGGGGCTGTTTGCCGGTTCGGGAATCGGCAAGAGCGTGCTGCTCGGGATGATGGCGCGCTATACCGAGGCCGACGTCATCGTCGTCGGACTGATCGGCGAGCGCGGCCGTGAAGTCAAGGAATTCATCGAGCAAATCCTCGGCGAGGAGGGCCTGCGCCGCTCGGTCGTCGTTGCCGCCCCGGCCGACGTCAGCCCGCTGATGCGCTTGCAGGGCGCCTCCTACGCGACGGCGATCGCCGAGTATTTTCGCGACCAGGGCCGTCACGTCCTGCTGATCATGGATTCGCTGACGCGCTACGCGATGGCGCAGCGCGAAATCGCGCTGGCGATCGGCGAGCCGCCGGTGACGCGCGGCTACCCGCCTTCGGTGTTCGCGCGCCTGCCGCAACTCGTCGAGCGCGCCGGCAACGGCGCCGACGGCGGCGGTTCGGTGACGGCTTTCTATACGGTTCTGGCCGAAGGCGACGACCAGCTCGACCCGATCGCCGACTCGGCGCGCGCCATCCTCGACGGCCACATCGTGCTCTCGCGCACGCTCGCCGACGCCGGGCACTATCCGGCGATCGACATCGAGCAATCGATTTCGCGCGCGATGGTGAGCCTGATCGCGCCCGAGCACTTCGAACAGATCCGCCATTTCAAGCAGCTCTTCACGCGCTACCAGCGCTCGCGCGACCTGATCAGCGTCGGCGCTTACGCCGCCGGTTCCGATCCGCTGCTCGACCAGGCGATCAGCCTCTATCCGGCTTTCGAGTCCTTCCTGCAGCAAACGCTCGTCGAGCGCGCCGACTACGAGAGCAGCGTCGATCGGCTCTACGGGCTGTTCGGCGCGCGCCGCAGCGCGCCCGCCACGCTCTGACACAACGGTTTTCCCCGCCATGGTCAAGCCCTTCGCCCTGCAGACCGTCCTCGATCTCATGCAGACGCGCACCGACGAGGCGACGAACCAGCTCGCCAGGCTGATCGCGAGCGAGCGCGACGCCAATCACAAGCTTTCACTGCTGCGGCAATACCGCGACGAATACGCGACGCGTTTTCGCGACGCGGGCCAGAAAGGCCTGACGCAGGGCGAGTGGCGCAATTACCGCGAGTTCTTGAGCCGCCTCGACGAAGCGATCGACGCGCAGGTCCAGGCGGTGCGCGTGCAGGCGCAGCAGACGCTCGCCGGCCAGGCGAACTGGCAGCAGCAGCGCCAGAAACTCGAGGCCTTTCACACGCTCTCCGACCGCCATTTCGCGACCCAGGAAGCGGCCAGGCAGCGGCGCGAGCAGAAGACGCAGGACGAGTTTTCGGCGCGTTCGAAAGACCGCAAGGAGTCCGACTAGACCGCAGCCGTGACGACGCCGGGCGCCTGATCGGCGACTGGCACAATGATTGCTCGCAAGACGACACGACACCTTGTCGTCAAGAAAGCAGCCATGTCAGTCACCATCGTTTCCGCCCTGCCCAAGCAAGCACCCGCCGCCGCTGCCTCCGAGAGCGCGCGCGCTGGCGACAGCTCTGGCGCTCCCCAGGATTTCATGAGCCTGCTGCTCGGGCAGTTGACGCCGGTCGCGCCGATCGCGCTGCCGGTCGAGGCGGAGGTCAAAGCCGCCGCGGAAAAGAGCGAGGACGCCGCCCCTCCCGGCGATGCCGCGGCGCTGCTCGCGGTGCTCGGCAACCTGCCGGCCGCTGCCCCGCCTGCCGAGGCGCTGCCAGCGAGCGCGGCGGGCGACGCGAA
>CAZALA010000057.1:13803-20414 GCA_964485725.1 uncultured Propionivibrio sp. | reverse complement strand
CTCATCACCGTCGTCGTTCATGACGTCGCCCCGGCGACGCTGACGGCCTGTCAGCGGCTCATTGCCTGGCTCACCGACAGGCAAGGCGCGCTGCCGCTGACCCTGCTCGTCGTGCCGCGCTACCGGGGTGTCCGCCCCGACCGCCACTTCGAGCGCTGGCTCGACGACGCGGCCGCCCGCGGCGACGAGTTGGCGCTGCACGGTTACACGCATGTCGATGACGGCCGGCCCGCGGGCCTCGTCGATACCCTGCGCCGACGCTGGTACACGGCCGGCGAAGGCGAGTTTGCGGCACTCGGCTACGGCGAGGCGGCGCGCCGCATCGACGCCGGCCGGCGCTGGTTTGCCGCGAACGACTGGCCGCTCGCGGGCTTCGTCGCGCCGGCCTGGCTGATGAGCGAGGCGACGCGGCAGGTGCTCGCGGCTCGCGGCTTTGCGTACAGCGCGACGCTCGCGCGCCTGATCAGCTTGCCCGACAACGCCGAGCTCTGCAGCCAGAGCATCGTCTATAGCGCGCGCTCGGCGTGGCGGCGCGGCGCTTCGCTCGCCTGGAACGGGCTCGTCGCCCGCCTCGAGCGCAAAAACGCCTTGCTGCGAATCGAGCTTCATCCCGCCGACGTCGAGCACGCGGCGATCCGCAATTCGTCGCTCGCATTGATTGCAGCGGCGGCAAAAGAGCGTGAGGCGGTGACCGTGCGGGCGGCGGTGGCCACGCTACCCCGGTCGCTGTGGCGGCAGCGCTCGCTGCTGTCAAGGCCAGGCGAGAACGACGCTCGCGGTGGCGGCGCCGACGAGAGCGCCGACCAGAACGTCGCTCGGGTAATGCAGGCCGAGCGCCACGCGCGAAACGCCGACGAGCACGGCGAAAGTCCACAGCGGCAGGGCCAGCCCCGGATAGTGCGATGAGATGACAAGCGCGTAGGAAACGGCGTGCAGCGTGTGCCCGCTCGGGAAGCTGAAGCGGTCGAGTGCGCGGGCGCAGGCGCGGATATCCGGGCAATCGACGTAGGGCCGGCGTCGGCCGATGCCGTGCTTGAGGCAGAAATAGATGACGAGGTTGATCGCGCCAAGGCAGAGGATCTGCAGCGCGCACGGCCAGCCGGCCCAGCCGTCGAAGAGCGGCAGCGCGATGACGCTTGCGTACCAGAGGGCGCCGTCGCCGAGCCAGCTGACCGCGATCAGGAGCGGCAATACCGGCACCGCCGGCCAATCGGCCGCGCGCTGCAGGCTGAGCGCCCAGCGCCGGTCAGCGGCGATGCAGCGTGTGGCGGTTTTCTGCAGCCAGCCGCTCAGCTGCTGATCATGCGACGGCCACATGGGGCGAGTGCCGCCGGGCGGGCGCTGAGACGAGTTGCAACAGGCGGTGTTCGAAGGCGCCGAGCGCCTTGTCCCAGGTCGTGCGCAAGGCCGTTTCGCGCGCCCGCAGGCGCAGCGGCGCGAGCAGGTCTTCGCCCATCACTGCGCAGCGGCAGACCGCATCGAGGAAAGCGCTGTGGTCGCCCGGCGGGACGAGCAGGCCGTTCTCGCCGTCGACGATGTGTTCGGCCGCCGCGGCGCCGTTGAAAGCGATCACCGCGAGCCCGGAAGCGAGTGCCTCGAGCGTGACGTTGCCGAAAGTCTCGCTGTAGCTCGGGAAGACGAAGACGTCGGCGCTTGCATAGTGGCGCGCAAGCTCTTCGCCGCGCAGTGTCCCGACGAAGTGCACCGACGGAAAGTCGGCCTCGAGCTGCCGGCGCATCGGCCCGTCGCCGACGACGACCATGCGCGTCTTCGGGCGCAGGTAGCGCACGAGCTTGTAGGCATGCAGGGCGAGGGTGATGTTCTTTTCACGCGCGAGGCGACCGACGTGCAGCATGACGAGATCCTCGTCATCGACGACGCCCCACGCGCTGCGCAGCTCTGCAGAGCGCCGCTGTGAAGAAAAAAGTTCGCTATCGACGCCGCGGCCGATCACTTCAAGGCGCTTGAATCCAAGCGCGGTAAGCTCGCGCAGGACCATTTGCGAGGGCACGAAGGTGCGCTGCGAGCGATTGTGAAAGGCCCGCAGATAGTGGCAGATCAGCGGCTGCAGCCAGCCTATGCCGTAATAATGGCTGTAGGCGTGGAAGTTGGTGCGAAAGTCGGTGGTGACCGGCAAGCCGAGTTTCCCGGCGGCGAGCAGCGCCGCGCGCCCGAGCGGGCCCGGCGTCGCGATATGAACGGCGTCGGGCCGCATGCTCGAGAAGCGCTCGGCGAGCGCGCGCACGCCAGCGATTCCGCAACGCAATTCCGGGTACATCGGGATCGGCATCCCGGCCGTCCGCCATTCGCTGTCGTCGTGCCGCGGCGCCTCGCCTTGCTGGCGCGGGCGGATGAGTTCGACCTGATGGGCGCGGCCGCGCAGAAACTGTATCGTGCGCGCGACGGTCAATGCGACGCCGTTGATTTCCGGAGGGTAGGTTTCCGTGACGTAAGCGATGCGCATGAAGCGTCCGTCGAGTTAGCAGCAAAATTCAGCGAAATTCACGATGGGAAGCACACAGTGCCGCTGCCCCGCGCGGGCAAGCGTTCCCTTGCCGGTTTTTGGCAAGGCGCATGCCCGGCTTGAATGGTTGCGCCGATAGAGGACGATTGCATGTTGCTTGCCAGTGACCGATCGGGCTGCCCGCGGCGCGGGTCGCCCATCGGCCCGGCACCTGGTCGACGTCTACGGCAATGCGCCCGTGCTACGCGAGCGACCGCGCAAGATCTTCGTCGCGCGTCTTGCCGCGAGCGGCGCCGGCAGCCCGCCAGACTGAAAGGAGGGCGCGCAAGCGTCGGCTCACCGTAAACTTTTCCGGCGCAGCGTGCAGCCTGCGGCAAAAATTTCCGCCCGCCTGCCACCGGGCACGCTCTCGCCCGAGCCGCTTCAGAATGCTGCCGGTGGCGGCGCGCTCGGCCGCGGCCCGCCACGCCCGCGCAGCACCGCGCGCAGGCTCGGCGGCGCGATGCCGTTGCCGTCGAGATAGACGCACAGATGGCGCAGCGAGCGCTTTCGCCTGCACACGGCGCGCAAGCCGATGAGCACCGGCACGGCGGTCACGGCGCCGGCGATCCCCCACATCCAGCCCCAGAACATGACCGAAAGGAAAACGGCGAGCCGCGACAGGGACAGGCGCCGGCCGATGAACCAGGGGCTCACGAGGTTGCTCTCGACCGCGTGCAGCGCGAGAAACGCGAGCGCCGGAATGACGACAAGCCCGGGCGCCGTCTCCGAGAAGCTGACCACGCCGGCGACGAGCAGAAGGCCGGTGATGATGATCGGACCGATGTAGGGGATGAAGTTGAGGAGGGCGGCGGCACTCGCCCAGAGCAGGGGATTGGGCATGCCGATCCAGTTCAGCAGGAAGGCGGTGGCGACGCCGACGCCGAAATTGATCATCGACATGGCGCCGAGGAACAGGCCGATTTCGCGCTGCGCGCTGCGCACCGCCGAGAGAACAAGGGCGCGCGTGCGTCGGCGCGGCATGGCTGCGAGCGTTCGCATCAGCAGCCAGTTCTCGGAAGCGAGCAGAAAGTAAAGCAGAAGAACCGTTGCCGTCGCCGAGAGCGCGAAGGCGAAAATGCGCTCGATCAGCACGCCGGTGAGCGTGACGCTGGCGCTGACGATCTTCTCCTTTACCGGATCGGCCGGCGCTTCGGTCGGCGCGCTGGCGCGCGTGCCGGGAGGTTTGCGCGGCGGCGCCGGGGCAAGCAGCGGAATCGTCGCGCGCAGGCGATCGAGGTGGGTGACAAAATCTTCGACCGTCGCCGGCGCGCGTTCCCACCATTGCGTTGCCGGTCCGACCAGCGTCGCCGTGAGCAGCGCCGTGGCGGTGAGCAGCGTGACGAGCAGCAGTGCGGCACCGATGAATTCGGGAATTCCCAGGCGACGCAGGAAACGCACCGGCGTCGCCAGCACGAAAGTGAGGACGATGGCGACGACCACAGGGACCATGAACGGCTGCGCTTCGCGCAGGAGAAAGACGCTGGCAATGCAGAAAAGGCCGCGCACGCTCCATTTGACCCCCGTTGCCGGCGTCGGCGGGTGCGCGCCGGGCGAAGGCGCGGCAGCCAGCGTGGGGGCGGCAGGGGGAGGAGCCGCGCGCGCGGCCGGCTTGTCCGCGTTCACGTCGCGGGCGCAGAGAAAAGGCCTGGCGACGCGGCGACCGCCGCGGCCGCGCCCGGCGTGGAGAATTGACGAGCACGGCCGAAAAAGGCGGCAAAGTCCATGGCAAACTCGGCTGATCGTTGCATCATTTTTGATCGCTGGCGGCGGCTGCGCGCTTTTCACGCCTAGCAAGGCAAGTGCCCGGGCAGGCATGCCGCATGCAGGGGAGCCGCTACGCATGAGTGGGCGGTGACCATGGCCATCGATTGGAAGGCTTTGCCGGGCGCGATTTGGCGCGCCTTGCCGCGCCCGCTGCGGGCGGTGCTCTCGGTGATCATCGGCGCCGGCGAGCGCTGGGTCGACGTGAGCGGCCCCCAGCTGGGCGCGTCGATCGCTTTTTACACGATGTTTGCGCTGGCGCCGCTGCTCGTCGTCACGATCGCGATCGCCGGCGCGGTGTTCGGCCCGGAGGCGGCGCGCGGGCAGATCGTCGGCGAAATCGAGGGGCTGGTCGGCCCGATCGCCGCGCGCGTGATCGAAGCGATGATCGAATCGGCCTGGCGCGAGCCGGGCAGCCTGCAGGCGGCGATCGTCGGCACGCTGACGCTGCTCGTCGGCGCCACCGGCGCTTTCGCCGAACTGCGGCGAACGCTCAACCTGATCGGCAGGGTGACGCCGTCGCCGTCGCTGATCGGCGCTTACGTGCGTGTCCGCCTCACGGCTTTCGCGCTGCTGCTCGGCTTCGGCTTTCTCGCTATCGCCTCGCTCATCGTCAGCGCCGCGCTCGCCGGTTTCAGCAAGTTCCTGACCGCGCGTTATCCGGTCCTTGCCGTCGTCGCGACGATCCTCGACATCGCGATCTCGGTGGCCGTCCTCAGCATGGCTTTCGCGGCGCTGATTCACTGGCTGCCCGACGAGCCGCCGACGCGCCGGGGCGTCTGGATTTCGGCGATCGCAAGCGCCGTCCTGTTTACCATCGGCAAGTCGCTGATCGGCTTCTACCTCGGGCGCGCCTCGATCGCCTCGAGCTACGGCGCCGCCGGATCTTTCGTCGTCGTCATGCTGTGGGTCTATTACTCGTCGCAAATCCTGCTCTACGGCGCGGCCCTCGGCCGCATCAGCGACGAACACGCGCGCGCCGCAAAAACCCCGCAAGCCCCGTTTTCGGAGAAAAGGCCATAGATCCGTGCATAGCGAAGCGTAATTGCGCGCTTAAGCCTTACGATGCGACGCGCAGCCCGAACGGATTCGCGCCGCCACGGGCCGCACGCGCGGCCGCTTGCCCGGCAGCAGGCGGCGGCAGCGCTTTTTCGCATGTCGCCGCCGCGCCCCGCGCGAGCGCTTCGTTCACTGCCTGCGCGACGAGCTCGCCGACCGTGCGCGCGCCGCGCTCCCAGGAAAAGCGCGAGAGCAGGCCGGCGCTGAGCGCGGCGCGCTTTTGCCTGTCGCGTCTGCTCTCGGCGAGCGCGCTCTGGCATGCCGCGATGAATTCCTCGCTGCCTTGTGCGATGCGAACGACCTCGCCGTAGAGCGCGATCACGTCGCGGATCGGGCTGCTGACGACGGGCTTTGCGGCGGCGAGGTATTCGAGCGTTTTGGTCGGACTGATGAAGCGCGTCGATTCGTTGAGCGCAAAAGGCAGCAGGCAGACGTCCCAGCCGGCGACAAGATAGGGCAGGACCGCATAACGCTGCATGCCGAGCCAGTGCACGTTGGGCAAGCGCGGCAGCGTCGCGGCGTCGATCTTGACGATCGGACCTGCCATGACGAACTGCCATTGCGGACGAGCTTGCGCCATCCCCGTAAGCAGGTCGACGTCGAAGCGCTCGTCGATGACGCCGAAGAAGCCGAGGCGCGGATGCCCGATGCTGGCCTGGCTGCGACGCGCCGCGTGCGCCTCGACCGAGCACGCGTCGAGCTTGTGCGGGGCGAAGTGATGCGCATCGACCCCGCTCGGCAGGCAATGGACCTTGCCATGCAAATGGCGCTTGGCTTCGTACAGTGAAGGGCCGCCGGTAAGGACAAGGTCGGCCTGGCGTAGCAGCGCCGACTCGCGCTGACGCAACTGCCGCGGCGCGTGCTTGAACGCCGAGAGTTCGTCCATGCAGTCATAGACGATCGCGCGCGGATTGAGCTCGCTGGCGAGCGGCAGCGCCAGCGGCGTATAGAACCAGACGATGTAGTCGTCGAGATGGTTGGCGGCGAGATAAGCGGCGAGCAGAGGCCTTAAGATCGCCAGCTGGTCGTCGTGGAAGCCGCTCGCACCGACCGGCGTATAGGGGCAGAGAACGTCGAGATTGGGATCCTGCGCCTGGCAGTCGAGTCGGGCAGGGCCGTCGGTGTGGATCGGTTCCTCGAAGAACACGATGCGATACTGGCGGGCGAGGCGTTACAGCCGCTGTTGCGGCCGCCGGTAGGAGAAAGTCCCACCCAGATGGGAAAAAAACATTAATGTTAAACAAGTCGCTAACTTAAATACCAAGGACCGCGAAACGGGCCTTCC
>CAZALA010000057.1:0-13793 GCA_964485725.1 uncultured Propionivibrio sp. | reverse complement strand
TGGTTATCAAGGTGTGTCCTTCGTATCTCAGGACCGGCAGACGGGCTTGCCAGCCGGCGAGCGCCGCCGCGGATTCCTTCTTGAGGCGCTGCCGGCGCTCGCCGCGCAGTCCGGCAGGCCCGGCAGGCCCGGCAGGCTCGGCAGCGCCTCGTTGATCCAGGCGGCGCGCCGGGCGCCGAAATGGCTGGTCTCGGCGAGGGGCCAGCAAACGCTGTCGCCCGCCTTGTGCTGAAGCATGGGTTTCTTCCGGTCGATGACGGCGGCAATGACGGCCATCCTGGCCATGCATCTGGAATTGCCGCCGCTTGTCGCTGGCAAGCGCCGTGCCGTCTTGCGCAAATAGCATAAACCGCGCCGCCGCGGCAGCCGGCCCTCTTGCCCCGGCCATTCCGCGGCAGCGGCGCGACGGCGCAAAACGCTCTCCCGTGTAAGTTTTGCCGTAATCAGGGCCTGGCGGGTGCGGGAGCGCGCGCGCTCGTCGGCGAGGGGCGAGCGCGAAGCAGGCCGCTTGCCCCGGCCTGGCAGGCAAGCGTCACCTTGGCGCGTGCCGATGGCAAGACCGCGCGCTTGGCACAGATGTTGCACCAGCTGCACACGCCGATTCGCGCTGCAATTTGTGGCCAGACAGGGAGTCAGTCGGTGCTTTCAGCTTGGAGATCAAGAATGGGTTCGCTCACGCTCGGCATCGAACATCGGCAACAGCAGACCTTGTCGCCGCGGCTGCAGCGCGCCGTCCGCCTCCTGCAGCTCTCATCGCTCGATTTTGCGCACGAAATCGAGGCGGCACTCGGCAAGAATCCTTTCCTCGAGAGCGACGAGACCGACGGCGAGGACAGCGCCGCGGCAGCGGTCGCCGCGCAGGCCGTCGAGGCGAGCCTGCAGTCGCCGGAAACGCTGGCCGACAGCGCCAAGCTGCCCGACGACAGCGCGCTCGAAACGCACGAGAGCGAGCTGTCGACGAGCGTCGACAGCGTCGATAGCGACGGCGAACACGAAAGCTGGCAAACCGACGGCGCCGGCTCGCGCCGGCGCAACGAAGACGGCGAGGGCAATCTTCTCGAGCTGCGCGCCGCCGAGGAGTCGCTCAGCGATCACCTCTTGCGGCAGCTCTACGTGCTGCCGCTGATGCCGCGCGACCTGGCGCTTGCCGAAGCGATCATCGGTTCGCTCGACGACGACGGTTATCTGCGCAGCGAACTCTCCGAACTGACGGACGTCAGCGGCCTGACGCCACCGGCAAGCGACGAGGAAGCGCAGATCGCCCTTTGCCGCGTGCAATCGCTCGACCCGCTGGGCGTCGGAGCACGCAGCGTCCAGGAATGCCTGCTCCTGCAATTGCCGGCGATTGCCTGCCCCGAGCAACGCGAGCTCGCGCGGCGGATCATCGAGACGCAGCTCGAGGCGCTCGCCGCCAAGGACATCGGCCGACTCGCCCGTGCCTTCGACCGGCCGCCCGCCGCCATCCAGGCGCTGATCGACGCGATCCGCCGTCTTGACCCGCGTCCGGGCTGGCGCTTTGGCAGCGCGCACGCGCAGTACGTAATCCCCGACGTAATTGTGCGCAAGGTGCGTGGCGAATGGACCGCGACGCTCAACCCGACGATCGTGCCAAAAGTGCGCCTCAACCACGTCTATGCCGAGATGTTCCAGCGCCAGCGCTATTCCCAGCACGCCGAACTGGCCGCGCACCTGCAGGAGGCGCGCTGGATGGTGAGCAACGTCGAGCAGCGCTTTGCCACCATCCTCAGCGTCGCGCAGGCGATCGTTCGCCGCCAGCGCCATTTTCTCGAATACGGCGCGCTCGCCATGAAGCCACTCGGCCTGCGCGAAATCGCCGACGAGGTCGGCGTGCATGAATCGACCGTTTCCCGCGTCACCAACAACAAGTTCATGGCCACCCCGCTCGGCGTCTTCGAGTTGAAGTATTTCTTCTCGCGGGCGATGGCGACCTCGAGCGGCGGCGAATGCTCGGCGACGGCGATCCGTGGCCTGATCAAGGACATGATCGCCGCCGAACCGCCGCACGCGCCGCTCTCGGACGCCGAAATCGGCCGTCTGCTCGCCCGCCAGGGCCTCGTCGTCGCGCGCCGGACCGTCACCAAATACCGTCAGCTGTTGCGCATCGAGGCCTTCGAGCGCAGGCGAAAAGTTTCCTGATCTACCGGATTTGCGGCCGCGCCGCTCTCTCAGCGCTGGCTGCTGTTGCGCGCGCGCGGCGCCGATTTCGCCTTGGGCGGG
This sequence comes from uncultured Propionivibrio sp., assembly GCA_964485725.1. Taxonomy (GTDB): domain Bacteria; phylum Pseudomonadota; class Gammaproteobacteria; order Burkholderiales; family Rhodocyclaceae; genus Propionivibrio. Next base: position 11,555 of record CAZALA010000057.1, on the reverse strand, counting down.
CTTTTCAGGCGTCCCATCGCCTCGGCGCAAACCTGCTTTTCGGGTTCGCCGAGATCGACGAGCGCGAGCAGGGCGGCAAAGGGCGTCACCGCCGCCAGGGCGGCGGCAGCGGCGATGCGCATGCCGACCGAAGGCTTGTCCACGCTCACCGTCGGATTGGCGAAAGTGCCGCCGATGTAGACCGGCGTGCGCAGCGTGATCGGCGACTTGTCCTTGGGCTCGGTGCGGAAGACGAGGTTCAGGCGTTCGTCGGCAAGCGAGATCCGTCCATCGACGAGCAAGGTGCTGTCCTTCGTTTCGATCAGGGCCACGTCGGGGACGACCTGGCCGCGCTGCACCTTGAGCGCGGCGACGGCGCAGCGCATCGGCAGATGATCATCGCCCTTGATCAGCATCCCGATCGCCTCAGCGATGTCGATGCCGGCAACTTCGACGATGAGGTGCGAAATCGCGCCATTGCCGATCCACATCTGCGCCTCGCCGTCGAGCGTCGACAGCACCTGCGCCGTCGAACTGCCGCTGCCTCTAAGCTTGGCGCGGCCGCCGAGGGCGCCACTGAGGTAACCGCGATCGCCATTGCCCGAGCGGTCGGCGCGGTCACGCGCCTTGATGAATTGCTCGAGTTGCACGCGCGACCACGACAGGTCGGCTGTCCAGCGCGGCGGCTTGCCTTGCGCGTTCACCGAGAGCGAGCCTCGCACCTCGCCCTGGGCCGCGCGCGCGACAATGTCCCTGAGCGTCAGCGTTTGCTGTGCGAGGATGATGTGCGCCTTGAGCGGGGCGAGCTCTTCGAGTTGGGCGGTGCCGAGGTCGAGTTGGTCGAGCGCGACGATCACGTCGGCGTCCATCGCGGCGAGCGAGGGCAGGTCGAACTCGCGTTGCGGGAGGACGCGCCGCCCCGGGCTTTCCCTGCGGACGGCCTCGGCATTGTTGCTGGTCGGCGCCGCGACCGGATCTTTCCCGGCTTCCCCGCGCACGCGCCTGGCTTTGGCTGCGGCGCCGGGCCGCGGCGGAGCCGTGCCGAAAGCCGGCCCGAGGTCGGGAAGCGAGAGGCGCGAGCCGCCAAGCTCGCCGGTCAGTTTCGGTTTCTCGCCGGTCGGGTCGTAGGCAAATTTCCCGTTCAGGCGCGAACTCCCGACCGCGAGCTCGGCGACGGCGACGGTCCACAGCAGGCCGTCCTTGGTCGCCTTGCCGCGCATCATGAAAGCGCCCGTCGTCGGCAAGGTGACGCCGACTGCATCACCGATGGCGGCGAGCGACGGGCCCTTGAGGCGAAAATCGCCATCGAGCGAACCGAGCTTGAGCACGTCGCCGGCGCGGCCGTCGAAAGTCAGTTCGCTCTCGCCGGCGCGAACTTCGAAGCGCATCGGCACAGGCGGTGTCTCCGCCGTCGAGGCGATCAGTGGAATGAGGCCGCTGGTGCGCGCATACGCCGTCAGCTGGCGTCCCTGATAAGTGCCCTTCGCCGTGATTTCGAGCCCGCGCGCGGTCTTTTCGGTGGATGGGCCCGTTCCGTCAACCGTGCGCACTTCGGCGTCGAGCTCGAGTTCGGAAAGCGCATCGTCGACGCGGATTTGCCCGTTGCCGATGACGAGTCGCCCAAACTGCGGCACGACGAGCGGGCCCTTGTCGGGTGTCTGCGCGCCGAAGCGCCAGTTGGCGTTGCCATCCTTGTCGCGAACGAGGTTGGCGCGAATTTCGTCGACGTCGAGTGCCGTGATCGTCGGCGCCGGGCGGCGCTCGTTGGCGCTGGCAGAGCGCTCGCCGCCAAGCGCGAAGAGCGTCGTATAGGGGATGTTGAGGCGCAGGCCGGCAGCGCTGACGAAGTCGATTCCGGCGCCCGGCGCCGGCGCAGGCGCGGCGGCGATCGCGAAACGACCGGCGCGCAGGCGCAGGTGACCGAAAAAGCGGACGCCAAAGCCATCGGCGATCGTGATCTCGCGCTTGAGGAAATGGCGCAAGGCGCTCTCGAGCGGCTGGCGCAGGAAAGGCCATTGCAGCCATTCGCAGAAGGCGACCAGCGCGAGGAAAGCGAGAAGGCCAAGAAGCAACTTGCGGCGCAGCGTCAAGCGGCCGCTGCGAGCCGGCGGAACGGCGCCAGGCAGACTTTGCGTTTCCCCTTGCGCTTCCTTTTCGTTCATCGGGCAGAGCCTTCTGCAAGACCGGATGACCGGCCGTGTCACCGCAGGGCAAGCGGTATGCCGCCGGCGCAGACGGGCATGGGAGTTGCCGCCCAGCCCGACACGGTGCCGACACCGGCGCCGACCGGTCGCAGCCGGTGCAACTTCTTCAAGGAGGAGGAGATGAACGTCGAGCAAGCCGAAAAAATGCAGCCCGAGCCGCAGCACCAGTCGCAGCAGCCCGGGCGGGAAACCGAGATGCACCCCGCGCCGCTGTCGTTTGCACGGCAATACGTCGGCAGCGGCAAACTCAAGGGGAAGATCGCGATCGTTACCGGCGGCGACAGCGGCATCGGGCGCGCGACGACGATCAGCTTTGCCAAGGAAGGCGCGGACCTCGTCATCGCTTACGCCGACGAGCACGAGGACGCTGAACTGACGCGGGCCGCGATCACCGAGGCCGGACAGCGCTGTCTGCTCTTTGCGGGCGATCTGGGCGAGCCGGCCTTCGTCGAGGAGATCGTGCGCAAGACCGTCGAGACCTTTGGCCGCATCGATATTCTCGTCAATAACGCGGCCGAACAGCATCCGCAGGAAGACATTGCGAAGGTCAGCCGGGAACAGCTGGAGAAGACATTTCGCACGAATTTCTTCGCCATGTTCGAGCTTTGCCGCGTAGCGCTCCCGCACATGCCGAAGGGCGGCAGTATCGTCAACACAACCTCGGTCACGGCTTATCGGGGCAGCGAACACCTGCTTGACTACGCGGCGTCGAAGGGCGCAATCGTCGCCTTTACCCGCTCGCTCGCCAAGCAGCTGGCCGAGCGCGATATCCGCGTCAACGCCGTCGCACCGGGCCCGGTGTGGACGCCACTCATCGTTTCGACTTTTGACGCCGAAAAGGTCGCGAATTTTGGCAAGGACACTGCGCTGGGCCGCCCCGGACAACCTGACGAAATCGCGCCTTGCTTTGTCTTCCTGGCGAGCTCGGACGCGAGCTACATGACGGGGCAGGTCCTGCATCCGAACGGCGGCGAAGTCGTCAATACCTGAGGCCGCGAGCCGGAACCGAAGTGGCGGGGTGGCCGGCCGCGGCTTCGGGAGCGTCATTTGCCGGCCTTCGCACTGCGCGGCACTTTGCCGCGCGAGAAGCGTGAGAGAGGTGATGCGATGCCATCGAAGCAATGGACTGAAAAGCGCGAACGCCAGTACGAGCACATCAAGGAAGGGCTCGAGCGCCGCGGCAAAGGCGAGAAAGTCGCCGAAGAAATCGCTGCGCGTACGGTCAACAAGGAACGCGCCCAGCACGGCGAAGCGGCAAGCGCGAGAAAGTCGACGCTGCAAGACACGCCGGCGCCGCGCCGCGGCGGCCAGCGTTCGCATCGTGGCGCAGGCGGGCGCACGCTGCAGCAGCTTCGTGATGAAGCGTCGGAACGCAAGATTCGCGGCCGCTCGCAAATGAACAAGGCGTAACTCGAAAAAGCGCTGCGGCGGTCGAGCCAATGACCCGTCAAACCTTGACCGAAGCGCATCGGCCCGATATTCCGCCGCCGCCTGCCGAGCCGGAATTCCCGCCGCAACCGCCGGCACCGGAAATCGAACCGCCTGCGCCCGACGTGATTCCCGGCCCCGGCCCCGATCCAGTGCGCGAACCGCCGTCGCCCGTCGACCGCCCCCCGCTCGTCGCCACGCCGCGAGACCGGCCGCACACCCTGATCAGCGCGTGCGCGAGGGCGCTTGCGACCGATTGACACCGCTCAACACCGGCCAGGACTTGAGCAAGGCTCGGCCTGCAGGCCATTGATCTTGAGGAGAATTCCGCGTGAAGAAGACGACTGAACACTCCGGGACTGCGCGCGGCGTGCGAGACATCCGCGAGCAGACCGAGGAAGCAAAGACCCGTGCGCCAGCGAGCGATTCGGTGACCGGGCCGCGTGAGGTCATTGAACAGGCCGAGCGCGACGTCTCGAGTGGGCTCGTCGACACCGACCGGCGCGGCACGCCTTCGAACGTCCCGGGGCCGCGGCGATCGCGGCAAAGGCGAGCCGAAGTGCCGCCCGATGGCGGCAACCGCGCAAGCTACAGCGACCGCCGCCGCTCGAAGCGACCGGACGACGATCCCGCCGCCAGAAAGTAAGCCCTCAGGGGCGAAAGCGTGCCGGCAGAATCGGTATCGCCGGACGCTGCGCTCAGCGCTCGGATTTTCCGACCGTCGGAGACGCCGGCACCCCCGAGCGGGCGTTCGGCGGGGCGGCAAAGCGGGGCGGTTTTGCCGGCGCCGCAGCCGGCACGGCTTCGTCGCCGGCCGTCTCCTGCAAACCGTTGAGCGGCGCGTCTGCGTTGGCCGGATCGGCAACGCCCGCGTACTCCTTCAAACGGTTGTAAAGCGTCTTCAGGCTGACGCCGAGCACCGCCGCAGTGCGTTCCTTGTGATTATTGAAGTGCTGCAAGGTGGCCATGATCAACTGGTATTCGGCGTCGGCGAGCGTCGTCCCGATGGCGAGCGAGATCGACGACTCTTCGCGCGGGACCGGTGCAGCGCCTCCGCCAGCCGGGGTATTAAGCGCGTTGGCCGGCAGGTACTCGTCGGTGATGACGTCGCCGGCCGCCATCAGATAGGCGCGCTGCACGACGTTGCGCAGTTCGCGGACGTTGCCCGGCCAGCGGTACTTGGCGAGCTTGGCGAGCGCCGACGCGTCGAAGCGCTTGACCCGACCTTCGCGTTCGCAGACCGCGCGCAGGAACTGATCGGCAAGCAGCGGCAAGTCTTCGACACGGTCGCGCAACGGCGGCAGCTCGATCGGAAAAACGTTGAGCCGGTAGAACAGGTCTTCGCGCAGGCGCCCGCTGGCGACGGCCTGGTCGGGCGGGCGGTTCGACGCGGCGATGACGCGCACGTCGATCTCCTGGCTCTGCGTCGAGCCCACTCGCATCAGCATTCCGGTCTCGAGGACGCGCAGGAGCTTCACCTGCAGGTCAAGCGGCATTTCGCTGATTTCGTCGAGAAACAACGTGCCGCCGTTGGCGCGTTCGAAGAAGCCGAGGTGCTGCCGATCGGCGCCCGTGAAGCTGCCTTTCTCGTGACCAAAAATTTCGCTCTCAATCAGGTTGGGCGAGATCGCGCCGCAATTTACTGCAAGAAAGGGCTGGGCGCGGCGGCGGCTCAGGTCGTGCACCGTCCTTGCGACCATCTCCTTTCCGGAACCGCTCTCGCCGGTAATGAAAACCGTGACCGCGGTCGCGGCCACCCGGGAAATCTGATCGTAGACCCGCCGCATCGGTGCCGAGCGTCCCCAGAGATGGCCAAAATGCCCGCTGGCCTCCCATTCGCTCGCCAGCATCGCGAGTTCGTCCTTCAAGGCCGCCGGGGGCGTCAGGCGCGACAGGATGGCCTGCAACTGGGTATGCGAGACCGGCTTGATCAGGTAATCGACCGCCCCCAGCCGGAACGCTTGCAGCGAGGTTTCCAGGCTGGCGTGACCCGTAATCAGAACGACTTCAGCGTTTTCAACGAGGCGCGGATCTTCGAACAGCTCCATCCCGCTGCCGTCGGGCAGTTGCAGGTCCAGAAGAATCATGTCCGGCGGGTGCAAAACGAGCTGGCGACGTGCGTCACGCAGGGTATTCGAGACGGCGACCGTGTAGTTCTCGGCGGCGATCAAGGCCGCCATCATTTCGGCGGCATCGCGCTCATCTTCGACGATCAATACGTGACCCATTCCACACTCTCATCGTTCTTCGCTTGAGGCCCTGAGACCCGTGCGACCGAGCGAAGTTCAAGGCCGACTTCGGATGCGACCTGTCGCACAGCTGTGAAGAGGAGGGCCCATTCGCCCCAGCGCGCGAGGCCCCGAAACGAGGCCGCGGGGCTGGTCCGTCATTTGCCGGAATCGGTGACGGCGCTGGCCATATGGCCGTCCGCGCCGGGCGTCGAAAATCGCGGCCGTCATCCGCGGTCGCGGTCAGTTGAGAATGGAGGTAGCGCAAGATGAACCGCAAGACATTGAGCTTACGGGCCGCCCTGGTCCTCTTCGCCATGCCGATCGCCGCTTGCCAGTCGTATCTCGAGGTGACCGATACGCAGACCGGCAAGTCCTATTACACGCGTGACGTCGATCGCGACGACGGCCACCTGCGCTTCAAGGACGAGGCGACGGGCGATCGCGTAAACCTTGGCAACTCGACCGTGCGCGAAGTGACGCGCGATCAGTACCGAAACGCCACCGGAAGATAAGCGCTCCTGGCGATCCCCGGAAGGCGCCGGCGCGCCGCGTTCGGCTCATGGTCATTGCGCGTCGCGAGGATCTTCATGCTCGCGGAGGTTCTGGGCCTAGGCACATCACCGGCAAGCTGCCACGCAGGCCCGTCGAAGCGAGGCCCGCGCGCGGCTTTGACACGTTGATAAACCACTTAAAGTGTCCTCTATAAGCCATTGCGTACACGCAACTTTTGATCGAGTTATCGGGTATGGCCTGAGAGGACAAAGAGAGGAAAAGGCATCATGGAACTATCCACCTCGAAGCGCACGGCGTTCCATCACCTTGGGCCGCCCGCGCGAAACCGGAGACGCCGCCGCTAAAGAACGTGAGACGAATCGCAGGGCTTCCGGTATCGATCGCGAAAACCCGCGGGTAATCGTCCCGCCCGAGCCGCCGCCGAATCGACAGAAACAGCAAAATAACTGAAGGCTGACAAAACCGTCAGTGTTCGCGCCGTGTCGCGCTGCCGACCAAGCGACCGGACGCGCGCGACTCGTGAAGAGAAGGGGTTGCGAGGGTCGGGCGGGTTTGCGCGCGCGATCGCGGCAACCCTGCAGTCGAGTTCTATCGCAGTTTACATAATACAAATTATGCGCTTCCTGGACGGTGGCAAAAGACCGCCGCGGCAAGCTCGAGCGCCATGAACTTAAGCCTTGCCATGCACTCTCAAGGCTGCATTGACGCGGAACAGGGATTGCCCCAAGCCTTTCGAACCTGGCGCAGTTAAACCCCGAAGGATCCCATGATGACCGAACGCATCGCGCGCAATGCGCCGATTATCGCTGCTTTGTCCGCGCCGCAAGCGAGCATCGCGCCTCAATATTTCTACGACGCTAAAGGATCGGAGCTTTTCGAGCGCATCACGCGCCTGCCCGAGTATTACCTGACGCGAACCGAATCGCAGATCCTGCGCACGCACGCCGACGACATCAGGAGCCGCTTGCCGCCGCAGCCGACGCTGATCGAGCTCGGTGCCGGCAACTGCGAAAAGGCGCGCGCGCTTTTCAGCCTGTTGCGCCCGCGCTGCTTTGTCGCCGTCGACATTTCGGCCGACTTCATTCGCGACGCGGTCGCCGGATTGCAGGCGGCTTTCCCGGAGGTCGATATCCGCGCCGTCGTCGCCGATATCAACGAGGAGATCGTCCTGCCCGCCGACGTGCCGGCCGAACGCCGGGTGGTTTTCTATCCCGGCTCGTCGATCGGCAATTTTGACCGGGCGCCGGCGCTGGCGCTGCTTCGTCGCATCCGCGCGATCCTGCCGATGGGCGGCGCGTTGCTTGGCGGCGTCGATCTCGTCAAGGAGCGCCAGGTGCTCGAAGCGGCTTACGCGGACGCCGCCGGCGTCACCGCGCAGTTCAACCTCAACGCCCTCCTGCATCTTAACCGTCTGATCGACAGCAACTTCGATCCGACGCACTGGCGGCACGTCGCTTATTTCAACCGCGAGCAATCGCGGATAGAGATGCACCTTGAAGCCGCCCGCGAAACGACGGTGCACTGGCAAGGCGGCGAACGGCGCTTTATTGCCGGGGAACGCATTCACACCGAGAACAGCTACAAGTACGAAATCGAGGACTTCTCGCTGCTGCTCTCGGAGGCGGGATTCAAGGAACAGCTGTGCTGGACTGACGAAAATCGCTGGTTCGCGGTTTTTCTGGCGCGCACATGAACGCCGCCACCAGGGATTTCCCGGCCACCGATCTGGCCGCGAGTTACGACGGCGTGCGCGAGGCGTCGCTCGCGATCGCCGCGCCGCTCTCGCCCGAAGATTGTTGCGTGCAGTCGATGCCCGACGCGAGCCCGGTGAAATGGCATCTCGCGCATACCACCTGGTTCTTCGAGACTTTCGTCCTCGAGCGCTGGGAGCGCGATTTCAGGCCTTTCGACCCGGCTTTTCGCATGCTCTTCAATTCCTACTACAACGCCGTCGGCGACAAGCATCCGCGCGCGCAGCGCGGCATGCTGACGCGCCCGGATCTGGCGCGGGTGCTCGCGTATCGCAGCGACGTCGATGGGCGCATGCAGGCGATACTCGCCGCCGCGAAGAGCGATCAGGACTTGACGACGCTCGTAAGGCTCGGCCTCAATCACGAGCAACAACATCAGGAGTTGATGCTGACCGACGTCAAGCACCTGCTTTTCCAGAACCCGCTCTATCCTGCGTATCGCATGCCGGCCGCGGCAGAGCGCGCGCCCTCGCCTGCGCCGCTCACCTGGCAAGCTTTCGAAGGCGGCATTGCCGAAATCGGAAACGACGGCGCGGGCTTCTTCTTTGACAATGAAGCGCCTCGGCATCGGGTCTTTCTGGCGCCCTACCGCCTTGCGTCAGGCCTCGTGAGCAACGCCGAATACCGCCAATTCGTCGACGCGGGTGGCTACGCCGATCCGCAGTTCTGGCTTGCCGAGGGGTGGGACTGGCGCGTCGCGGGAAAATACGAGCATCCGCTCTACTGGCTGCGCGGAGGCCTCACGGGTGAGCGCGGGCAATGGCGCGAGTTTACGCTGGCAGGCCTCGTCGCCCTCGACCCGCAGCGCCCGGTCCTGCACCTTTCGTATTTCGAAGCCGACGCTTACGCGCGCTGGGCGGGGGCGCGACTGCCGACCGAGGCCGAGTGGGAGCACGCCGCTGGCTTTGCCGCGCATCGCCCAAGCGCAGCGCCGTCGGCAGTCAGGCAGCTTTTCGGCGCAGCCTGGCAATGGACAACTTCGAGCTATGGCCCCTACCCCGGATTCAGGACAGCGGCGGGCGCCGTCGGCGAATACAACGGCAAGTTCATGGTCAATCAGTACGTCTTGCGCGGCAGTTCCTGCGCGACGCCCGAAGGGCATTCGCGCACGACTTATCGCAACTTTTTTGCGACCTCGGCGCGTTGGCAGTTTTCCGGGATTCGCCTCGCGCAGGATCGCTGAGCCGGCCGCGCCGAAGGCTCGTCAGTCGTAGAGATGCCGCCGCGTCAGCGGCAAGGGAGTGAAGAGCTCGCCGCGTTTGCTTGCGAGCACCTGGTAAATGCCGATTTCGCCGCTCTCGAATTCAAGCGCGCACGCCGCCATGTACAGGCGCCAGACGCGATACGTCGCTTCGCTCACGTAGGCGAGCGCCCTTTCGTGCTGCGCTTCGAGTTGCGCGACCCAGCGCCTCAGGGTCATCGCATAATGCCGCCGCAAGCCTTCGACGTCGGCTATTTCAAAGCTCGCGCGCTCCATCGCGCGCTGGATGTTGCCGATCGTATCGAGCTGGCCGTCGGGGAAAACGTAGCGATTGATGAATTCGGTCGAGAGCGTCTTGTCCCAGCCTTCGACATGGTGGGTGATGCCGTGATTGAGGAAAAGCCCGCCCGATTTGAGCAGGCGATGGACAGTTGAAAAATAGACCGGCAGGTTTTTCAGGCCAATGTGCTCGAACATGCCGACGCTCGCGATCTTGTCATAGACACCTTCGCCCGGGATGTCCCGGTAATCGCAAAGCTTGACGCTGACGCGGTCCCCGAGGCCGGCTTGCCGGATGCGCTCGCTCGCCAGCTCGGCCTGCTGCCGGCTCAGCGTAACGCCCTCGGCGCGCACGCCGTAATGGCGCGCGGCATGGATGATCAGCGCACCCCAGCCGCAACCGATGTCGAGCAGGCGATCACCGGGCTGCAAGAGCAGCTTGCGGCAAATATGGTCGAGCTTGGCGCGCTGCGCTTCTTCGAGGCTGACATTGGCATTCTCGAAATAGGCGCACGAGTACACCATCGCCGGGTCGAGCCAGAGGGCGTAGAAATCGTTCGAGACGTCGTAGTGAAAAGCGATCGCCTCGCGGTTTTCGCTGCGCGAGTGCGCCTTCACCGGGCAACCGTAGAGCGCCGAGCGATTGCTGGCTTGAGTCGCCGGTTCGCTGGCCTGCGACGCCGCGCCAAACCATAACGCGGTCTTCAGGGCAAGGACACGGTCGCGCAAGGACAGGCGCATCGACTGCAGGTGGTTTTTCAGTTCGAGCGCGGCGAAAAAATCGCCTTCGACGTCGATTTCACCGCAGAAATAGGCATCGGCCAGGCGCAAGGGATCGCGCCCGAGCACGAGCTTGCGCACGACATCGGGGCTGCGACAGACGAGTTCGAAATGCGATTGAGCCGCGGCGCCGGCCCTGCCGAGCGTCACTCGCGTGCCGTTCCACAGGCGCAGGGCGACGCGGCGGTCGATGCCCTTGAACAGTCGTTTCAGGAGCGCAGCGGCTTCACGCGTCAGGTCGCGGGAAACCGCAGCCGTTTCGGTCGTTGGCGAAGCGCCCGGGGCGGCGCGACCGCTTTCTGTACTCTGTTGATCAACCATCCGCGTCTTCATGGCTGCACCTCAACAAGATGAGTCATTCTGCCAGTGGCCGCGCGCCAAGGCAAATGCATATGCTTCGGGCGTTATTCTCGAAATTTGAGCGCGCAGAGAACACGGCCGTTGTTCTGGCCGCGCAGAAGTCGTTCCAGCAAACGGCGTTCCCGCCCGAATATAACCCCGGCATCAAACCCCGTTTTTGGGCCCAAAGCCCCCGTTCTTCGGAAACAGGCCCTCGGTGCAATACGGCCTCAGGCCAACAACTCTCGCAGCACGTAAGGCAGGATGCCGCCGTGCAGGTAGTAATCGACTTCGATCGGCGTGTCGATGCGCAGCAGCAATTGGCACTCGCTGGTGCGCTGGTCGGCCCGATGGATGATCAGCGTCACTTCCTGACCGGCCGATATGCCTTTGTCGAGGCCGGCAAGATCGAAGCTCTCATCTCCCTGCAAGGCGAGCGAGACGGCGCTGTCGCTCCCCTTGAACTGCAGCGGCAGCACGCCCATGCCAACGAGGTTGGAACGGTGGATGCGCTCGAAGCTCTTGGCGACGACCGCTTTCACGCCGAGCAGGTTTGTGCCCTTCGCGGCCCAATCGCGCGACGAGCCGTTGCCGTATTCGACGCCTGCGAAAACGACGAGGGGCACGCCTTCATCGGCGTAGCGCTGCGCGGCGTCGTAGATGGCGAGGCGTTCGCGCGAGGGATGGTGGATCGTGTAGCCGCCTTCGACGACGTTGCCCGCCGCGTCGCGCACCATATGGTTCTTGATGCGGATGCTGGCGAACGTGCCGCGCATCATCACCTCATGGTTGCCGCGCCGCGTGCCGTACTGGTTGAAGTCGGCCGGGCGCACCTGATGCTCGCTGAGGA
>CAZALA010000056.1:0-20563 GCA_964485725.1 uncultured Propionivibrio sp. | reverse complement strand
GGCAAGTTCAAGGACTACATCGCGATCCCCAAGGCGAACGGCTACCAGTCGCTGCACACCACGCTGATCGGTCCCTACGGCACGCCGGTCGAGATCCAGATCCGCACGCAGAGCATGCACCACGTCGCCGAGGAAGGGATCGCCTCGCACTGGCTTTACAAGGACAGCGAGGAGAGCGGCGCCGACCTGCAGCTGAAGACGCACAAATGGCTGCAGTCGCTGCTCGAACTGCAGAACGTCGCGGGCGACTCCTCCGAGTTTCTCGAGCACGTGAAGATCGATCTCTTCCCCGACGAAGTCTATGTGTTTACGCCCAAGGGCAAGATCCTCGCGCTGCCGCGCGGCGCCACCGTCATCGATTTCGCCTACGCCGTGCACACCGACATCGGTCACCGCTGCATTGCCGCGCGCATCGACCACGAGCTCATTCCGCTCTCGGCCGAGCTTGCCAACGGCAACCAGATCGAGATCATCGTCGCGCCGCACGCCAACCCGAACCCGGCCTGGCTCACTTACGTCAAGACCGGCCGCGCGCGCAGCAAGATTCGCCAATTCCTCAAAACCATGCAGATGGACGGCTCGAGCACGCTCGGCGAGAACATGCTGAACCAGGAGCTGCAGGCGCTCGGCGTCGTTCCTTCGGAGATCCCGGCGTCGGTCTGGGACAGCATCGTGCGCGAATCGGGAAAGAAATCGCGGCGCGAATTCTTCGCCGACATCGGCCTCGGGCGGAGCCTCGCCGCGGTGCTGGCGCGGCGCATGGTCGCAAGCGACGACGTCGCGCACAGCACGAAAAGCATTTCGACGCCGCTCGTCATCCGTGGCACCGAAGGCATGGCGATCCAGCTCGCGCCGTGCTGCCGGCCGATCCCCGGCGACCCGATCATCGGCCTCTTGCGCAAGGGCCAGGGCCTGCGCATCCACACGCACGCCTGCCAGGCGGTCGCCAAGTCGCGCTCGAGCGAACCGCAGAACTGGATCCGCGTCGAGTGGGCGCCCGCGGCCGGCCAGCACTTCGACGTGCGCATCAAGGTCACCGCCAAGAACGTGCGCGGGCTCCTGGGGCGCGTCGCGACGACGATCGCGCTCGGCGGCGCCAATATCGAGCACGTCAGCATGGACGGCAGCGACCACTACACCGATCTGCATTTCCTCATCCAGGTCACGAGCCGGGCGCATCTTGCCAAGCTCATCCGGGGCCTGCGCCGCGTTCCCGACGTCGTGCGCATCATTCGCGAGCAGGAGCCGCTTTGAGGGTACTTGTCATGGGCGCCGGCGTCGTCGGCGTCGCGAGCGCGTGGTATCTTGCCAAAGCCGGCCACGAAGTCACCGTCATCGAGCGCCAGCCGGCGCCCGCCCTCGAGACGAGTTTTGCCAACGGCGGACAGATTTCGGTCTCGCACGCCGAACCCTGGGCCAACCCGCACACGCCAATGAGGGCGCTCTCCTGGCTCGGGCGCGAGGACGCGCCGCTGCTTTTCCGGATGCGCTGGGATCCGGCGCTTTTCGACTGGAGCTGGCGCTTTCTGCGCGAATGCTCGGCCTCGCGAACGCGTGCAAACATCCGCGACATCGTCGCGCTCGCGCTCTACGGGCGCAGCCAGCTCAAGGCGCTGCGCGCCGAAACCGCGATCAAGTACGATCACCTCGAACGCGGCATCCTGCACGTCTATACCGACGCGCGCGAATTTGCCGGGGCGATCGCAGCTGCCAACGTCATGCGCGAATTCGGCTGCGACCGCAAGAGCGTCACCGCCGACGAATGCGTCGCGATCGAACCGGCGCTGGCCGCCGCGCGCAGCCGCCTCGTCGGCGGCGACTACACCGTCGCCGACGAATCGGGTGACGCGCAGCAATTCACGAGCAACCTCGCGATGCTCTGCCGGCAGCGCGGCGTCGCCTTTCGCTACAACACCGCGCTCGAGAAGCTCGAGGTCAGGGCCGGCGCCGTTTCGGGGGCTTACGTCAAGTCGCCGGGCGGGCGCAAGCTGATCACGGCCGACGCCTACGTCGTCGCCCTCGGCAGCTACTCGCCGCTTGCCCTGCGCCCGCTCGGGCTGCGACTTCCGGTCTATCCCGCCAAGGGTTATTCGGCGACGCTGCCGCTCTCGAAAGCGAGCGTGGCGCCGAGCGTGGCCATGACCGACGACGGCCACAAGATCGTTTTCTCGCGCCTCGGCCAGCGCCTGCGCATCGCCGGCACGGCCGAATTCAACGGCTACAACACCGATCTTAACGACTTGCGCTGCCAGGCGCTCGTGCGCCGTACGCGCGAGCTCTTTCCCGACCTGCGCCCGGCGGGGCCGCCGGAGTTCTGGTGCGGGCTGCGCCCGGCGACACCCTCGTCAGTGCCGCTCATCGGCGCCACGGCAATTGCCAACCTCTACCTCAACACCGGTCACGGAACGCTCGGCTGGACGATGGCTTGCGGCGCCGGCAGCGCGCTCGCCGATCTCGTCAGCGGCCGCGACCCCGATGTCAGGCTGCGGCCTTTGGCATGAAAATGGAATCCACCGCAAAGACGCAAAGATGAAGAGCAAGGTTTCGCAAAGGATTTCTTTGCGTGACCTTTGCGCCTTCGCGACTTTGCGGTGGAGGTTTTTCACGGCTTAGACCCCCCGATGCTGATCGATACGCACTGCCACCTCGATGCCGCCGAGTTTGACGGCGACCGCGACCTGGTTGTCGCGGCGGCGCAGGAGGCAGGCCTTGCGCGCATCGTCATCCCGGCCATCGTGCCGAACAACTTTGCTGCCGTCCGCGACTGCTGTCGCCGTTATCCGATCTGCGTGCCGGCCTACGGCATCCATCCGCTCTGCGTCGGGGACGCCGGCGGTCTGGAAAGCGCGCTCGCCCAGCTGCGCGACTGGCTCATCGCAGAGGCGGCGGGCGAGCACCCGCCGGTCGCCGTCGGCGAAATCGGGCTCGACTTCTACGTGCCGGGTTTCGACGCCGCCAGGCAGGAAGCCTTTTTTTCGGCGCAGCTTGCGCTCGCGAGCGAACTCGGCTTGCCGGTGCTCATGCACGTGCGCCGCTCGGTCGATCGCGTCCTCAAATACCTGCGCCAGAGCGCAGTGCCGGGTGGCATCGCGCACGCCTTCAACGGCAGCCGCCAGCAGGCCGACGAGTTTATCCGCCGCGGTTTCAGGCTCGGTTTCGGCGGCACGCTGACCTATCCGCGCTCAACGCGCATCCGCGCCCTCGCGCAAAGCCTGCCGCTCGAAGCAATCGTCCTCGAGACCGATTCACCTGACATTGCGCCCGCGTGGATCCGCGGCGAGCGCAACAGCCCGGCAGAACTCAAGCGAATCGCCGCCGTCCTCGCCGACCTGCGCGGCGAGACGCTCGCTGCGATCAGCGCCGCGACCGGCGCCAACGCGCGCGCGGTCATCGGAGAATGATGCAGGAGCCCAATTTATTGGGCGATGCAGGCGCCGTATCGCCCGATAAATCGGGCTCCTACAGGGTTTGGAGCGACGCCGTTATGACTACGTCAAAAGCGGCGGTTTTGCTGGCTTTGCGAGCGACAGCAAAGGCGTCGAGAAGTTGCCGTGCAGCGCGAAAGACGCGATAATCGCAGGCTGTTGAGCATCGAGCACCGGCCGGGCGCGCCCCGCCGGCGTTTAATTTGCGCTGATCGTCACTGCAATTCGCGTAAGCGAGAAAGGGTACAAGCGTGGAAATCTACCAGGCAGACGTAGTCATCGTGGGAGGGGGCGGAGCCGGTTTGCGTGCGGCGATCGCAGTCGCCGAGTCGGATCCTCTGTTGCGGATCGCGCTCGTATCGAAGGTTTATCCGATGCGCAGCCACACCGTGGCTGCCGAAGGCGGCGCCGCCGGCGTCAAGCGGCCAGAAGACAGTCTCGAGTACCATTTCCACGACACCGTCGGGGGCGGCGACTGGCTGTGCGAGCAGGACGTCGTCGAGTATTTCGTCGAGCAGGCGCCCAAGGAACTCACGCAGCTCGAGCACTGGGGCTGCCCATGGAGCCGCACCGCTGACGGTCACGTCAACACGCGCGCCTTCGGCGGCATGAAGATCGAGCGCACCTGGTTCGCAGCCGACAAAACCGGTTTTCACATCCTGCACACGCTGTTCCAGACCTCGATCAAGTATCCGTCGATCAAGCGTTTCGACGAGTATTTCTGCGTCGACCTGCTCGAAGAAAACGGCGAGGCCAGGGGCGTCGTCGCGATCCAGATGGGCACCGGCGAATTCACGATGATCGAAGGCAAGTCGGTGATCATCGCCACCGGCGGCGCCGGCCGCGTCTTCCGTGAATCGACCCTCGGCGGCATCGTCACCGGCGACGGCATGGCGCTCGCCTACCGCCACGGCGTCGCGCTGCGCGACATGGAATTCGTCCAGTATCACCCGACCTGCATGCCGATCACCGGCCTGCTCTTCACCGAGGCCTGCCGCGGCGAAGGCGGTTACCTCGTCAATAAGGACGGTTACCGCTATCTGCAGGATTACGGCCTTGGCCCCTTGCAGGACAAGCCGAAGAACAAGTACATGGAGCTTGGCCCGCGCGACCGCCTGTCGCAGGCTTTCTGGTACGAACAGCAGAAGGGCCGCACGATCGAGCACCCGACGCTCGGCCAGATCGTCCATCTCGACCTGCGTCACCTCGGCGAAGCGCACCTGCGCGAGCGCCTGCCGCTGATTTACGAAATGGCCGAAACCTTCATGGGCATCGACCCGGCCAAGGAGCCGATCCCGGTTCGCCCGGGCGTCCATTACACGATGGGCGGGATCAAGGTCGACGGTGCCTGCGAATCTTCGCTCAAGGGCCTCTACGCCATCGGCGAGTGCTCGAGCGTCGGCATTCACGGCGCCAACCGCCTCGGTTCCAATTCGCTCACCGAACTCGTCGTCTTCGGCAAGCGCGCCGGCGACGAAGCCGCGGCGCGTGCCAAGTCGGTCTCGTACGGCAACAGCGCGAGCCTCGCCAAGCAGGCGGCTGAAATCGAAGCGCGCGTGATGACGCTCAAGACCAAGAAAGGCACCGAGCGCATCGCCGACGTGCGCAAGGAAATGGCGCAGACGATGGAAGACGGCTGCGGCATTTTCCGCGTCGAAGAGACGATGCAGAAGACCTGCGACAAGCTCGCCGAGCTGCGCGAGCGCTTCAAGAACATCGGCATCGACGACAAGTCGAGCGTCTGGAACACCGACTGGCTGATGGCGATCGAACTCGATTACCAGCTCGACGTGGCCGCTTCGATGGCGCATTCGGCGATCAACCGCAAGGAATCGCGCGGCGCCCACCAGCGCCTCGACGGTCCGGACGGCGCTTACAAGGAACGCGACGACGCCAACTTCCTCAAGCACTCCGAAGCGTATTACGTCCCGGGCGCTGCCCCGCGCATCGTCCTCGGCGACGTGAAGATCACCAAGTCTCAACCTGCGGCTCGCGTGTACGGCGCGGCTGGCGAAAAAGCCGATCAGGAAAGGAAAGCGTCCCATGTCTGAAACAAAAATCATTGAAATCGAGGTGCTGCGCTACCAGCCGGAAAGCGATGCCGCGCCGCACGCCGAGGTCTACAAGGTGCCTTTCACCGACGACATGTCGGTGCTGCAGGGCGCGCAGTACATCAAGGACAACTTCGACGGCACGCTGACTTTCCGCTGGTCGTGCCGGATGGCGATCTGCGGCAGCTGCGGCATGATGATCAATGGCAAGCCGAAGCTCTCGTGCGAAACCTTCCTGCGCGATTACTACCCGAATCGCATCAGCATCGAAGCGCTCGCGCACTTCCCGATCGAGAAGGACCTCGTCGTCGACCTCTCCGGCTTCATCGAGAAGCTCGAAGCGATCCAGCCCTACATCATCCCGAAGGAGCCGAAAGCGCTCTCCGCAGGCGAGTACCTGCAGACGCCCAAGCAGTTCAACGACTACATCCAGTTCACTTCGTGCATCAACTGCACGCTGTGCTACGCCGCCTGCCCGCAGTTCGGTCTTAACCCGGACTTCATCGGCCCGGGCGCGATGGCGCTCCTGCACCGCTACAACATGGACTCGCGCGACGGCGCGAGTGCCTCGCGGATGGAACTCGTCGCCTCCGAAGAGGGTGTCTACAACTGCAGCGCCGTCGGCTACTGCTCGGAAGTCTGTCCCAAGCACGTCGATCCGGCGAGCGCCGTCAATATCAACAAAGCGAACGCAGCGAAGGATTACTTCCTGCGCTTCCTGTCGCCGAAGGGGGGTTCCAAGTGAGCAAGCGCAAACCTTATGTCCGCTCGATGGACGGGTGGTGGAAAAAGAACCCCTACTTCGTCGAGTACATGATCCACGAAAGCACGGCGCTCTTTGTCGCCGCCTACGCGATCGTTCTGCTCGTCGGCATCGTTCGCCTCTCGCAGGGCGAAGCGGCCTGGAACGGCTGGCTCGCGGCGATGCAAAGCCCGCTCTCGATCGTCGCGCACCTCGTGCTGCTCGCCGGCGCGGTTTATCACACGTATTCGTGGTTCAAGATCCTGCCGATCACGATGCCGCCGGTCATCGTCGGCGGCAAGAAAATGGCGCCCGAAGCCCTGACCAATAGCGCGCTGACGGTCGCCGCGGTCGCCGGGTTGCTGCTGATCGCCGTCGTCTGGGGGATTGCAAAATGACGAAGTACCGTACGCGTTCCAACGCACCGATTTTCTGGGGCCTGTTCGGCGCCGGCGGCATGCTCTCGGCGCTCTTCGTGCCGGCGATGATCCTCATCACCGGCATTCTCGTGCCGCTCGGCATCCTGCTCCCCGCCAACGCGATGAGCTACCAGAAGATGCTGGGCTTTGCCCACAACTTCATCGGCAAGGGCTTCATTTTCGCGATCGTCTCGCTCTCGCTGTGGTTCGCCGTGCACCGCGTCTATCACTCGCTGCACGAGTTCGGCATCCACGCCGGCGTCGGTGCCAAGCTCCTGTGTTACGGCACCGCGATGGTGGTGACGGTGATCGCGGCGGTGAGCCTGCTCGGCATCGGGTTCTGATCCGCATCGGTTGACGCGCTTCGGCGGGCGGCCTGACGAAGAAGCTCTGAAATGCGCGAGCGCCGGGAGAGTGATTTTCCTGGCGCGCGCATGATGGGCAACTTCAGGATCGCCGGCCTGCCGATCGTGCTCGCGCCCGCGGCTTACCCCGCCGAGGCGACTTGAACACAATGAACGGGCTTAACATGCGCGCAATCGGCAGGGCTGCAGCAGGCTTATTCTTCGTTTTCGTCTTGCCGACCCTCGCGCATGCGCAGAGCAATCTCGTTTTGCCGCGCGGCGCCAGCGACTTTCGCGAACTCACGAGAACGCCGCCGGGCCAGCCTTGCCAACTCTGCGGCGTCGTCACCGACGTGCGCTCGGCGACGCAGGAAGTACGCAGCGTCCGCGTCGGCGAGGTGGCCGACGAGCAAGTCTCGCAACTCGTCTCATCGCCGCTGATCAGCGCCAACCGGAGCGGCATCGGGCGTGCAGCCGGGCCCGAGACGATGACGCGCTACACGGTCACGGTGCGCTATGAAAACGGCGCCTATGCGAGCTTCGAGCAGGACGACGCGCCCGCCGTGAAAAAAGGCGATCGCATCGAAGTCCGCGACGGACGCGTGCAGCGCCGCTAGCGAGCGCCTCTAGCCCAGCGTTGCCTGTGCTGCCCACCGACCAACGGCAAGCCGGGGCGCTGATCTCAGCGGTGAGTGTTAGGATGGCGCCGAAGATGGCCCGCAAAGCGTTCTTGTTGGTCTATTGACGGGCAAGTCCGGAAGTTCAGCAGACGGTCTTTTCGCAGAATAATAAATGTCCGATTCAACTTCGCCGCGTCTGCCCGCCTGCCTGTCGTCGAAGGCCGGCTGGTCCGCCCTCTTCGAGGCCAGGCGCAGTGCGCAGCCGCACGTCCATCAGATCGAGCCGACCAACCGCTGTCCCTACCAGTGCGTGATGTGCCCGCGGCACAGCAAGATGGTGCGCCCGCAGGGCCTGATGGAGATGGCGCTTTACCGGCGGCTGATTGACGAGATCGGCGGCTTTTCACCAGCGGTTCGCGCCAAGGAAATCGAGCTCTTTCACTTTGGCGAATCGCTGCTCCACCCGCAGCTGCCGGAGATGGTCCGGCTCGGCGCCGAGAAGTCGCTGAAAATGACCTTGTCCGTCAATCCTCCGCACCTGACGGCAAAAGCCTCGGCCGAGCTGCTCACCGCCGGGGCGTTCAAGATCATCGTTTCGCTCGACGGCAACGAGGCTGCCACCTACCGCAAGATCCGCGGACCGGCCGCGAAGTACGACAAGGGGGTGGCCAACGTGCGCCACCTGATCGCGATTCATAGGGAAATGCGCAGCCCGACGCAGCTCGTCCTGCGCACCATCCAGATGCACGAGAACGACCCCGAGATCGAGGCGATGCGCCGGCGCTGGGAGGACGAAGGCATCGCCTTCGAGGCCCGAGCGTTCTTCCCCTGGAGCGAGGGCGAGCTCGCGGCGCTCGGCAATTATGATCGCTATCCGCCGCACATGCCCTGCCCCTTCCCCTGGCAGTACCTCGTCGTGCAATGGGACGGCAGGGTCGTTCCCTGCTGCCGCGACTACAACGCCGCCAACGTCGTCGGCGATGCGCGCACGCAGAGCCTCGTCGAGATCTGGAACGGCCCTGTTTTCGAGGCCTTCCGCCGCCAGCACGAGACGGGCGATTTTGCCGGCAACGTTTTTTGCCGCGACTGTTCGGCGATCTACTGCACGTGAGCCCGACGCTGGCGCCGGCCTGCCGCACGGCCGTCTTCGACCTCGATCGCGCGCGCGCTTCGCTCGCAGACACGACGATCGCGCTGACGCGCCGGCAGTCCGCGCTGCTCTACTGGCTGCCGCGGGTGGCAAGCCTCGAGTCGCTTGCCGACCGGCTGGCGGTCGACCTTGAGGCGACCGAAGC
Source organism: uncultured Propionivibrio sp. (assembly GCA_964485725.1). GTDB lineage: Bacteria > Pseudomonadota > Gammaproteobacteria > Burkholderiales > Rhodocyclaceae > Propionivibrio. Next base: position 11,667 of record CAZALA010000056.1, on the reverse strand, counting down.
CGAGTTGCAAGAGCTTGCCCGGCTGGGCCTCGTCGAAGCCGGCGCCTGGCCTGCGGCAAGCTGCGGCGACGATGGCTTCGCCCGCATCTGGCAGGATTTGCCCGAGCGCTATGGCGAGCGGCCGGTGATCGTCTGGGACGACGACGGCTCGACGCTGAACGCCGAAGAGGTCGGGCTGCTCGCCCGCGTCTTCGCGCGCCTCGTCGCCAGCAAGGGCGGCAAGGGCGTCGTCGTCGGCGTCTGCGCGCTGCCGCGGCCCGAGAGCCTGATCGCGATCTGGGGCACCTGGCTTGCCGGCGGCGTCGTCGTCGCCGTCGACCCGAGTCGCGGCGCCGATTTTGTCGGCGCTGTCCTGCGCCAGGCCATGCCAGCGATCGTGCTCCTGCAGGACGCGTCGCTCGCGTCGACGGACTTACCCGCCGCGCTGCTGGTCGAGGATTTCGCCGCGACCCTCGCGGCCTTCCTCGACGCGCCCGATACGCCGGTCGCCAACGAGGACGACCAAGCCGGCGCGATCCTCTTCACCTCCGGCAGTTCGGGTGCGCCGAAGGGCGTCGTGCTCTCGCGCGGCGGCCTCTGGCGCAGCGGCGCGACGCTCGCGGCGGCCTACGGCTGGAATCGGGACGACGCGCTGTTGTGCACCGCCGGCCTGTACTCGATGAGCGGCCTGCGCAACCCCTGCGTCGCGGCGCTCTGCGCCGGCACCAGCATCGTGCTCGATTCCGGCGCGGCCCACGCCCGCACGCTGTCGGTCGCCGCAGCCTGCGAGCGCCGCGCGGTGACGATCCTGTCGACGGTGCCGGCGATGCTCAAGCTGCTCGCCGCCGGCCACGCCGACAGACTGCCTCGCCTGCGCATGGTGCTCTCGACCGGATCTTCGCTGCAGGGCGCTTCGGCCGAGCAGGCGACGGCGGCGCTCGGCGTCCCGGTCTATGACTACTACGGCATGACCGAAACCTCAGGCGTTTGCGTGCTGGTGACGCCATCCATGCATCCGGTTGCCGCCGGCGTGATCGGTCGTCCCGAGGGTTGCCTCGCCCACGTGCTCAAGGCCGACGGCAGCCTTGCGCCCGACGGCGAGGAAGGCGAGCTCGCGATCCTCGGCGAGAACCTGATGCTCGGCTATCTGAACGAAGCCGCGGCGACGCAGGCGATTTTGCGCGACGGCTGGCTGCATACCGGCGACATCGTGTTGCGCGAGGCGAACGGCAACCTCGTCTTGCGCGGGCGTCGCGACGAACGCGTCAAGACCCGCGACGGCGACGTCCTCTATCCGGTAGAGGTCGAGTCGGTCTTGCGCCGCCATCCCGATGTCGCCGACGCCTGCGTTCGGCCAAAGCGCGGGCAGCTCGACGAACTCGAGCTTTGCGCCTTCGTCGTCGCGCGCCAAGGAACGAGCACTGCCGGCCTCGAGCTCGCGCTGCGGCAGGCCGTCATCGACGCGCTCGGCGCGCGCCGCCAGCTCGCCCGCGTAATCTTCCTCGCCGCGCTGTCGCGTTCGGACAACGGCAAGGTGATCGATCAATTACTCAGGGAAGCGACGCATCGTGACTGAACAGCTCTCGCACGCGGCGGGCCGGCAGGCGGCCGGCAAACTCTTTTACGTCGGCGAGCGCAACTGGGCCTACGGCGAGGCCGAAGCCTGTTGCGCCCGCGTGGCGGGCTGGGCCGAACAGAACGGACTCGCGCCGGGCAGCGTCGTCCTCGTCGCCATCAGCGATCCGGGGGTCATGTCGGTCGTCATCCTCGGACTCCTGCGCGCCGGCCTCGCCGCGGCGCTCATCGACCCGCTCAGCACCTCGGCGGAAGCCGCGCAGATGGCGGCGCAGGCGGCGCCCGAGGCGGCGGTCGTCGACCGTGAGTTGATCTCGCGCTGGGCGATCGGCACGCTGATCGGCGCGCGCTTGGTGCTCCCCATCGACGCAGCGACTGCGCCGTCGAGCCTCGCCTCGCGGCTGCTCGGCGGCCTGCGCAAGTCGGAAAAAACCGATGCCCTCGCCGGCTTCGGCGATTGTCCGCGGCCGCCGCCGGCGGCCGTTGATCCGGCAGCGACGGCCTACATCGTGTTCACATCGGGAACGACCGTGCGGCCCAAAGGCGTCGCCGTCTCCTACGGCGCCCTGCTGAGCCACCTCGCAACGCTGCGCCGCCAGTTTGACCACGACGAGGATTCGCGCATCCTCAACGTGCTGCCATTGAGCCACGCCGACGGCCTCGTGCAGGGGCCCCTGCTCGCCTATTACTGCGGCGCCGCGCTGCATCGCCCGGTGCAGTTTTCGCCGGCGAGCGTCGACGCCCTGCTGACGGCGATCTATGCGCAGCGCATCACGCATTTCATCGCCGTGCCGACGCTCCTGGCGATGATCCTGCGCCTGGCGAGCCGCGAGCTGAACGACGTCTTCCAGGGCGGCGACTTCAAATCCGTCACCTCCGCCGCCGCGCACCTCGAGGACGAGCTGTGGCGGCGCTTCGAGCAACGCTATCGCGTCGTCGTCGCCAATCTCTACGGATTGACCGAGACGGTGACGGGCGGCGTCTTCAACGGCCCCGGCGCGGCGACCCGGCGCGTCGGCACGCTCGGCAAGGCGGTCGATTGCGCGGTGCGCATCGTCGATGCCGACGGCCAGGATCTCGCCGACGGCGAAGTCGGCGAGTTGCTGATCGCCGGCCCCAGCCTGATGACCGGCTACGTCGGCGATCCGCAAGCGAGCGCCGAGGTCCTGCGCGACGGCTGGCTGCACACGGGCGACCTCGTCCGGCGCGACGCCGAGGGCTTTCTCCATTACGCCGGGCGGCGCAAAAGCCTGATCATCTGCGGCGGCCTCAACATCCAGCCCGAGGAAGTGGCCGAGGTGCTCGGCCGCCACGCCGCCGTCGTCGAGGCGGCGGTCGTCGGCGAAGCCGACGCCGAACTCGGCGAAGTCGCCGTCGCTCTCGTCGTCGTGCGCGGCGAGTGCGACGCGAGCGAGCTGATCGCGCATTGCCGGCTTTCGCTGTCCGAATACAAGCTGCCGCGCCGCATCGTGTTCACCGAGCGGATTCCGCGCGGCCGCAGCGGCAAGGCGATACTGGGCGAAGTCCAGGCGCTGCTCGCGGCGCCTCGCTTGTCGGAAAGTGGCGGTCGCGGCAGGACCGATCGCTTGCTCGCGCTCGCCGCCGAGGTCTTTCGCGTCCCGGTCGAGAGCCTGAGCCTCGATTCGGCGCCGACCAACACGCCCGGCTGGGACTCGCTCGCGCACCTGATGCTCGCCGCGAGTCTCGAGAAGACGTTTGCCCTTGCGCTGTCGCCAGCCGAGATCGTCGGCATCGCTTCGCTCGCCGACGCGCTCGCGCTGACCGCGGCGAAAGTGCCGGCCGAATAGGCATGGCCGCGCGCGTCGCCGCACCCCTGACTTGCTGGGCGGTGGCTATCCTGCTGCTGCTCGCGACGCTCGTCGCGCTCAATTACCTCGTACCGCGGACGATGGTCAGGCAACTGCCGATGGACGGCAGCCTGAGCGCCGCGGCCAAAGCCGTCTTGCTCGCCGTGCCGCCGCCGCAGCCGGGACGCGAGCGCCTGATCGTTGTCATCGGCACCTCGCTTTCGAACTGCGCCTTCGCCGCCGCGGGCGAACTCGAGCGCCGGCTGTCGGCGACACGGCCGACGCGCATCGTCGTTCTGGCCGGGGGCGGCGTCGATGTCGCGGGGCTCGGCGAGGCGACCGAGGCGCTGCTCGAGTTGCGCCCCGACCTCATTCTCGTCCAGGACGAAATGCTCTTGCCCGCGCCCGCCCCTTCGGCCGAGCTATGGGGCCTGATCACCGGCGCCGGCGACGTAATCCGTGCTGTCGGGCGGGCGCTGTTGGGCTTGAAGCAGCAATGGCTGGTTGCATGCGGCACCGGCCCTGCCGCCGGGCCGCCGGGCGACGGAAAAGGCGGGCGATCGCCAAGGCAAGGGCTGGCGAAGCGGGTCCAAGAAATCGGCCTTCTCTATCGCTCGCCGGCTGTGGATGCGCTCGCCGTCGCCTTTCTCGCCAAGGCGCGCAGCCGCGAGCTGCCGACGGCGCTGCTCAGCATTGCCCGCGCGCCGTCGCTCGAGGCGCAGACGGGCGACAGCGTCGCCGCCTGGCGCGAACGGGTCGCCGCGCCGACGAGCGCGCGACTCGGCATTGCGCGCTGGTCAGGCGGCTGGTCAGGCGAGGACGCCGACTACCCCGATGGGTCGCATCTCGGTCCTGACGGCGCCGAAAAATTCGCGGCCGCGGTGCTGGCGCCGATCGAACGCGCTTTGCGAGAACGCGAGTGATCGATCCAGCCTTGCCTTTGAGCTACCTCGCCTGGCTCGCTCTCTTCGTTGCGGCAGCCTGGTTGCCGCCTCGGCGCTGGCAAGCCCTGGCGATGACGGCAGTCGGCGGGCTCTGGCTCGCCGGGTCGGCGCCGGCATCGCTGCTCGCGTATGGCGGGCTGGGTCTCCTCGCCTGGCTGGGCGCGCGCCGACAAGACCGGCGGGGACAGGCGCTGACGCTCGTCGCGCTGGTGGCGATCGCTTTGTCGTTTAAAGCGCTGCCGCTGCTGCCGGCGCTCGCGACGATCCCCGCGCTTCACTTCATCGGCTTTTCCTTTGCTCTGCTCAAAGCGATTCACTACGTCATCGACGGCCGCGCCGGCCGCCTGCCGCGTCATTCGGCCCTCGACTTCGCCCTCTACCTGCTTTTCGTGCCGACTCTTCTCGTCGGGCCGATCGTCCGCTACGGCGACTTCCATCGCCAGACCGGCCTGCGCCGCTGGGACCGGGACGCGCTCTCGCTCGGCCTCGAGCGCGTCCTGTTCGGCTACGCCAAGCTCGCCGTCGTCGCCGGCTACCTCGTCAATTGGAAGCTCGCCAACGCGATTGCGCTCTACGGCGAGGCCGATACGCCGTCTTCGCTTTATCTGCAGTGTCTGCGCTACGGGCTCAACCTGTATTTTTCTTTCGCCGGCATGTCGGACATCGCGATCGGCGCGGCACGCATCGCCGGCATGAAAATTCCGGAAAACTTCTGCAATCCCCTGGCGGCGCGCAGCATCGTCGCTTTCTGGCAGGCCTGGCACATCACCCTCTCGCAATGGTGTCGCGACTACGTCTTCATGCCGGTCGCGGCGGCGACGCGCCGGCCGGCCTTCGCCATCCTGACCTCGATGCTGGTGCTCGGGCTCTGGCACGAATTGTCGGCGCGTTACGTGCTGTGGGCCGGCTACCACGCGCTCGGGATCGTCGTCTGCCGCCTCTACGGGCGCAGGAGCGCGGTTTGGGTGCAGGCGCTCGGAACGCGTGGGGTGGCGGCTTATCGCGTCCTGTCGTGGTTCCTGACCTTCAACTTTGTCATCGCGGGCTTCCTGATCACCTCTTCGCCGACGGCGGCCGCGGCCTTGCGCTCGCTCTCGGCGATCTGGGCCTTCTGAGATGATCTATGCCTTCTTCTTGCGCCACTTGCCGCCGACGAGCGCGGCAGCAGCGACTGCCCTCGTCTATTTCATCGTCATGGTCGCCATCATCGTCGCGCTGCCCGCCGTCGATCTGCAGTTTCGCTATCTCGGCTTGTGAAGCCGGCAGGCCGCTAACCCAGGGTCGCGTTGGCGAGCTTGGCGCTGAAGCTGATGAAGAGGCCGCCGACCGCACCCGTGGCGAGCGCCGCGCAGCGCCGCCTGCGCCGGAACTGCAGCGCAAGATGCGCGCCGCCGAAAATCAGCACGGACAGGTAGAGCGCGCTGAAGAACTGCACGATCAGGCCGAGGATGACGAACGAGATCCCGGCGTGCGCGTAAGCCGGATCGACAAACTGGATGAAGAAGGAAACGAAAAAGAGGATTGCCTTCGGATTCATCAGGCTGATCACGAGCGCCGTGCGAAACGGCCGCGATGCGTCGTCGGCCTTCGGCGCGCGATCGCCGTCCCCGTCATGCCCTGCCTTCTGCAGCCGCTCGCGCCAGATCGCGAGCGCCGAGCGCAGCAGGCCAAAGCCCATCCACGCCAGATAGAGCGCGCCGGCATACTTGATCGTCATGAAGAGCGCCGGAGTCGTCGCCAGCAGCGAAGCCGCGCCGGTTGCCGAGAGCAGCATCAGGATCGCATCGCCGACGAAAATACCGCAGGCGCCGCGATAGCCGGCGGCGATGCCTGAGCGCGAGGCGACGCTCATCACATAGAGCGAGTTCGGGCCGGGCAGCAGGACGATGAAGATGGTCCCGGCGACGAAGGTCGCCAGGTCGTTGATTCCGTAGAACATCGGGAGCAGCTCGCAGGGCGCGCCAGCGCGCGAAAGAGCGAAGCATAGCAGCGCCGGTCGGCGAGCGCAGCATCGCGACCATCGCGCCGCGCCGGCGATGGCTTTCGCCGTTCGAGTTTCTTAGAATGGGCGGCGCCGCATTCATCATTTCACAAGAACAGGGAGGCAGCATGTCGATTTCTCGCATCCGATTCCCGGCACTCGCCAGCGTCATCGCGTGCCTCGCCCTCTTTCTCGCCGCCTGCACGGCGCCAGCGCCAAAAGCGACGACGCTCTCGGGCGGCGTCACGCGCCTTGCGCTCGGCGCGGTGACCGTGACGACGCTATCGGACGGTTTCGGCTCGCGCGCGCTCGACGCGGGCTTCGTTCGCAACGCGCCGCTTGCCGAAGTGCAGGCAGCGCTTGCCGAAGCCGGCCTGCCCGCCGACCGTCTGCAAATTCCCTACACCGCGATCGTCGCCGACGTCGGCGGGCAGCGCGTTCTCTTCGACACCGGCAACGGCGAATTTGGCGCGGCGACGGCCGGCAAGGTCCTCGAGAACATGGCGAAGGCCGGTATCGATCCCAAGTCGATCACCGCGGTCGTCATCTCGCACTTCCACGGCGACCACATCAACGGCCTGCGCAACAAAGCCGGTGCGCTCGTCTTCCCGAACGCAAAAATCTTCGTCCCGGCACCCGAATGGAATTGGTGGATGGACGACGCGCGCATGGCCGCGGCGCCCGAAGCGATGAAGGGCGCGTTTGCCGCGACCCGCCGCGTTTTCTCGCCGCTTGCCGCGAGCGTCACGCGCTTTGCGCCAGGCGCCGAAATCCTGCCCGGGATCGGCTCGATCCCGGCGTATGGCCACACGCCCGGACACACGGCCTTCATCATCGAAGGAGGAACGCAGAAAGTGATGTATTGGGCCGATGCCACCAACATTGCCGCGCTGTTCGTTCGCCATCCCGATTGGCAAGTCGCTTTCGACCTCGACGGCGAAGCCGCGCGACGCACGCGCCGCGCCCTCGCCGACCGCGCCATCGCCGAGAATCTCCTCGTCGCCGGCTACCACCTGCCCGGCGCCGCGATCGGGACGCTCGCGCCGCGTGGCACGGGCTACGAGTTCGCGCCGCTCGGCAACTGAGCGCGCAGGGGTTGCCCCGGAGCGCAGCGTTTGGAAGGGGCCGGCAGGCGACTGTCGGCCCAAAACCTGCCCTGCCATCGCGCGACGCCAAAGCGGTCAGTGGCAAGTCGCCCCTTGGAGTTGAGCGTTGTGCGCCGCCGCAGGACGCCGCGCTTGAGCCCGCTGCTTAAGCTGTCCGAATCTCCGCGCGACATGAAAGGGGCGAGATATTTGCATTTGCCATGGGCGCTCGGAGATCCTTATTCACTCCGACCCCGGTAGCTGGGAAGCCGGTTCCGGCCCAGCACCCGGCGATCCCGGCCGGCGACATTGCATGGGAGAGGGAACCAACGGAGGCAAGGGCCAGTCGGAACTGCATGATTGCAATGAAATACCACTGGATCATGCGCGAGCGCAGAAAGTCCAGGATTTCGATTCCGCTGCGCATGGATCGTCGCTTGAAGCGCAATCCGCTTAAGCAATCGAAGTATTGCTTGATACCGAAAAGAAAACGGACCCAGCCCATCCATACCGTTGGCATCCTGCGACACGGCGCCAGCAAAGTCACGCCTTGGGTGCCGGGCGCAAGAGACCGGCGCCGCACGAACCAGGAGTTCGTCCGCGGCGGCAGATAAGTGCCTCAGGACCATTGTGGTATTGGCACCCGAGTACCGGTCAAGAACCTCTTTGACTATGTGGTGGAGAAGCAAGCCGCGAGGGGGAATCGCGCGCGCCCCCTGGCTCAGGGCTGCACCTGGTCGATGACGAGCCTGAGCTTGTCGCTGCCCACCTTCACGCCTTCGAGGCGGCCGTAGAGGTCGCCGCTCGAACTTTGCGCCATGCCGGCCTTGGCGACGCGGGCCTCGATCGTGACCGTCTTGAACTCGGAAAGCTTCTGCCCGCCGGGCAGGCTCATCGTGTCGTCGAGGCGAAATTCCGTCGGCAGCGCCGCGACCTGCGTGCGCACGACGGCGATTGGCATGCGCGAGCCTTCGGCTGCACGGGCAAAGATGAAGAGCAGATCGTCGCCCTTGGCCTGCGTCTTGAGCCTGGCGCTGATCGCAACTTCGCCGCTGATCGCTGCCTTGCCGGCGGCCGCGGCGACCGGGACGGGCTTCACTGCGCTCGCCTGCCGTGCGGGCGGCAAGCTGACGCCGTTCTTGGCGAGGATTTCCCGCGCTCGCGTCACCGCGTCGCCGATCGAGCGGGCGTCTTCGGATCCTGGCGTTAGCTGCGGCAGCAGGCGCTCCCAGTGCTTCACCGCGCCTGCATAATCCTTGCGGTCGCTCGCGGAAGAGCCGGCAAGGAAGAGTGCGAGCGGCGCGTCCGGATCGAGGGCGAGCGCGCGCGCGATCAGCGCGTCGGGCTTGCCGTCGAAACTGCCGCCGTTGGCGGTGGCGAGCGTCTCGGCGTAATCGGCAAGGAGCGCCGCGTCGCCGTCGACGAGGGCGCTGGCGTGCGCAAACGCAGTCGCCGATTCATCGTAGCGCCCGAGCGCCTTGTACGAGCGCGCCAGAATGACCCAGCCTTTGCTGTCGTCGGGATTGGCCTTGAGCCTTTGCACGAGCTTGTCGAGCAATGCGTCGATCTCCTGGCTTTGCGCCTGCGCCTGCGAGCTGTCGAGCGCCGCCGGCGTGCCGAGCAGCGCGTAGCCCGCAAACGCCGCGAGCGGAAGCGCGACGATCAGCGCGTAGGCCGTCCTGCGGCCGCTCCCCGCCGGCTCGCGGGCTGCCGGGGCGGGGGCAGGCAGAGCGGCGGTTTCGTCGAGCAGCCGGCGCTGCAGTTCGGCCTTGGCCGGCGCGAAATCGGCCTCGGCGAGCGATCCCTGCGCGCGGTCGCGCTCGAGCTCGTCGAGCTGGTCTCGGTAGAGGTCGAGATTGTTTTCGCGCGCGTCGGCCTTGCGGCCCGCCGACCGCCAGAGCGGCCGCAGCAGGATCGCGAGGACGACGACGAGAACGCCGGCGGCGGCGGCGATGAAACCGATCGTTGCGCTCATTGCTGCGAATCCTCGCTGTGCAGGAGGCGTTCGGCTTCACGCTGCTGTTCGGCCGAGAGCGGCGCGTCCTTGATCGCCTTGTTGCGCCGGTGCAGGAAAGTGAACAGCGCGGCGAGCGCGCCGGCGAGGATCAGCACCGGTCCGAACCAGAGGAACAGCGTCGTCTCCTTGAGCGGCGGCCGGTAACGAACGAAATCGCCGTAGCGGCTGACCATGAAATCCATGATTTCGCTGTCGCTCTTGCCTTCCTTGATCAGGACGCGGATTTCGCGGCGCAGGTCGTTGGCAAGGTCGGCGCTCGAGGCCGAGAGCGATTCGTTCTGGCAGACGAGGCAGCGCAGTTCGGACGAGATGTCGACCAGCCGCTTCTCGACGCGCTCGTCCTGCGCGAGCGAAACCGCTTCCTTGGCGAGCGCCGGGCTCGCCGAAAAAATATTCACCACAGAGACACAGAGGACACAGAGGAAGAGAAAAAAACATCGTCTTTGTTTTTCTCTGCGTCTCTGTGCCTCTGTGGTGAAGGGTCTTGTCAGGTTCATTTGCTGAGCTCCGCGACGAGCGGCACGATCTTGCCGGCGTAAACGTCGGGCGTGATCGGCCCGGTATGCTTCATGCGGATGACGCCGGCCTTGTCGATGACGTAGGTCTCGGGAACGCCATAGACGCCGTAGTCGATGCCGACGCGGCCGTCGAGGTCGAGGACGGTCAGCGCGTACGGGTCGCCGTGGCGATCGAGCCAGCCCGTGGCGCGCTCGCGCGCCAGCGCCATCTCTTTGGCCGCCGCCATCTTGTCGACGTCAAAAGCCGCGTCGCCGCGCACTTCCTTGTAGTTCAGGCCAACGAGCGTGAGCTTGCCGCTGCGCTGCATCTCAACGAGCAGCGGATGCTCCTGGCGGCAGGAGACACACCAGCTCGCCCAGACGTTCATCAGCCAGACGCGGCCGAGCATGTCCTTCGGCGAGAAGCTCTGCTCGGCGCCGGCCGCCGCAGTGGGGGCCGCGCCGGCGAGGCGTGGCAGCGTGAACACCGGCGCCGGTTTGCCGACGAGCGGCGAGGGGACGTCGCGCGGGTCGAGCCTTAAGCCCACCGCGAGCAGCACGACGAGGACGGCGAAGCCGACGAGCGGCCAGACGAAACGATTCATGAGTTCATGCTTTCTGCGCCAGCGCGTGATCGACGCGCGCCGCCTGGCGCGAGCGAATGCGGTAGCGGCGGTCGCTGATCGCGAGCACGCCGCCGATCGCCATCAGCACGCACCCGCCCCAGATCCAGTCGATGAAAGGCTTGTAATAGACGCGCACCGCCCAGGCCTGTTGCGGCTTGTCCCGGTCGATCGGCTCGCCGAGCGCAACGTAAAGGTCGCGCGTCCATCCGGTGTCGATCGCAGCTTCGGTCATCAGCATCGTCGAAGCGAAATAGCTGCGCTTTTCCGGATAGAGTTTGCGCACCGGCGCGCCGTCCTTGAACACCTCGACCTCGCCGATGAGCGCCGTATAGTTGGGCCCGCGCTCCTGCCGGATGCCGTTGAAGCGCAGGCTGTAGGCGGCGAGCGTGACGCTGTCGCCGGGATCCATCTTGACGTCTTTTTCGAGCTCGTAGCCGTTGACGAGCGCGACGCCGACGACGAAAACCGCGACGCCGACGTGCGCCAGGAGCATCGCGACGAAGCTGCGCGGCTGCGCCCGCGCGGCGCGCAGGAAAGGCTGGCCGCCACGCGTCGCCTGCACGCGCTCGTAGAAGTTGAGGACGCTGGTGACGACGATCCAGGCCGCGAGGACGAGCGCGAGCGCGACGAGCGGTTTCCAGCTGCCAAAGAGCAGCGGCACAGTCAGGCCGACGACGGCGGCGACCAGAAAAGCCCAGCGCAGCATGCGCGCGAGCTCGGCCGCGCTCGCTTCCTTCCAGCGCGCAAAAGGCGCAACGCCCATCAGGAAAAGCGCCGGCATCATCAGCGGCGCGAAAACCGAGTTGAAATAGGGCGGGCCGACCGAGAGCTTGCCGGCACCGAGCGCGTCGATGATCAGCGGGTAAAGCGTGCCGAGCAGCACCGTCGCGCAGGCGACGACGAGCAGCACGTTGTTCGTGAGCAGCAGCGATTCACGCGAGAGCAGCGAGAAGCGGCCGCCGAGGCCCACTTTCGGCGCGCGCCAGGCAAAGAGCGCGAGCGAAGAGCCGATGACGACGACGAGAAAGGCGAGGATGAAGACGCCGCGGCGAGGATCGGTCGCAAAGGCATGGACCGAAGTGAGGACCCCCGAACGCACGAGGAAGGTGCCGAGCAGCGACAGCGAGAAGGCGGCGATGGCGAGCAGCACGGTCC
>CAZALA010000055.1:0-20577 GCA_964485725.1 uncultured Propionivibrio sp. | reverse complement strand
GTCGAGCGCTTCGGCGCGCCGCCTCGCGCTTCTGACGCGGTCGGCGCCGGCGCCGTGCGCGAAAACGCGGCGGCAGCCCGAGCGCCAAGCGGCGACTTCGTCGATCGCTTCCGCCCAGGCCTGCGGCGCCGGCGAAGCGACGGCGATGCCGGCGCCGTCGGCGGCCAGCTCGGCGAGGCCGCCGGCAGCGCGCACGACGATCGGGGTCCCGCAGGCCATCGCTTCGAGCGCGGCAAGGCCGAAAGTCTCCTGGTCCCCGGCATGAACAAAGACATCGGCGCTCGCGTACAGGCGCGCCAGGCGCCTGTCGTCCGGCTCGTGCGGCAGGACGCGAACGCAGCGGCCTTGCGGCGGCGTCGGTCCGGCGCCGACGGCGAGCAGAAGATAGCGCGGACCCAGGCGGGCGACGGCGGCGACGAGCTCGTGCAGCTTCTTTTCGGGCGCAAAACGCCCGACATAGAGCAGCAGACGCGTGTCGGCGGCAAGGCCGAGCTCAGCGCGCAAGGCAGGATCGCGGCAGCGCGGATGAAAGACTTCACAGTCAACGCCAAGCGGCTGCAGCTCGGCGCGGTCGACGCCGATCTCGCGCAGCTCGCCAACGAGCGCCCGGCTCGGTGCCAGGACGCAGTCGAAGCGCCGGTACAGACGGCGCAGATAGGCCTCGGCAGCGCGGCGCGCCGTGCGCGCTGCGAAGTCTTCGCCGCCGGCAGCGCCGGCGATCAGGGCGGCGAGGTTGCTGTGGCAAAAGGCGATCGCCGGGACGCCCAGCGTCTGCGCCGCGTCGAGCCCCGACCAGGCGAGCCGGTAGGGATCGCCGACCTCGATCAGGTCGGGACGCAGCTTGGCAAGCAGCGCCGCCGCGCGGCGGCGCGCGAACGGCAGGCGATAGCCGCCGGACAGCGGCAGCGGCAGGCCCCCGCAATCGACTTGCGCGGCGCCCTGCGCGCCCGGTGCGACGATGGTGTGCGGCCAGTGCGCAACGTGTCTGAGCCAGTCGTCCTTGGCGCAAAGATAGCGGCGCACACCGCCCCCCGTCGCGCTCCAGAACATCGTCGCATCGACCACGTGCAAAGCCGCGTGCGAGGCGTCGCGAAAAGGGCTGATGGGGGCCGGGAGCATGTCGCCAGAGGGCAAGCTTCATGCCGCCAGCAAGGCTCGCTGCGCGCTCGTCGGACAAGGGCTTGTGCACAGCGCGGGCACGAAATCTGCCGTCCACCCGATACGCCCGAAAGAAGTCCTGCGGTGAAGCGCGCCGGAGGGCGAGGCTCAGTGGAAAGAAACAGTTGGACAGTTGGCAGAAAAGGAGATCAGCCACCATGGATACCCGAGAAGTCATCAACACGCTCAACGACCTCATTGAAACCTGCAAGGACGGCGAGTATGGATTCCGCGCCTGCGCCGAACAGGCCGACGCCATCGACCTTGAAGCGTTGTTCACCCGCCGTGCCGACGAGTGCCGCGAGGCCGCGCGCGAACTGCAGGATCAGGTCGTCGCGCTCGGCGGCACCCCGGACAGCGGCGGCAGCGCATCCGGTGCCCTGCATCGCGGCTGGGTCGCCGTGCGCAGCAAGCTTTCGAATTACGACGACCTTGCCGTGCTCAAGGAATGCGAGCGCGGCGAAGACGTTGCCGTCGAACGCTATCGCGAAGCCCTGGCCTCGCCCTTGCCCGAATCGCTGCGCGAGATCGTCGAGCGCCAGTATCGCGGGGTGCAGCGCAACCACGATCAGATTCGCGACTTGCGCGACAGTCTGGAGCTCTCCTCGTAATGCCCTGCCTGCCTTTCCCTGCACGCCCGCCGGCCTGCCGCTCCCGTCTTGCGCGCGCGGCGGTCCGGTCGGTCCCCGAGCTTCTTTCTCAACCCTTATCGGCCTTATCGGCGCTTTTTCATTCATCAGTGCAAAGGAGTCAAGCATGAACAGATTTCCAACCGTCCCGACGCTTGCTGCGCTCGCAGTGATCAGCGTCCTTTCAGCCTGCGGTCGCGACCAGAACCCGCCGCCGCCAAGTACGAGCAGCAGCACGACGACGATCACGCCGCCGGCGGCTCCGGCCACCCCGCCGTCTTCCACGACCCCCGGGTCGACGACGACGCCCGGAACGACGCCGGGCAGCGCCAGCAGCGGTGCGAGCGGCAGCGGCGGCAGCAGCAGCAGCGATACGAGCACCGGCAGCAGCGGCACGGGCATGGGGAGCGGCACGAGCGGCATGGGCTCCGGCAGCAGTTCGACGGGGACTGGCAGCACCGGCAGCAGCGCGACCGGCACCGGCACCGACAGCAGCAGCACGGGCCGAAGCAGCGGCAGCAGCGGTAGCGGCACGAGCGGCAGCAGCTCGAGCAGCAGCGGCCGCACCAGCTCGCTCGACGGCGCGGGCGCCACGCTGGCCGCGCTCGATGCAGCGGCCCTGCGCCAGGCCTACGGCGTCGAAGTGAGCAAGGTCGCCGACACGACAACTTCCAGCGCGTCGAAATCCTCGGCGATGAACCGCAAGACAAGCCGCGGCGATCGCGGTTTCATCAAGGAAGCCGCCGTTGACGGCATGTACGAGGTCGAGGCCGCGCAAATTGCCGCGCGCCAGGCGAGCGATCCCGAGATCAAGGCCTTCGCCGAGCGCCTCGTCAAGGATCACAGCGCGGCCAACGACGAGCTCAAGCAGCTGGCGAGCGCGCGCAACATCGAACTCGACAGCAAGCTGCCGATGACCAAAAGGCGCGCCGTCGACAACCTGAGCAAGGAGTCGGGCAGCGAGTTCGACCGTGACTTCATCACCAAGGCCGGCATCAAGGACCACGAGAGCGACATCAAGAAGTTCGAGAAAGCCAGCCGCGATGCCGACGATCCCGAGGTCCGGGCGTGGGCGCAAAAAATCCTGCCGACTTTGCGTGAGCACCTCTCGATGGCGCAGAACCTTGCGGACGGCTCGAGTCGCGGCTCCTCGGCAATGAAAGGCGGCAGCGGATCGATGAGCCGCAGCAGCGAGTCGACGGGTTCGTCGATGGGCTCGACGGGTTCGACGGGTTCAAACACCTCGGCGAGCCCCGGCAGCTCGAGCGGAACCGGCAGCACCAGCCGGAGCAGCGGCAACGCCCCTGCGGGCGGTACGACGACGACGAAGTAAGAGAGGCAGATGACGGACGACGGGCGGAGCGCTGGCAGCCGCAAGCGCCCCGCCCGTTTTGTCGCGTCTGGCAAAGGCACCAATCCGGCGCAGGCAATGCAGCGCCCGGGGGCAAGTTCCCTGGGCTCGCTCGATGCTGACGTCCGCCGGCATCCCGACGCGACCATGGCTCAGCGTCTCGCCGAACGCCAGGCCGACGCCCCCCTCCCGGGCGGCCTCGTCCATGTCAGCGACGAACTCCTGCCGGGAATCACGCGCCGGCGACGCGCGCAGGGCTTCGTCTATTTCCTGCCCGACGGCAGCCGTTTGCGCGATGAGGCCGAGCTTGCCCGGATCCGCAAGCTCGCGATCCCGCCGGCCTACAGGCAGGTCTGGATCTGCCCCCTCGCCAACGGGCATCTGCAGGCGACCGGCCGCGACGCGCGCGGGCGCAAGCAATATCGCTATCATCCCGAATGGAAAGCGCATCGCGACGCCGACAAGTTTGCGCGCCTGATCGCTTTCGCGCGCGCGTTGCCGGCGATTCGCCGACGCGTCGCGCGCGATCTGGCGAGCGACGACGGCCACACGGCGAGTCTCGCCCTCGTGCTCGCGACGCTGGTGCGCCTGCTCGACCGGACTTTCGTTCGCGTCGGCAACGAGGCTTACGCGCGCCAGAACGGCTCCTACGGCCTCACCACCTTGCGCAATCGCCACGCCGGCGTGCGCGGCACTGAACTGCGCCTATCGTTTCGCGGCAAGAGCGGCGTTCGCCACGACGTCAGGATCGACGATCGGCGCGTCGCCCGGGTCGTTCGCCGCTGCCAGCAGCTGCCCGGACAGGAGCTCTTCCAGTACGAGGCCGATGGGCAGGTGCGCGCGATCGGCTCGGCGGAGGTCAACGACTATCTTGCCGAGGCGGCCGGCGAACGCTTTACGGCAAAGGATTTTCGCACCTGGCACGGCAGCGTCCTCGCGCTCGAACTGACGCGCCTCGCGTGCTCGCCCGCAAGCACGGGCGCCGCGCGCGCGAGCGCGAGCCAGATCCTCGCGCAAGTGGCGAAGGCGCTCGGCAACACGGTCGCCGTCTGCCGCAAGGCCTACGTGCATCCGGCGGTGCTCGCGCTCGGCGAGCGGCTGGGCGATGACGAGGCGGTGCTGGAACTTGCCCAGCAGCTCGACGAAACCGTCTCCACCCTTTCGGCGCAGGCAGAAGACCCGGCCCTCGGCGCGGCAACGCTCGAGCGCGAGCTGCGCTCGCGCGAGCGGCGCCTTCTCGGTTTCCTGGTCCGCGCCGAGCAGTTGGCACAGGCCGCTACAACGGCTACTGCCGATAAAACGGCTGGCGAGACGCCGGCTCATCCCGCGCGAGCGGCGCCCAGCGCTCGACTTCGGCGCCGCAGCTGACGACGAAGCTGGCCGGCGCGTCAGCACCGCGGCGAGCACCGGAGCTCGCCTTGGGTGAAGCGGCCATTGGCAAGTCCGGGCTGCTTGCTGACGATCACGATCGGCAGCGCCCAGACGTCGAAGAGGCGCAGCGCAGCGAGCACGCCGGCGGTAAAGCGCAGGCATTCGGGAGCGACGTTGTACGGAAGGTCCTCGATGCGCGTGCCGTCCTTGTCGAGAAAGACGGCGGCCGCCCGAGGCGTTGACGCGGTCCGCCTGGGGGCTGCGCCAAAACGAAGCGGCAGGGCCGTGCAGAACTCCAGTGAGGCATGTCCCCGGCATAAGGCAAACCGGGTGTCCGGCCGCCGCAAGGCGCCGACTCGGCAAAATCTTCGGCAAGATTGACTTGTGCGTCGTTCGCGACGCAGGTCAATCGTCGCGCTTGATCAGCTGCGGCGCTCTGGCGGCCCGGCGCGGTATGCGGCGAAGAGGCAGTCTTGCAGCGCGCTCGCGCCCACGCGACTGCTAAGGCAGCGGCGGCGCGCTTCCGCCGCCCTGGAGGGGGCCCGAGGCGGGCGCGCCGGCGGGCGGGTTCTCCTCGTCCCTGACCGGCAACTGCGCGACGGTCCGCGTCGCGCTCGCGGGGACGCCGCCGCCCTCGCCTTCCCAGGTCTGAAGCGGCGCCGGGGCCGCCGGCGCAGGGTCAAGCGCCTTGCCGCGACGCGAGCTGCGGTAGGCCGCGAAGGCGAGCAGCGTCGCTGCGGCGAGTGTGGCGATTCGAAACATCTTTTTCTCCCGGTGAAATGAAACAGAGGCGTCGCGGCCCGCACCGATGGCACGGCATTCTGCTTGCGCGGCGCGGAGGCGACGAGAGGAAATTGGCAAGGCGGCGCATTGAACTAAACCGCCTTGCGACAGTCCTGAATCGATGACCATTGCAAGTCGCGTGCCCGTCGCCGCAGCGCCGGCGGCCGGAAGCGGCTCGTCGAAAATGAACAGACTGATCGCGGCGCTTCCCCGCCCGTCCTGGCCAAGCGCCTCGCTCGGCACCTACCTGGTCGTTGCCATCCTGCTCGCGACCGTGCCGATCGCCATCCTGATGTCGCACCAGATCTTCGAGCAGGTCGACGCGCAGCGCCAGCGCGTCAGCGAGGAGACGCAGCGCAGCGCGACGGTGCTGGCGCAAGCCGTGAACCGCGAACTGACTTCGTCGATCGATGCGCTCACCATCCTCTCGTACTCGGGCGAAGTCCAGCGCGGACAGGTCGCGCGCTTCGAGCAGGCGCTGCTCAGCCTGCCGCTGCTGCGACCGAGCTGGAGCGCCGTTTATCTCGTCGGCCTCGACGGCGAAAAGCTTTTCGATACGGCACCTGCGCCGCACCGCCGGCAAGCCGCTGCCGCCGAGGAAGCGCCCCCAAGGTCGCTGGCCCTGCGCGCGCCCGCGATCAGCAAGCTGCACTTTGACCGCGACGAGGGCAGTTTCGTGACGACGATCGAAGTGCCGGTGATGATCGCCGGACAGGCGCGATTTGTTCTCGGCGCCAGGATACGCGCGTCACTTTGGCAGCAACTCGTCGACAATTCGGGCGTCGCTGCGCCCGGCGTCGCGACGATTTTCGACAGCGAGCGCCGCGTCATCGCGCGCAACGTCTCGCCGCGGGAAACGATCGGCATGCAGATGATCCAGGACAACGCGACGATCATCGGCGGTCGGCCGTCGGGCAGCGCGCGGCTGCGCCTCCTCGAGGGCGGCTCGAGCTACGCCGCCTGGGACACGGTCCCGCTCTCGCGCTGGATCGTCGCCGTCGCCATGCCGGCCGAGCCGATCGACGCCGTGCACCAGAGCGCGATTCTCGCCGCGCTTGCAACTGCCGGCGCCTGCCTGCTGCTCGGCGTCCTGCTCGCGGTCGGTGTGGCGCGGCGAATGACGCGTCCGCTGCACCAGCTCTCGAGCAACGACCCTTCGCGCCCGCTTGAGCGCATTGCCGTGCGCGAAATCTCGCTCTTGCGGGACGCGCTCGTGGCGGCGCGCCTGCACGACGAAGCGGTGCGGCAGCTCATCCGCAGCAAGCGCGACCAGCTGCAGAAAAAAGCCGACGAATTCGAAACGCTGTTTGCCGCTTCGCCGATCGGACTGACTTTCGCATCCGATCGCGAATGCCGGTCGGTCCTGCACAACAAGGCGATGGCCGCGCTCTGCGGCAGTCCGCAGGACGCAATGAACGGCAGCGTGCGCTTTCTGCGCGGCGGCCGGCGGCTTGCCCGCGACGAGCACCCGCTCGTGCGCGCCGCGCGCGACGGCGAATCGACGAGCGGCGTCGAACTCGAGGTGCAGGCGGCGGGCAGGCCGCCGGCCTTCATCATTGCCACCGCCGTGCCGCTGCTCGACGCCGAAGGGCGGCCGCGCGGCGCCATCGGCGCGGCCGTCGACATCACCCCGCGCAAGGCCGCCGAGGCCCGGCTCATCGATGCCGAAAGGCGCTTGCGCGAAAGCCAGCGCCTCGTCGATCTGGCGCAGGAGAACGGTCACGTCGGCTTTTTCAGCTATCAGGTCGAGGACGACACCTTCACCTGGACGGCGGGGATGGCCAAGCTCTTCGCGATTGGCGACGAGCCGGAAAAGGAGCTTGCCAGCTTTTCGCGCTGGCGCCCGCGCATCGGACCGAGCGCCTGGCGCCGGATCGAGCGCAGGCTGAAGGTTTCTGCCGGCCGCCTGCGTGAAATCGAGACGCTCGATTACTGCATCGACCTGCCCGACGGCGGCACGCGCTGGCTGTCCTCGCGCGTGCGGCTGATTTACGCGAGCGGCGAGCGCCTGCAGCAGATCGTCGGCGTCACCGTCGATGTCACCGAACAGAAGAATGCCGAACGCGAACGCGCGGCGCTGATTGCCCGCGAGCAGGCGGCTCGCCGCGAAGCCGAGGCGGCGAACCGGTCAAAGGACGAATTCCTGGCGATGCTCGGCCATGAATTGCGCAACCCGCTCTCGGCGATCGCTTCGGGGATCGAAGTGCTCGAACGCGTCGGCGGCGACGCCGAGGTTGCGCGCAACGCCCGTCGCATCATCCGCCGGCAGACGCGCCATCTCGCGCACATGATGGAAGATCTCCTCGACGTCGCGCGCGTCATCACCGGGCAGGTCGTCATGGTGCGGCACGGCGTGAACCTCGCCGCGCTCGTGCGACGCGTCATCGCAACGCTGAACATGACGGGCGAGCCCGACGAGCACCAGCTTATCGTCGATCTCAAGGACGCCTGGGTCGATGGCGATCCGACGCGGCTCGAGCAGGTGATCAGCAACCTCATCGTCAATGCGCTCAAATACACGCCCGCCGGCGGCCGCATCGAAGTGCGCGTCGGCGTCGACGAAAACGAAGCGCTTCTCGTCGTCAAGGATAACGGCATCGGCATCGCCCCCGAACTCTTGCCGCGCGTCTTCGACCTTTTCGTGCAGGGCGAACGCCCGCTCGACCGTCGGGCCGGCGGCCTCGGCGTTGGACTGACGCTGAGCCGCCGCCTCGTC
Source organism: uncultured Propionivibrio sp. (assembly GCA_964485725.1). GTDB lineage: Bacteria > Pseudomonadota > Gammaproteobacteria > Burkholderiales > Rhodocyclaceae > Propionivibrio. Next base: position 12,569 of record CAZALA010000055.1, on the reverse strand, counting down.
GAACTGCACGGCGGCAGCATCTGCGCGGCGGCGGCGAACCCGGGAACGATCATGACCGTGCGCCTGCCGGCGACCGCGCCCGCGACGCCGCCGCCGCACGCGGTCGTGCGCCCCCGGCGGCAACGCCGCGTCGCCCTTGTCGAAGACAACGAGGACGTTCTTGAAGCCCTGCGCGCGACGCTCGAACTCGACGGACAGCGGGTGTGGACGGCAAGCGACGGCGAGAGCGGCCTGGCGCTCATTCTCGGCACCGACCCGGACGCGGCCGTGGTCGATCTCGGCCTGCCGGGGCTCACCGGTTTCGAGGTGGCGACGCGTTGCCGCGCCGCCGGTTATTCCGGCCGCATGATCGCGCTCTCGGGTTACGGCCAGGAGGACGACGTCAAGCGCGCGCGCTGCGCGGGTTTCGACGTGCACTTCCTGAAGCCCGTCGATTCGGCCGAACTCCTCGACGCGATTTCGACTGCCGAGTAGGCGACAGCCGCGAGGGCGCCGGCGCCTTGTCCACCTTGTCTACGGACGCTTGCCGCGGCTTTCAGGCGCCCGCGGCGCGCTTTTCTTCGCCTTCTCGTCGTGCAGCAGCAGGCTGATTTCGCCGTCGTTTTCGAGTTGCGCCGAACGCACCTCGCTCAGATCGGCAACGCCCGCTTCGCGCAGTTTCGCCTCAAGCTCGTCGCGCGTGATCAATTCGCGCCGCATATTCGCGCCCAGCAAGCGGCCGTCGCGGACGAGCGGCAAGGGCTTCGCTTCGAGCACGCGGCGCAGCGCCGGCCAATGGTAGCTCGCCCAGTCGAGCAGGTAGTTCCAGGCGGCGATCGTCGCCACCAGCAGGCAGCCGTCGGTGATCGACTCGTAACCGCCGGCCATCGCATTCTGCGAGGCGTCGGCGATGAGGACGAGGAGCAGGATGTCGGCGATCGCGATCGAACCAACGTCGCGCCGCATGACGAAGCGGAAGAGCAGGAAGAGAAACCAATAGACCACGGTGCCGCGCACGACGATCTCGAGCGGACTGACCGTCAGGCGAAAGAGCGAGGAGAGGTCGAACATTTCGAACATGTCGAACATGTCGAGAATCGAAGCGAGCTAATCGGCGCGAGGCCCGGCCGCCCCGGTCGTCGTCGGCCGCTGCGCCGCCGTCACCATCGCCGCCACCCGTTCACGCCGTCGTTTGCGGCGTCCATACGAGCGCCGCGGTATCGTAACCTTCGCCGCGCGCCCGCTCGAGCAGGGCTTGCTTGACGACGTCCGCGAGGTCCGGGCTGCGCGAGAGCAGCCAAAGACGGCGCCGGTCCGGCGTGCCTACCAGCGCAAACGAGTAGTCGTCGCTGACCTGGAGAATCCAGTAGTCTGCCCACGCCGCTGGCAGCCAGCGCAGCGACGGCGGCGCAAAGCTGACTTCGAGCCGCGCGCTGTCCTGCGCATCGACGCGGCGCGCCAGCCCTCTGCGCACGCGCCGGCGGCCGCTGCTCTCGCGGCATTCGTTGACGACGATAAAGCCCGGTCCGTCGGGATTGGCGGCGTAGGTCGCGATGACGTCGCAGGCGCAGCGCTTCTCGGCGTGCGTCGGCAGGCGGGCAATTTCGTACCAGCGCCCGAGGTAGCGCGCAAGGTCGACTGGACTTGCCGTCTGCGGGGCGTTCAGGCGCTTCGCGAGCGGCGTCGCACCGTGCAGCAGCGCCGGGAGCAGGCCGATGACGAGTTGTGAAATCCGGCGCGGCAGCATGCGGCGCAATTCGCCGGGCAACATCGACCATAATTTCGCCAACCCGCCGAGCGAGGCGCCGCGCGCTGCCGTGCCGCTGCCGGCGACGCGCCGGCGCAGCAGGCGGGCGATCAGCGCGCCGGCCGTGACCGCAGCGCCGACGCCAGCGCCGACGCCAGCTTGGCGCCGCACGCGCCGGCTGATTTCGCGAACGGCGCGGCTGACGCGCTCGTCGCGCTCGATCACCGCGTTTTCAGCCGCGCCGATCAGCGCGTCGAGGTCGGCGCCGTTCGCCTTCTTCGCATCATTGGCCTCTTGCGCACGCTTGGCGTGCTTGGCGGCGATCGCTGCGGCCGCCGTCTGCTTCCCGGATGCGGGCAAGGGGGCGTTCATCGCGACCCTCCGCCGAGCGGCGCGGGAGTGGGCTCAGCTGCGGCAGCGGCCGACGCGGCCGAAGTCGGAGCAGGATCAGGCTCGGGCCCGGGCTCGGGCGCCGGGGTCAGCGTGAGCCGGCGCAGCGTCGCCGGCAAGGTCAGCAGATCGACGAGCGACATCGCTTTCTTCAAGGCAAACGCGCCACCCGCGGCGTTGAGCACGAGCGCACCGGCGAGCGCCAGCGGCAGCGAGACGCCGGCGCTCAAAGCCAGCGCGACGAGAAAAGCCCACAGCGCGAGCCATGCGGTCGCGGCGAAGATTGCCGCAAGCACGACGAGCATCGCCATCTGCAACAGCGCCTGGCGTGCGCGCTTGAGTTCAAGCGCGGCAAGATGGATGCGGTCGCTGAGCAATCCGGGCAGGTCGGCAGCCAGGCCCTTCAAGAGTTGCAGAAGCGACAAGCGCGCTTCATCGCCGGCGCCTTCGGGTGAGGTGCCGGCACTCCCAGCCGCTGGGCCCGTCGCGACCATCTTCAGCGCGCCATCAGGCGGCTGAGCAGCAGGCCGGCGGCGACCGCGATGCCGATCGAAAGCAGCGGATTCTCACGCACGTAGTCGCGGCTCGTCTCGAGCCAGCGTTCCTGCATCTCGTCGAGATTGTGAACACCGCTCTGCAGCGCCTCGCTCGCGCTGTCGATTCCCTGGTGCAGGCGGTCGACCGCAGGAGCGGCCTTTTCGGCGACGCGATCGACCATCGCATGCGCGCTTTGCGCCGTGCGGTTGAGGCTGTCGCCCGCCGCGGCGGCGGGATCGGCATTGCCCATTGAGCCTGTCGTAGAAGTCGTAACCATGGTGGTCTCCCGTTGAGCGGCCGCGTCGCGGCCGTAAATCGATCAAGATGAAGCCTGGCGATTGAATGCGAGGTCGGTCTGCGCGCGAACGAACCGACAAGGAACCCGAACGCGCCACCCCAACCCGCACAGAGCAGGCCGACGGGCGGGACGGTCAATCGGCGAACCAGATCAACGTCGCCGATCCACGATCCACGATGGACAGCAGCAAGCCATCCGCTGCCGGCGTCGCGCTCCTCCCGCGCCAGCCGATGGGCAAGCGCCGTGCCGGCACCGCAGCATGCCAGCGAAACTGCCGCTCGCGCCGTGTCAATCCCCTGCGTCAGCTTGCCGGTCTCACGCTCGCGCGCGTCGCGCGCGAAGGCACGAAGGCAGAGCGCGATCGTCATCGCAAAAACCTCGTCGTAAGCGGCGAAGGCAGCGCTTGCCGGGACCAAAATGCCGTCGAGACAGATGCCGCCGGAAAGCAGGCGCTTCGTCGCCGACTGGGCCGACGCTCTCGCGAGCGTCTGCCGCTGAGCGTGACGGTGCAGTGTGCTGGGCCGCTCGCCGCCGGCGTCGCGCGATCAGGGTGCAACTTTGGCGGGCGGCCGCTGCCTCAGGGGAAATCGCTCCCTGCGCGAGTGAAGTCATGTTCGACAAAGCGCGTTTCATCGAAGACTGCATCGCTATCGTCGGCGAAGGTCCGGCGGCGATCCGCGAACTCGTCGCGGCCGCCGTCGCCGATGGCGCCGGCGTCATCGCCGAACTCGGCGCGCCAAAGCGCGCCGGCATTACCCCGCTCTATCGGTCGCCGCAACTGACGATCATCAACTTTGTCTGGGCGCCGTGCATGAACCTGATGCCGCACGACCACCAGATGTTTTCGGTCGTCGGCGTCTATTGCGGCCGCGAGGACAACGTCTTCTGGCACCGCCTCGACGACAGCATTGTCGCCACCGAAGCGCGCTCGCTCGGCACCGGCGACGTCGCTTCGCTCGGCGTCGAGGCGATCCACTCGGTGCTCAACCCGATTGGCAAGATGAGCTGCGCCCTGCACGTTTATGGCGGCGATTTCTTCGCCCCGCCGCACGCCCGCAGCCAGTGGGATCATGAAACCCTGGTCGAGCAGGCGTGGGATATTGACAAGGTGAAGACGCTGTTTGAGGAAGCGGAAGCCCGCTTCCGTGCGCCAGGCAACTAAGCTCGCAGGCTGCCGAACGCGCTTCGCTCGGCCATCTCGTGCCGCTGGCGGCGCGATGCTCGCGGTTCAATGCGTTCGGTGCAATACGCATCCGCAATGCACGGAACGGTGCAATACGCTTCGCAATGCACGGACCGGTGCATTCTCTATGCACCCTATGGCCTCTGCCTAGCCGCGAGCAGGTGGGCTGTCGCTGGCGGTCTCGATGCGCGCGCGCGGCAGCATGTCTTCGTGCGTTTCCTGCAGATAGGCGATCAGCTCTTCGCGCACGCGGCAGCGCAGGTCCCAGTTGCGGCCGGCGTCGCCGGCGCTGACGATGGCGCGCAGCTGCATCGCGCGTTCGGAGAAATCGGTGACCTGCAAGGCGCAGACGCGCTGGTCCCATTCGGGTGCCGCCGCGACGATCTCCTTGACCTTCTCGCGCAGCGGCGCGAGCGGCGTGCGGTAATCGACCCAGAAGAAGACGCTGCCGATGAGCTGCGTGCCGTTGCGCGTCCAGTTCTGGAAGGGCTTGCCGATGAAGTGCTCGAGCGGGACGATGAGCCGTCGTTCGTCCCAGGTGCACACGACGACATAGGTCTCGGTGATCTCCTCGACCTTGCCCCACTCGTTCTCAACGATGAGCACGTCATCGATGCGCAAGGGCTGCGTCAGCGCGATCTGCAAACCGGCGATGAGATTGCCGAGCACCGGCCGCGCCGCGAGCCCGGCGACAATGCCGGCGACGCCGGCGGAGGCGAGCAGGCTCGCGCCGATCTGGCGCACGTTCGGAAAAGTCATCAGCACCGTGCCGACGCCGACGACCCCGATGACGAACATCGCGGTGCGCGTCAGCACCCGCACTTTCGTCTCGACGCTGCGGGCGTGCGCGATATCGGACTGCGCGGCCTCGGCCTGCCCGGCCTGCTCCTGGGCGCCTTGCCGGCTGCGCGCGACGACGTAGTCGCCGAGCCCGGCGACGAGGCGGACGATGAAGACCGTAAAGGCAAGAACAATGGCGATCGAGAGCAACTGCTCCCAGAACTTCGGGATCGCGAAGTCGGCGCTCTCGAGCGCGAGCCGGACAAAAAGCAGCGGCAGCAGCAGCTGCAAGGACCGCTGCGTATAGGCGGCAAGCTGCGCGAAGAGCGGCAGACGCGCTTGCGCGCGGCGCGCCGCGCGCGCGATCAGCGCCTGCGCGAGCAGGCCGCCGAGCACGGCCAGGAGGCAGGCGGCAAACAGCGTCAGCACGGGATGCGCCGTGAACAGGGCAAGCTGCATCTTCGTCCTTTCGTCGCGGAGCGGGGAGTCGCCAGAGCCCTGGTCTGCACGTAACGTGCCCGGCGACGGGCGCGGCAAGATTTACACGCGGCGGGTAATTGTTTCCCACGGCCGCCGCCGCGCATGCGATCTTGCTGCGAGTAAAGCAAGGCGCCATCTGCTCGCGCGCTGATCGCCCGCGCCCGGTCGCGATGCGGCAGCGTCGCGTTGCCAGGCTGCCGGCCAGCCAGCGGCATGCTCCTTGCTCGACTCATCGGCGATGCCCTGAAGAGACCATTCGGTGGAGGGCGACAAAGGGAAAGGCAGGCATGCGCAAACTTGCAAGACCGCTGCGCCCCCGGCGAGCGACGTGCGCGCCGCGGCCCCGGCCTCGCCGGCGTGCCGGGCGCGCCGGGCGCGCACTGTACAGGGGCGTCTGAATCTTGTCGGCGTCGGATTTCTTCGCCCGCCGCGGCAACGTCGAGCACGGTCCCCCCGCACGCAGCGGCGACGGATTCTTTGTGGTCGGCCGAAACTGCAGCGCCATCGCGCACGCCGACCGCGTCGCGTTCCTCGTCGACGGCGAGGCTTATTTTCGCGCCTTCGCGCGCGCTGCCGAGCAGGCGATGCACTCGATCATCATCGTCGCCTGGGACTTCAACAGCACGACGCGGCTGCACTTCGACCGCCGCGACGACGAGATCCCGGCAGAGCTCGGCGATTTTCTGAACTGGCTTGTGCGGCGCCGGCGCCACCTGCAGGTGCATATCCTCGACTGGGATTACCCGCTCGTTTTCGGCACCGACCGCGAAACGCGGCCGCGCTACGGCTTTGGCTGGCGACCGCGGCGGCGCGTGCACCTGGCATACGACAACACGCATCCGACCGGCGCTTCCCACCACCAGAAGATCGTCGTCATCGACGACTCGATTGCTTTCATCGGCGGCTTCGACCTCACCGCCCGGCGCTGGGACAGCTGTCTGCACGAGGCCGGCGACGCGCGGCGCAGCTGCGCCGGAAAGGCTTACCCGCCTTTCCACGACGTGATGATGGCCGTCGACGGCGAAGCGGCGCGCGAGCTCGGCAGGATCGCGCGCGAGCGCTGGTACCGCGCCACCGGCCGCGCGCTGCCGCCGCGCATTCCGATCGCCGCGCACTGGCCCTCGCAGCTGCCGATCGACCTGCGCAACGCCGACGTGGCGCTGGCGCGAACGCTGCCCGAGATCGCCGGCCAGCGCGCGATCCACGAAGTCGAAACGCTTTACCTCGACATGATCGCGGCGGCGAGCGAGCGCATTTACATCGAGAACCAGTACTTCACCGCCCATAACATCGGCGATGCGCTGGCAGCGAGCCTTGCCGCGCCGAGCGGCCCCGAGATCGTCGTCCTCGTCCGCCTCTTCAGCCACGGCTGGCTAGAAGAACACACGATGCACGTGCTGCGCGCACGCCTCGTGCAGAAGCTGCGTGCCGCCGACCGGCACGGCCGCTTCTTCATCTATTACCCGCATATTGATGGGCTCGACGAGGCGACCTGCATCGACCTGCACTCCAAGGTCATGATCGTCGACGATGAAATCCTGCGCATCGGCTCGGCCAACCTCGCCAATCGTTCGATGGGGCTCGACAGCGAATGCGACGCGGCGCTGCGGGCGAAAGGCGATGCGCGCATCGCCGCGGCGATTCGCAGCTTTCGCAATCGCCTGCTCGCCGAACACCTCGGCAGCGACGCCGCCGCGGTTGATGCGGCGGTGCGCCAGCGCGGCAGCCTGCACGGCGCCATCGAAGAACTCAACGGCGGCCCGCGCCGGCTCGGCGCGCTCGAAGGGCTGCCCGAATGGTCGCCGGAAGTCGTCGAGCTCGCGCGCATCGGCGATCCCCAAGGCCCGGTTTCGCTCGATCAGCTGATCGATGAATTCAGCCCCGAGCAATTCGTTACCAGCGACGAGAGCGACGCGGTCAGCGGCAGCGCGCTGCTCGCGCCCACCCCCCTGCGCCAGCGCCTGCTGCGTCTCACCGCGCTCGTGGCGGCGATCGCCGCCCTCGCCGCGCTGTGGCGCTATACGCCGCTCGCGCAATGGGCAAGTCCGGCGCAGATTACCGAATGGGCGGAAGACTTTGCCGGCCGCCCGTGGGCGCCCTTTCTGATCCTCGTCGCCTACACGCCGGCCTGCCTCGTGCTTTTTCCGCGCTCGCTGATCACGCTCGCTTCGGTCGTCGCGTTCGGGCCGCGCCTGGGCTTTCTTTATGCGCTCGCGGGTATCCTGATCTCGGCGCTCGCGACCTATTTTGCCGGCCTGCGCACACCGCGCACGACGGTGAGAAAGATCGCCGGCGAGAAACTCCTGCGCCTCGCCGATCGCGTGCGCCGCCGCGGCCTCGTCGCCATGACCGCCTTGCGCCTCGTCCCGGTCGCGCCGTTTGCCATCGTCAGCATCGCCTCGGCGGCGATCGGCATCCGCCTTGCGCCCTATCTCATCGGCACGCTGCTCGGGATGCTGCCGGGGACGCTGGCGGCGACGATTTTCGGCGACCAGCTCGAACTTGCGCTCACCGACCTTTCGCGCGTGCGCTTCGGCCTGCTCGCCGCCGTCGCGGCGGCGATTCTCATCCTCTCGCTGGCGGTTCGCCGCTGGCTCGTCGTCGAGCACCGCGCCTCGCAACATGGCCACGCCGATCACCGGTCTCGCTAACTGGCTCGCCATCGAGCAGGCGCTCGCCGGCAAAGGGCTTTCGATCGCTTCGTACAACGTGCACGGCTGCGTCGGCAGCGGCGGCCTTTGCGATGCCGCTCGCGTCGGCGAAGTCATCCGCGAACTTCACAGCGACATCGTTGGCCTGCAGGAAGTCGGCGACGCGGGGCTGGCGCACGACTCCCGGCAGCTCGAGGCGCTCGCGAGCGCGACAGCGATGCAGGCGATCCCGGGCTTTACCGTCGTCGGTAAGGGCGGTGCGCTCGCCTTCGGCAACGCGCTGCTGACCCGGCTGCCGGTGCAGGAAGTCCATCGCCATGACTTCAGCTATCCGGGCCGCGAAGCGCGCGGCGCACTCGAAGTCGCTTTCGACCTGGCCGGCGGGCCGCTGCGGGTGATCGTCACCCACCTGGGCCTGCGGCCGCGCGAACGCCGCTTTCAGGTGCAGCAGCTGCTGCGCCGCCTGCACGACATCCCGATCGAATGCCTCGTCGTCGTGCTCGGCGACATCAACGAATGGCTGCCGCTCGGCAGGCCATTGCGCTGGCTGCATGGCCTCCTCGGCCACGCGCCCGCCGAGCGCTCCTTCCCGGCGCGCCTGCCGCTGCTCGCGCTCGACCGCGTATGGGTGCGGCCGCGGCACGCCCTGCTCGCCGTAACCACGCACCGTTCGCCTAACGCGCGCAGGGCGTCCGACCATTTGCCGGTCAAGGCGCTGATCGCCCCGGGCTTGCACGGAGCGCATGCAACGCACGCAGCGCACACCACGCACGCGCCGCCCCGCACGCCCATAACCCGCCCGCGGCGCTGAGCGGGGGCGCCGCCGCCGGGCGCAAAGCCGCTCCTACAGGGTTTCGCTCTCACGCACGAGGCCGAGGCTCTCGGGCGCGTGCGTGTGCTCGTACGCATCCTGGCAGCGCACGCAACGCGTCGCGCTCGGCTGCACGCGCAGGCGCTCGAAGCCGATGGCGCCGCCGCAGCTGGTGCAGCTGCCCGGGTCGCCGGCAGCCATACGCGAGCGCTGCGCCTCGATGTTGCGAAGTTCGCGCAGCTCGCGGACCACCGCGGCATTTTCGTTGTCGCGCGCCACGTCGCTGTCCGCCTGGTCGGCGGGGTCGCCGCCGGGGGTCGAGACGCCTTCGGGATTGCTCTCGCGCAAGCGCTCGATGTGCTCGTGAATGCTCGATTTGAGGGCGCGTTCGCGGCCATTCAACAACTCGGCAAGAATCTCGATCTCTTCGTCGGTCAATCGATTCATTTTTCCATCCTTCAAGGAAACGGCCGGCGCAGTCGCAGGCTCGAGGCATGACTGGCAAGCAAAGTGCCGGGGTCGGGCCGCCAACTGCGGCGCGCCCGGGGAGGAAAAACTTGCAGCAACGGGAACGCGACTTGCCTTTTCTGTCAGTTTCATCTTGCGCGTGCCGACGATGGAGGAAGCGATGCGCGTCGAATCGGCAAGCCCCGGCCCGCCGGCGGGCTTGCCAGCACCGACGCAGGCTGACAGCGATGCGGAGAGCCGGGCGCCGAAGACCGGGGCGCACCGCATCGTCATCGTCGGCGGCGCCGGCGGGCTCGAGCTTGCCGCCCGCCTCGGCGATAATCTCGGCCGCCGCGGCGAGGCGCTGATCGTTCTCGTCGACGCCGCGCTCACGCATCTGTGGAAGCCCTTGCTGCACGAAGTGGCCGCAGGGACGCTGACCGAGAGCGAGCAGGCGCTCGACTACCTGCAACAGGCAAGATGGCACCACTTCGGTTTCCGCTTCGGCCGCTTCGAAGCGCTCGAGCGCTCGCGGCGGCAGATCTGGCTCGCCGCGGTGAAGGACGACGAAGGCCGCGAAATCACGCCGCGGCGCGTGCTTTCCTACGACACGCTGGTGATTGCGATCGGCGCCATCGACAACGATTTCGGCACGCCGGGGGCGCGAGCCCACGCTTATTCGCTGAACAGCGCCGAAGAGGCCGAGCGCTTTCATCGCCGCCTGCTCGCGCTTTGCGCGCGCGCCGAAATCGCCGGCCGCGAGCCGGTGCGCGTCGCCATCGTCGGCGGCGGCGCGACGGGCGTCGAGCTGGCAGCCGAACTTGACTGTGCCGCCCGCATCATTGCTTCCTACGGCGCACAGCTTAGCCGCTTGCCGCAGCCGCTTGCGGTCACGCTCGTCGAGGCCGGACCGCGGCTGCTGCCAGCCTTACCCGAAGAGGTCGCAGAAAGCGCGCACGCCGATCTCATCGCTCGCGGCATCGTCGTCCGCGTCGGCGAGCGCGTCACCGGCGTCGATGCGGCAGGCATCGTCGTCGCCGCGTCCGCCCCGGCAGAGGAAAAGATCGCAGCAAACGGCGGTCGCATCGACGCCGACGTCGTCGTCTGGGCCGCCGGGATTCGCGGCCAGGAAGTGCTCGAGCGGCTCGACGGACTGCCGACCAACCGGTTGCGCCAGCTCGTCGTGCGCCCGACGCTGCAGAGCGCGATCGACGACGACGTTTTCGCGATCGGCGACTGCGCCAGCGTCGACGCGGCGCCGGTGCCGCCGACCGCGCAGGCGGCAAGACAGCAGGCGCTGCTGCTCGCGCGTTCGCTGCCGCGGCGACTGCGCGGAGAGTCGCTGCTCGAATTCAGTTACCGCGAACGCGGCAGCCTGGTCTCGCTCGGCGGCGAGCGCGCCGTCGGCAGCTTCGAGGCCTGGCGCCGCGACCTCGTCATTCGCGGCCTGCCGGCACGCCTGACTTACTGGCTGCTCTATCGGCAGCATCTTGCCACCCTGCTCGGGCTCACGCGCACGATCCTCGTCACGCTCGGGCAGTGGCTTGCCCGACGCGCGCAACCGCGCGTCAAGCTGCATTGAGAAAGTCTACGTCCACCGCAAAGGTGACCGAAGGGAATGCAGAGCCGCTAAGGAAGAAAAGAAAGGTTTCGCAAAGAGATTCGAAAAGAAACTCCTCGCAATCTCTTTGCGTTGCCTTTGCCCCTTTGCGGCTCTGCATTCCCTTCGGTCACCTTTGCGGTGGACGCTAATGCAGTCGTGCTAAATCAGCGGCGGGTCGGTCTCGCGTTCAAAGTGCCGGTGGCGCGCGAGCGCGGCGACGAAGGCTGCGATCGCCGCATCGCTCTCGCTGCCGGCAAAGCGCAGCAAGCCCTGATCGGTCGCCGGCGCCGACTCGCCCATCGTCGGCGTCGGCAACCCGTCGGGGATCGAGGCCGCGTCGAGGAGCGCGCTGCCGGCGCCAAGCGCGAGGATGGTCTTGGCATGCCGGTACTGGTCCTTGACGAACTCGCGCGCCTGGCCGTTTTGCGCGAGCGTCGCCGCCGCCTGCTCTCCGTCCGCGATAATCAGCGCATCGTAGATCACCGCAGGGCCTGCCTCGAGCGATATCTCGGCTTCCAGCGCTTCGCCGGCGGCGCTCTCGACGAGCCCCAGCCGCACCGCGACGTAACGCGGCACGGCGCCTTCGGCAACGAGTCGCTGATGCAGGCGACGCGCGCCGTCGCCGTCGACCCCGTCGGCAACGAGGATGGCGATGCGACGCGTCGCGATCCCGATGCTGCCGCTACGCGCGAAAAGCGACAGCGCCGGTGACACCTCAACTTCGCCGGCAACGCGCTCGATCAGCGTCGGCAAGGCCTCGGGAAGCGTCATGCCGAGTCCGTCGGCGACGCGCGAAGCGAGCGCCTCGTCGACGTTGCGCAGCCCGGCGACCATGCGCTCGCGCACTGACGGCGTCTGCACGCGCGAAAGCTCGAAGCGGTAGGCGGCGGCGATATGCGATTTTTCGACTTCGCTCTGGCTGTTCCAGAAAAGGCGCGCCTGTGCGTAGTGTTCGGCGAATTTCTCGGGCTTGCCGCGCACCTTGTGGGCAGGCTCGGCTGCGGCGAGCGAGGCGCTCGACGCATCAAGCCCGGCCGAGACGAAGCCGCTGACGCCAGCCTGGAAAGGACAGCCACCGGCGAGCGAGTTCGGCTCGTAATTGACGCGGCCGCGGTTGATCTCCTGGCGGTGGAAGCCGTCGCGCTGGTTGTTGTGCGCCTGCGCGACCGGCGAGTTGATCGGGATCTCGTGGAAATTAGGGCCGCCGAGGCGGGTGATCTGCGTATCGACGTAGGAGTGGATGCGGCCGGCGAGCAGCGGGTCGTTGGAAAAATCGATCCCGGGGACGATGTGCGCCGTGCAGAAAGCGACCTGCTCGGTTTCGGCAAAGAAATTGTCGGGATTGCGATCGAGCACCATGCGGCCGATCGGCCGCAGCGGCACGAGTTCCTCCGGAACAATCTTGGTGGCATCGAGGACGTCGAAGCTGAAGCGTTCGGCCTCCTCCTCGCTGAACACCTGGACGGCGAGCTCGTACTCGGGATAGGCGCCGGCCTCGATCGCTTCCCAGAGGTCGCGACGGTGAAAGTCGGGGTCGGCGCCCCCGAGCTTGACCGCTTCGTCCCAGACGAGCGAGTGCGTTCCGGCAAGCGGGCTCCAGTGGAACTTGACGAAGCGCGATTGGCCCGCGGCATTGACAAGGCGGAAGGTGTGCACGCCGAAG
>CAZALA010000054.1:0-20692 GCA_964485725.1 uncultured Propionivibrio sp. | reverse complement strand
CAATCAAGGCAATCACCAAGCCAAAGCCCCACGCCAGCAAGGTCGTTATCTTTGCATTCTTGAACATGTCTTTCTCCCGCGCAATAGCTTTGAAATTAGGCACGTCTGTTTGCCGAGAAGGTGGTTGATACGATTAATGGTTTCCACCATCGCGCAATATTCGCAAATCTTATGGCGACCGGGTATCCGTAGTGTCCGCAACAATTTGCGGGAATTACGGAGCCGATCCGTGAAACACTTCGTAGCTTTCTTGCCTTGCTATTCAAGCATTTGGGGCACTGAGGCAGAAACGGAATGCTAGCCATAACGGACGCAGGCGTCCGCAATGGTCATAGGGTCATCTCTTCGATCGCGGCGCCCATCGACACCGAGGCATCCGATTGGTGCTGTGAAGCGATGGCTAGCCGCATCGAGTCCATGTGCCGACCAGTGAAAATCAGCTTACGAAATGGAATTTTTTGCCTGGCCCCATGCGACGGCTACCTGCTAAAAAGCTGCCGGTGAATCTACATCCAGGTCTTTATAACCAGATCGCCGCTCGAGATGTTCTAGCAATGTCGAGAAAAGCGCGTCAGGGGTAAATGGTTTGATTAGGCAGTCGTTCATCCCAGCTGCCAGACAGCGTACCCTGTCCTCGGCGAAGGCATTGGCCGTTATGGCCAGGATCGCAATGTCCCGGTAGCCGGGTAGCGCGCGGATCTGACGCGTTGCTTCCAGTCCATTGAGTTTCGGCATCTGCACGTCCATTAGGATGACCGCGTAGTCCATCTCACGCGCCCGGTCGATGGCTCCCAGCCCATCCTGGGCCGTGTCGACCACTAGCCCTGATTCCTCTAAGAGAAACCGGGCCAATTCCAGGTTCACCGGTTCATCGTCAACGAGTAGGATGCGGGCCCCGTGGTGGCGGTCGCGAATCATGGCTTCAGCATCGATAGCGGGAGCACGCGCGAGGCTGACTCGGTGCTCCACTTTCGTCAAATGAGCAGTGAACCAGAACGTGCTGCCGATTCCCGGAACACTCTTGACACCGACTTCGCCACCCATCAGTTCGGCCAGCCGCCGGGTAATGACCAGGCCAAGTCCGGTGCCGCCATACTTGCGCGTTGTCGAGTTGTCAGCCTGCTCGAAGGCACTGAACAGCCGGGGCAGCACTTCTGGCGCAATGCCGATGCCAGTGTCTTCAACCTCGAAGCGGACCCTGACCGCCTCGCCGCTTTCCTCCAGCTTGATAGCGCGCAGTGTGACAGTACCTTCGGTGGTGAACTTGATCGCATTGCTGACATAGTTGAGTACTGCCTGTTGCAGTCGCGTTGCGTCGCCATGCAAGTTGGACGGGAAGCTGTCACACTCGATTTGCAGACGAATTCCCTTGGCCTGGGCCGGTGTGCTCTTCATCGAACTGATATTCGTCAACACACTGCTGACGGACACCGGAACGTCCTCAAGAATGAACTTACCCGCTTCGATCTTGGACAGGTCGAGTATGTTGTCGATAACTTGCAAAAGGTGGTCGCTGGCCGCGTCGATCTTGTCGAGGCGGTCGACTTGCGTTGGCTTAAGCTCCGTACGCCGCAGCAGATGCGACATGCCGAGGATGGCATTCATCGGCGTTCGAATCTCATGGCTCATGTTCGACAGGAAGGCGCTCTTTGCCAGATTGGCGGCTTCGGCCGCGTTCTTGGCTTGAATTAGGGCCTGGTTTGCCCGCTCGAGGTCAACGGTGCGGGAAGCCACGAGTTCTTCGAGGTGATGGCGGTGCTGCTCAAGTTCGGCGTCGGCAGCTTTGCGTTCAGTAATGTCTTCCGAGAAGATGATGATCCCGCCGACGCTCCCTGCCGCGGTATACCAAGGCCGTATTTCCCAACGAAGCCACTGCACCGATCCGTCAAGTCGCTCGAATCGATCCTCTTCTTCTCGCAGGACTTCGCCCGCAATTCCGCGGCGGTGATATGCCCTCCAGATTTCCGGTATTTCCGGGAACACTTCGTAGTGCGAACGGCCAATCATTTCCCGATCGCCGAGATGATAGTTCTGCATCCATCGGCGCGAAACCTGCAAGTAGCGCATTTCGCAATCGAACATGGCCAACGCTACGGGAGAATGCTCAAAGAATAATTGCAGTTGTTGGTTTCTCTCAAGCAAGATCCTTTCGGCTTGCTTGCGTTCGCTTATGTCAATTCCCGTCCCCATGAAATAGGATTGGTGTCGTGCCTCAAACCGGACGCCGGTCAGCGCAAAATGGATCAATCGGCCATCCTTGGCGACCAATGCCGCTTCCATAGTGCTTTGCCCGGTTCTCATGACGGCTTCGACTGCCTCGAGGACGGCAGTTTTGGCTTCAGGCACGTGCCAGTCCGTGACATAGCGCCCCATCATTTCACCGGAGTCGAAACCCAAAAGGGTTTCGTGCTGCTTGTTCCAGAGCACCAACCGGCAGTCGGGATAGGTATAGAGATAGAAGATCCCGGGGAGATTGTCGAGAATAAATCTTGAGAATTGCTGCTCCTGCTGCAAGGCCTTCGTGGCACGATTGCGCTCGGAAAGATCGACATCGATGCAATACATTTCCGGTTCGCCATCAATGTTTCGCAGCATGACCTGGCTGGAGAAGACCTCGACAGGATGTCCTTCGGCGCTGTGCAGGATTCGCTCGGCGGCTGGAATAGCCGCACCACCGTCGGTCCATGCCGAAATCTGCCGAACCACGCTCTCCCGCAGAGGGGCGGGCACGATCAGTTCTTCGAGTCGGTGCCCTAATGCCTGTTCTCGGGTGTATCCATAGAGTCGTTCGCTTGCCGCATTCCAGAAAATGACTTCGCGATTCCTGTTGTAGCCTTGCACCGAGACCGACGGCACCTGTTCGAATATCGAGCGGAAACGCTGTTCGCTTTCAGCGAGGGCGTCGTCTATCCGTTTCTTCTCGGTGATATCGCGGGCGATGCCAAAAAGGCCGATGACCTTTCCGGTCTCATCGTGTATGGGATATTTTCGATTGTCTACCCAGCCTTTTGTACCGTCCTTCTTCTGTATCTCCTGCACCTCATGGGCCACCGCAATCCCGGCGAAAACCTGCTTTTCGAGCTGGTAATAGATATCAGCATAAGCCTCCGGGAAGACATCGTAATCCGTCTTTCCTATCAAATCTGACCAGTGTTCGGCTGGATCGGCAATCGCGACCAAGGTCTGGCTCGCGCCGGTGAAGACGTGATTGCGGTCCTTGAAGAAGATGAAATCATCCGTGTTCTCCATCATGGCCGTAAAATTGGCCATCTTCGGTTGGTTCCCAATATTCTGATTCAGGCTCTTGGCATCCTGGAGCAGCAGATCGAGAACCGGAATATTGCTGCGCACGTCGAGAGATTTTGCGTATTCTCCCTTGAGGCAACGGATCTTTCCGTCAGCGTGCCTCAGCCGGATATTGAATGTGCCCGACAGTGGTATGACAGCGCTGGAGAATATTTCGTCGGCGATATCCTGATCATCAGGGTGAACCCGACTTATCAACGAGACTTTGCCCCCGATAAAATCTTGTGGGCTAAATCCGAGCAGCGCTTGGATGCCATCACTGACGGCTGGCGCTCGGAGGTCAGTTAGAGCGAATTTAAACGTCGCTTCGACGACTGGACTGGCGGGCAGCATTCTATGCTCCTGCGACAACTACCAAACGGATTGCAGATGCCAACGCTGAGATCGACACGCCGAGTCAAATACGGAATGACGATTACTAATCCGCGAAACTTTTACGCCATGTCAAATAATAGTATAAAGACCAAAACGCCACTACTGAAGGCAGTCGGCGCAAACTTAACGGATGCCCCGGAAGCCATACTCTGGTCCGAGACCAGGGCGGCCGGCCACCTGTGGATTTGGCAGCAAACAACCGAATGACAATGTACTCAAGCTTTGCGGCAAATTTTTCTTATCGCCAACCGACATTGCCGACCCAAAGCCGACCCAAAGCCGACCTTTCGGGCTGTGAGAAGCGGACGTTCAAAGGGTCAAGGTAACTCGTCGCGGGAGCGCAACGCCGAGTGAGCCACAAGGAAGACTGATTACCAGCTTATTCTGGTTCACTCCCATTGGCACAGGGACCATATGCCGGGTCAATGATAAGTTGGAGACCTAGCCTCGTCGTTTGGCTCCAAGCTGCATCTATCTATCGGCATCGGAACCTCGCTAATGTCCCAAACCATGGACTGATATCGCACATCGAACCATTCTCTAAATAAGTCCAGTGTCATGCTTGGGGGCCACTGCCTCTCGTCGATCACCCATCTCTTTAGAATGAAGCCGAAGAACATACGCCAATTGTCATCTACCCATTTCGATGCTTTTTCGGAGTTATCAGCAATGTCGTCAGGAATTAGAAACGCTTCATTGTCAGTACGAAGCTCATTTAGCGTCTTCCTTGCGAGCGGGCTTGGATCTATGCTCACTAGCCAATCTAGGAAGGGGGGCTTGTAACCCAAGAAAACCAGGTGTCGGCCCACTGTGCATCGCAGATAGTCAGTCATGGCGTCGGTCGCGGTGAGAACTATATTTCCAGCATATCACTACTTATCGGACATAGCAGGAAATAGAGTTGAGTGGATGGGGAGGTTTTCAGCTCTCTCATCGTCTCACGTCGCCTTGCCCGGTATTGGGCGCTAGCTGTTGTGAAGGTAAGTGAAATCGACAGCGCCCCTCAACTGTTCAACTCGTATCTTTGCAATAGATCGCGCAGCGGCTGCCCATTGTACGTCCACGATAGTTAAGGAATCCAACTCTAGTTACTGGTCAAGAGACGTTACTGCCGCAATGTGCTCAAGCTGCTCCAGTAGCTCAGGTCGCTGTTGCCGAATGAAGCGCTCGACGCTCTTGTTGGCGATTAGCTTGGCCACATAACCGCGCGCCACTACCAGATTCAGGACATCCTCGGCGTAGCTCTGTTCAATCAATTTGCACTGCCCCTGTAGATTGGCCATCTCTCGCTCCATTTTCAGCATCTACTCCTGAGAGAGGCCGGTCATCCTTTTCGATTTTTGTCCGTCGACCAGAACTTCAGGTGCGGTAGGTCCGCAATTGACTAGTTGGCCTCCGTGACGTCCGGCCGCTTCGGAGCACCCTATTCCAAAACCCAAAAAGCAACGGCTCCGCAGGTCAGAAGACAGGCAGGGATTTGGTGTTCTTGGTGGCCAGTCGCGGAATCGAACCACGGACACGGGGATTTCCTTCTTGATGGGACCTGTCGGGGAATCTAGGACATCACAGTGAAAGACCGGTTAAGCCAAACAAAAATTCGCAACTTCGACGACATAGGCAACAGGGCAGAGGTCAACATGAAGGCTGCAGGGCGTGACTGAAGCGGATATCGCGATCACCCAACCAGCACGCCCTTGATGCGCAGCACTCCAATCCGGATGGATTCCGCCAGTTTCACCGCGGCAGGTTCACAGAAGGATCCTTGCACAGCCCCTTCACAAAAAGACGCCATCACTGCCGCGCGTTTCGCAGTGATTCTTGATTCCGCCAATCCCGCCTCAATGATGGGGATAAGCGCGGCCGCCGCTCTGAGGCGATTGATTTCGGGAGTCGGCACGGGGATCTTGTTGGGCATGTCACTAGTCCGCTGTCGATAAACGGCGTCATGGGGTCTATGTTATCGCAGAACCGACGATTGTTTGTCCGGTCTCCGGCTAGAAAGTCATTCCCGGATGTTTGGCCGAATCTATTCTCGCCGATTCACCAGCCACTTCGCCAGGCAAACTCACATCTGAATCCATGCTTCGATGCGATGTGGCTATACCTGCTTGTCTACGAGCAGACCCAACCGAAACTTCTCGATGGACTTGCTTACCTGCAGAATTTCTTCGGAAGGAAACTGCTTCAGAACCTTACCCGTGGCGGTATCCAATACTTTGACGACCGTTCGTCCGGTGTCCTCGTCTACGGAAAATTTCAACTCGGCAGCCAGAGGAGCAATTGCCTTCTGTAACTCATGCACGGCCTTTTGGACTTGTTGGTCCGTTGGCTTTGCGACGCTCTGCTCTGCCTGCGATACTGCAACGGGCTCAATGCTCCCATGTCCGCGCAGGGACGATGCTGTTGAAGACGGCATCCTATGCAGGGGAAGCTGCGTAGTCGCTGAGTCAATCGATTGCGAAGTCATTTAAACCTCCCGCTCGTTTCCATCCTTGAAAAGAGATCTGGTCATCTCACACATCACACTACCGAAGGATGGTTCTCGATAAGGGTAACGTCATTTTGTTCTAATGCTTTAGAGATATATTTTCCGCATAATCGCTAGTGTAAGAAATGCCGACGCGTCAGACGAGCCATATGTCGCGCCCGAAGTGTGGACAATCTGTGCATCGCCTTTAAATCGTCGGCATGACAATTGGCACTAATCCACCGACTGTCCACAGAATCGGTTACTAACCCTGTGAACAAGTTGTGAATCACGCGATCACATCAAAGCCGGCTCCGGAGAATGGCGAGTTGCTTAAGAGTTAGGCGGTGAGAGCACCCAGATAGCAGTCTTTGGGCATCGGCTCATCTTAGCTCTCTGATAGCCTCAACCCCACCGATTCGGATGGTCGGATTTCCTCTAAAATTCGGGAACTCAGTCAACAAGCTTTTTAGCAAGAGAACCCAGTGAATCTGACCTCCCTCGGCAAACAAACCAAACTGCTCATTCTCTGGGGAACTGTCTTTTTGTTCGGCCTAAGCAGTTTATTCGGTTGGGTCTGGTTGCACGACCGCATACACGAGCAGATTTTTACCCAAAAGCTGCGAGAGACACAGATTGCCAACGACGCCTTTGCCGAACACACCGAACAGGTCTTCCGGAATGTGGATCTCGCCCTTTCAGCGGTTCGCGAGGTCTACCAACGCACACAGTCAATGGCTGAGACAGAATCGTTGATTGCCAGCCTCCCCCTCAACCGACCGCTCGTCGAGAACATTTACCTGATTGACGCTCAAGGCAGGATCGCCCTTTCCCCCAATCCGGCCTATCAGGGAACTGAGGTTCAGGATCGCGATTACTTTGTCTTTCACCAGCAATCGTCACAGGATGAACTTCACATCGGTTCGGTCGCCAAGGGGCGTGTGACCAAGGAATACCTGTTTCGCGTCACGCGGCGAATCAGTAAGGCGGATGGCTCATTCGGTGGAGTCGTGCTTGTTGCGCTCAGACCGCATGCTTTTTCCGACTACTATCGTCGCCTGAACGATGACGCCGAAGGATTGACCTCGCTAATTGGGATTGAAGATAAAAAAATTCGAGCGCGCACGCCGGAACCCAGTAACGACGCATGGCAGATACCACTTCAGGGGATGACGCGAGATCTTCTGGAAAAGAACCTGAGTGGACATTCCCGTGCAAAAAGTAGGCTGGATGGCATCGAGAGGGAGTTCGTCTATCGACGAGTCGGAGAATTCCCTCTGGTCCTGGTTTCCGCTTTTTCGAATCGCGATGTTGATCAAGCCGTGATCCCGCAAATTCGACCAATTACAATTGCGGGAATCGCCGCCGTCATTTTTTCCATCATTCTGGCGGCCATCCTGACCATCGTTTTTCGTCAGCGCGAAGAAATGAACCGACTGGCAACCGTCGATGTGCTGACTGGACTGCTTAGCCGCCGTCACTTCATGCTTCTAGCTGAACGAGAACTCAGCCGTTCCGTTCGCTACAAGTCGGAAATGTCGGTGCTAATGATCGACATCGATAACTTCAAGACAGTAAATGACACCCATGGACACGAGGCGGGCGACCGTGTCTTGCGTCGCCTAGGGGAAATCCTTGCTAGCGTACTGAGGGATGTTGATTTTGTTGGCAGGATAGGTGGCGAGGAGTTCGCGGTCGTCTTGCCGCAGACCCCCATTCTTCGAGCATTCGAAGTTGCCGAGCGTCTCCGCCGGACGGTCGAGCATGTAGAGATTCCCTTGACGCATGGACTTCCACTGAGCATCAGTATCTCCATCGGCGTTAGTTCGCTGCACGATCGTGAAACCAATATCGACACGTTTCTCGGGCAAGCAGACCGCGCGCTTTACGATGCGAAGCGTCAGGGGCGCAATCAGGTGAGCGTGTACGAAATCACCCTCTTTGACGACTCGAAGCCGATCGTACTACCTGAAACTCAAACTAAGACAAACGCTGGGGATGCGGATTGAAATTTAATGAGCGCAGCCGCCACGTCGTCTACACCGGGTCAAACGATAACGAAAGCCAGATAGCAAAAAGCCCAACCTTGTGGATTGGTCTAATCACTTTGATGTCACTGGTGGCAGTCGCGGAATCGAACCACGGACACGCGGATTTTCAAAATGATCGTGGGCAAATGCCCCACGAATAATCAATACCTTGCAGCACTCGCCTAGTACTGCAAAGTCTCACGCAACTAATCCTTTTCTCGTGTAGCTACGATTTGGCTACACTGTCTCTGATCGGCCATTAGGAGTCGTTCGTCAGCAAAAGCTATCGGGCCGGTTAAGACCGCGAGCCGCTTGATGACATAGACATTGACAGCGGTTCGAGCACTCATTAAACAGCCGCCGGGATTTTAGTTCCTTGGGATGGTAGCGACCCGAGAACGTCGTCGGCTATATCGTGACTTCGCGGCCTTTTGGGCAGCTTCAACCGAACCGTGGCCCAGAATGTGTTGCCGCGTGCTTCATGGCTTACCACACCGACATCGCCGCCCATCAGTTTGGCGAGCCGCTTCGAGATGACCAAGCCAAGACCTGAACCACCATACTTGCGGGTCATGGAGCCATCCACCTGAGTGAACGCCTGAAACAGCATGGACTGCTGTTCGGAGCTGATGCCAAGGCCCTGATCTTCGACTTCGATACGCGCTAGCACGCTCTCGCCGTCTTGCTCAACTGCACTAACCCGCACGGTGATCTTTCCTTGGTCGGAAAACTTGCAGGCGTTACCCAGGAAGTTGAGTAGTATCTGCCGCAGACGAAACGCATCACCCGACAACGGGTCAAGGAAGTTGGCCGGAATTTCGCGGGTCAGCTTCAGACCTTTCGCCTCAGCGCTTATGCTCTGCAACGCGATGGCGTCGTCAATCAGTTGGGGTAGGGAGAAATTCTTCTCTTCCAATGGCAAACGGTCGGCTTCGGCCTTGGAAAAATCGATGATGTCGTTGACGATGTTTACCATACGCTGAGCGGCGTCTTTGCTCTTGTTGAGCATGTCGATCTGCTTGGGATCGGTGGCTCGGCGCAGCACCAAGTCGATCATGCCCATGACGCCGTTCATCGGCGTACGCAGTTCGTGGCTCATGTTGGCCAGAAAAATGGTCTTGGCTTCGTTTGCGGCTTCCGCTTTTTGCATTGCCAGAGATAGAGCAGCTGTCCGCTCATTGACCAGAATCTCGAGATTGTCACGGTGCCTGGCAAGCTCAGTCTCAGTCGCTTTTCGGACAGCAATTTCGTTTGCCAAACGACGATTCCAGTAGAGGAACGCCGCGATCAATAGTGCTGAAACGACAAGAATTTGCCAGGCAAGCGTGTAGTCAATCTTCGGCCTGACCTCCATTTGCGTCCATTTTTGCGTGATTTTGTTCCTCATTTCAGTGGGCATGGTCTCAATGCCCTTGCTGATAATTGACGCCAGCACCGCCCAATCCTTGCGCACGGCCATCGACTGCGTGTGATCCCCATAAGGCGTCGGAGCGGCAACGACAAGATTGGCTAAACCAAACTGCCGGATCAGATAGGTACTGATCGCGAGATTGCCTACGTAGGCATCGGCGCGCCCCGTGGCTACGGCTCGCAACGCCTCTTCCGAGTTGGCTTCTTCAAGAAAGCGAATAGTTGGCTGATCCTTTTTGAGCATCGACTGAATCACGTAGCCTTTCTCGACCGACACCAATTTCCCGGCCAAGCTGGCGATGCTGCTGATGAATGGGCTGTCCTTGCGGGTGTAGATGACCCACGGCATGGAAAGGTAGTCCTGGGTCAAGGCAAATTGCTGCTCCCGTTCCGGGGTGCGGTTCATGGTCAGGAGCAAATCGAAGTGCTGGCGTGGCCCCATCACGTCCTGCAAGGACTCGGGCCACCCCATGGGATAAGGCACATAGACAACCTTGAAGCCGAAACGATCAGCGATAGTATTGAGCAAATCCAGCGATAAACCCGATAGCTTGGGTTTCCTCATCTGATAGGGTGGAGATTCGCCCACCCGGACACGTACCGTGTGGTTTTCCGCCAGCCATTGCTGTTCTTCGTCCGTCAAGATACCGACTGAGCTTGCCTGTTTGGCAGTGCCAGAATCTGCATAAGCCCAGCCGACAAAGATATTGGCTGCCAAGATTGTCAGCAAGCCAACAGTCAAGGCATAGCGGAAGCAAACACGCTTGGCAAAGATAATGCGGAAGAAATACATGGATCGTATATTACGTTCTTATCGTTGAGAACGAGATTACCAGAAAGCGAACAATCGCGACAACGTTGGCCTGCTTTCCCACTAGCCCTCTGTTCGCAAGTGACTGGGGCTAGCCGGGCACAGTTCCCTGTCCGAATTGACCTCCAAGCGTGACCGCAGATCTTAACGTGTTGCGTAAGTCTTGGCCGGCGACCGCTAGCCTTTGAGGCCTTCACGTCCATTAACAAATCCAGGCGCAGTCGACGAAGGGGCGCAAGAATTAGTCGCCAACTTCTACCATCTCGACACGGTTCCGCCCCAATTCCTTGGCTCGATAGAGTGCCTTGTCGGCACGCGCCAGTACCGAATCCAGGCTAGGGTCGGTAACAGACATTTCGGTAGCCCCGATGCTTACAGTCAGGCTGAGGGCTTGCCCATCAAAAGAAAGCGGCGAGTTCGCGATTCGCTCGGCGAGTCTCGTGGCGAAAATCAGCGCCGCTTGCGCCGATGTCCCGGGAAGGATGAGTCCGAACTCGTCGCCACCGATACGACCGGCCATGTCGATGCGACGCAATTCGCTGGTCAGCAAGCCGCCAAAGTGTTTCAACAGGGCATCTCCCGCGATATGCCCAAACTGGTCGTTGATTTCCTTGAAACGATCGAGGTCGATCATCAGCAACGCGACGGGTTGCACGTCGCTCCGCTTAAACCGTTCTAGTTCGTCTCCAAGGCGCTTGAAGAAACTTCGGCGGCTCGGCAATTCCGTCAAGAAATCGGTCGCGGCCTGGTGGCGATATTCGGCCTCACGAGTTTCCAGAGCGGCGTTGGCCTCTTCTAGTCGCAGCTTGGCAAGCCCCATCTCGCCCATGATCTGGGCAAGACGCGTCAGAAATCCCATCATTTCATGCACACGGGCTTCGGAAAAGATCGGCACTTTTTCTAGCGCCGCAAGATAGGTCTGTTCGCCGAAGCCAAACTCTTTGGCTTGCCGGATAAAGAAGTCCCTGTCCGGCGATTCAAAGAAAAATTGCCCCGTGAAAAAGTTCGCCACGTGCTCACCGCCGATCATGATTGGCACAGCGACATCGACGAGACCGTTTTTACATTTGTAGACGTTATAGGCGTCGCCGTGTCGTAACGCACTGGCCAGAACCGTATCACTTTCACGGCAACGCGCAGCAGTCCACGGCTGCATGCGGTGAAAATGAGTGCAAATATGCTGCCAACCGGTGGCGATGAGAATATTGCCCTCAATGTCGAGGACGGCCGTGACCGCCCCGGTCAGTGTGGTAAAGCCTTCACACAGATCACGTAGTTCTTCAATATCCACAAGCTCGACGAATTTCATTCGCGACGCCTTGGCTAGGGATCGGGATAGTCCCTATGTCGAAATTATGGCCTCTGATCGACACGTGTCAAGATCGGGCCAAGATCGCCGAGACGCATTTTTTCGCTAGATCTTCTTACACGAAGTACGAGCCCACCACGATTCAGTGAGTTGTATCGACAACCGACGCAATTAAACCCGCGACGGGAGAGAGGGCGTCAGTTGAATCCCGTGGATGTCAATTTTCTCACCAAAGACCGGTCATTCTACATGGTCAGAGGACACCTCAATTATTGAAATTGGATGTTTACCTCGACCGTCGGTAATGTGGCCTGATGTCGTCATCATCACTCAGAAATCTGATTCATTCCTGAAACTCTCGAAGGCTGACGGTAACGCCCGGTCAAGACGGTGAGAATACGCAGTGTTCTTTTTGGATTGAGGTGCCCCCGAAACTAGAGCCAAGGGCGTTTTAGTAAAAGTCCTTGGTTTGTATTTCTAAAGACGCTCTTTCTCGACCGGTTGATCGGAGTGATTCGCTCGATAGTTGGCTGCGAATTCAGCCGGGGTCAGGTAATCGAGTGCGCTGTGCGGGCGATGCAGATTGTAGTCCCGGCGCCAAGCGTGGATCAGAATACGGGCCTCGGCGAGGTTCGTAAACCAATGGTCGTTGAGACACTCATCGCGGAAACGGCCATTGAAGCTTTCGATGAAGGCGTTCTGCGTAGGCTTCCCTGCCTGGATCAGCTTGAGTTGAACGCCATGCTGGTAAGCCCATTGATCGAGCGCCTTGCCAGTAAACTCCGGGCCCTGGTCAGTGCGGATCGCCTTCGGATACCTAAGAGGCACCAAAGCGCTGAGAAAGCAGTGCAACAATCACGCTGAGTGCGAGTAGGCGCGGCAGGAAGCAACGCGCCCTTTACAAGATGGGTTTCTTCGCGATCTGGGGCAATCTGATAGAAGACTCGCGGTAAATCGCTACATCGGTCGGACGAAAACAAAATTGAAGTAGCGGTAAGGCAAAAATAAGACTTTCCGACGTTCTTCCAGAAATTCGCAGAAAGGACGACAATGCTACGGTTGTGTTCCGCTTGAGTGGAAGTTGCCAAGGAATTTCGTAGACGACACTGCGTTGGCAGGGGTAAC
This sequence comes from uncultured Propionivibrio sp., assembly GCA_964485725.1. GTDB lineage: Bacteria > Pseudomonadota > Gammaproteobacteria > Burkholderiales > Rhodocyclaceae > Propionivibrio. Next base: position 7,859 of record CAZALA010000054.1, on the reverse strand, counting down.
TTTTGGGGTAACTCCCTAACACAAAAATTGTAACTCTTTACGTAGTATGGCCCCGCGACTCGTATTCGATTCCCGTCGAGGCCATGGCAACACAGGCCCGGCAGCAGCCGGCGTCAACCAGCGGCGTTGCGAGCTCGAACGCTTTTCCGGCATCTCGTTTCAAGAGGACTTCAAGATGAATCTCGGCAAGTATTCTTTCGGCATGGGCGACCGTTTCGAGCATCAGGGCGAAGCGCAGCTTTCAGCGATGCTGAAGGCGCAAAAAACGCTCGGCATCGCAATCACGCCAGTGTGGAACAAGTCGAACCGCGAGCACAACATCGTCCACACCGAGCCAGCGAATACGCGCAAGGAAGCCGATGCCGCGGTGAAAGCGCTGGGTTATACCGGCCCCTATTTCGTCGACGCCGACCATATCAACCTTGGCAACGTCGACCGCTTCATCGACCACTGCGATTTCTTCACGCTCGACGTCGCCGACTACATCGGCAAAGCCGCCGCGCCTGCCGAAATCGACGCTTTCGTCGCGGCGCACAAGAAGTACGTCGGCGCGCTCGCGATCCCCGGCATCGCCGCGCCCTTCACGGTGAGCGAGGCCTACCTGCAGGCTTTCGCCGCCAAATTCCTCTGCGCGACGATCGAAGCCTCGAAGATCTACCAGCACATCGCGGCCAAAAAAGGCGCCGGCAACTTCGTCACCGAAGTCTCGATGGACGAAGTCGACGAGCCGCAAAAGCCGCTCGACATGCTCTTCATCCTGAAGTCGCTTGCCGACCTCAAGGTCCCCGCGCAGACGATCGCGCCCAAATTCACCGGGCGCTTCAACAAGGGCGTTGATTACGAAGGCGATGTCGCGCAGTTCGAGAAGGAATTCGAAGAAGACATGCTCGTCATCGACTACGCGGTCAGGAACTTCGGCTTGCCGGACGACCTGAAACTGAGCGTGCATTCGGGCAGCGACAAGTTCTCGATCTACCCGGTGATGGGCCGGCTGATCAAGAAGTACGACAAGGGAATCCACGTCAAGACCGCGGGCACGACCTGGCTCGAAGAAGTCATCGGCCTCTCGATCTCCGGCGCGGAAGGGCTCGAGCTCGCGAAGAAGATCTACACCTCGGCCTTGCAGCGCCGCGACGAACTGTGCGGACCTTACGCGGCGGTCATCGACATCAAGAACGACCAGCTGCCCGCGCCGGAAGTCGTCGCGCAGTGGAGCGCCGAAGATTATGCCTCGACGCTGCGCCATATCCCCGGCCACGCGAAGTACAACGCGAGCTTCCGCCAGCTCATCCACGTCGGTTACAAAGTGGCATCCGAACTCGGCGAAACCTACACCGGCGCCTTGAAGAAGCATGCCGACGTGGTCGGGCAGTGCGTTGCCGAAAACCTCTACGACCGCCACATTCTGAGGCTGTTCGTTCTCAAGTAACCGCGGCGGGCCGCGGGTCCGCCTGAACACGCCTTGAGGCCCATGCTCCGGAAGTCACCCGGCAGCATGGGCTTTTTCATGCGCGGCGACGACGACGCCAACCCGCGATCGGAAAACTTTACCGGTTTGCGAGTCGCGCCAGGACGCGGCCGTCGTCAGCAAGCTGCGCGCGGATTTGCGCCCCGCGACACTGGCGTCCCCTCTGACCGCTTGCAACAAACGCTTACACACGCGCTGTGCGCCATCACCGCGCCACCGCGTTAATTGGCTTGCAAGCCCTCACTGGAGAAACCATGAAAACCCTGTACGCGATTTCTGCCGCCATCTTCATCGCCGCTTTGTCCGGATGCGTGATCGTTCCCTACGACGATTACGGTTCCCGCGGCGGCCACCATCACCACCGTCATCACCGCTGACGAAGCGCCGGCGTGGGCGCGCGTTTTGCCAGATTCAAGGCATGTCCGAACTTCTCATCGAACTGCAGCGCTGTCTGGGCATCGACGAACTCAAGCAGACGATCGTCCAGCTTGACGATCACCACAGCCCGACGCTTGGCGACTCGGTGTGGCGCTTCACCTACCGCAAACAGGTCTACGAGTTCGTCAGGCACGGCGGCTACTTGCGGCCCGGCACCGGCTGCAGCAGCGAACGGCGCGTCGACCCGAACCGGGCGCGCTGATCACTCGCCCTGGCCGCGCGCCGCGGACGGCTGCTGACGCGTCGGCCTGAGTCTGCCGCACGCGAACCCGGGCGTCTTTCCGGCGCCGCGCCTCTATGCATTAAGTAATAGGTCTGGTAGTGTGGGAAGCACGCTGCGGGGCGTCGAATCCCAGAAAAAAAACGGCCCTCCAGTGGCGCCTTCAGTCACCAAGACGGGTCGACGTGCCGATTAAAAGAACTGCCTTTTCTGCAGCTTCGCTGGGCGCCGCATTGCTAGGCTGCGTTCTGCTCTCCTTGCCAGCGTGCGCGCCACAAGAACCGCTGCGCATCGGCTTCATCGGCGGGCTCTCGGGACGCGTCTCCGACCTTGGCATCAGTGGCCGCGACGGCGCCTTGCTGGCGGTTGAAATGCGCAACGCCGCGGGCGGCATTGCCGGGCGAAAGATCGAACTTCTCGCCGAAGACGACGAGCAGGACGCCGAAATGGCCGCCAAGGTCGTCGCCAGACTGGCGGCGCTGAAAGTCGCGGCGATCGTCGGTCCAATGACGAGCGCGATGGCGACCGCGATCGTGCCGCTCGTCTCCGCCGCCCAGCTCACAACGGTGAGCCCGACCGCAACGACGAATGCGCTCACCGGTCGCGACGATCACTTTTTCCGCGTGCTCGCCGCGACCGCCGAGTTTGCGCGCATGAGCGCCGACTATCATGCGCGCGTGCTCGGACTGCGCCGCGTCGCGGCCATTGCCGACGACCGCAACCGCGCTTACACGGCGAGCTGGCTCGACGATTACCGGGCGGCCTTCGCCGCCGGCGGCGGGGTCGTTTCGCGCAGTCTGCTCTTCTCGCCGGGCGAGACGACGCGTTTTGACCTCCTCGCGCACGAACTATTGGAGGGTAAACCCGACGGCGTCCTAATCCTCGCCAACTCGGTGGACGCTGCAATGCTCTGCCAGCACCTGCGCAAGCTCAGCAGCAGCGTCGTCATTACGACTTCGGAGTGGGCAGCCACCGAGCAATTCATCGAGCTCGGCGGGCGCGCGGTTGAAGGCGCTGTCGTCGGGCAGTTTCTCGACCGCGACAGCAAAGCGCCCTCGTGGCTCGAATTTCGCCGGCGCTACCGCGAGCGTTTTGGCCGCGAGCCCGGATTTGGCGGGCTCACCGCATTCGACGCCACCAACATCGTGCTCGAAGGCCTTGCCCGCCAGCGCCCGGGCCAGAGCCTGAAAGAGTCGCTGCTCGCGATCGGGCGCTTCGCAGGTGCACAGAGAGTCATCGTCCTCGACGAATACGGCGACACGTTCAACGTGACGCGCATGACCGTCATCAGGGACGGCGCTTTCGTCGCGCTGCCCTAGGATCGCTCGATGGCGAGCCTGCTCCGACACTGGCTGACCTTAAGTCTCGCGATGCTGGTCGGCGTGCCGGTGCTGATCGTCACCGGCTTCCTGCTCGTCTTTCTCGTCCCGCAGCTGCAGACCTACGTCGATGCCGAGTATCGCGCGCTCAGCAACGCCGTCTCCGATCGCGTCGACAATTTTCTCGTCGCCACCGCGCGCGGCATCGAGCGGCTGGGCACTGATCTTGACGCGCTTGCCGTCACCGACGCGAGCATCGAGCAACGGCTCGATACGCTGGCGACGACCGAGCTCGTCGTCGAGGGCCTCTACCTCCTTGACGACGACCTGCGCGTGACGAGCGTCGGCCTGCATCAGGCGCGTCGCGCCTACCGGCGCAATTTCATCGGCCTTGATTTTTCCGGCCGCGACTATGTGCGCACCGCGCAGCGCACGCGCGAGGCGACCTGGTCCAACTCCTATCTGTCCGCGGCCGGCCAGATGTCGGTCGCCGTCGCCATTCCGCTCGCGCACCGCATCCTCGTCGGCGAAATGGACCTGCGGCAGCTCTCGGAGTTTGCGCGCAGCGTCAGCGAAAGCGAAAAGCTGATCGCCATCGTCGTCGACCGCGAGGGCAGCATCGTCGCCCATCCCGACGCCAGGAAGAGCCTGCAGCACGAACGCCTGGCGATGAGCCCGCTGCTGCGCGACGGGCTGGCCGGCAAGCGCGCCAGCGGCCAAATCGAGATCGACGGCCAAAGCTACGTCGGCACCGCCAAGCCGGTCGCGCAGCTCGGCTGGGTGGCGCTCGTCGTGCGCCCGGAAGCCGTCGCTTTCGCCGCGCAGCGGACGGTGCTGCTGGCGCTCGTCTCGGGAACGCTGTTTTCGCTCTTCGTCGCGCTCTCGGTCGCTTTCGCGCTCGCCCGCGCGCTGACGCGCCGGATCAGCGATTTCAGCGCGCATCTGCACGCCGTCGCGGACGGCGATTACCACGCGGCGATTCCCCGCTTTCGCATTACCGAGCTCAACGAGCTCGCCGACAGCATGCGACGAATGGCAAGCGCGGTGCTCGAACGCGAGTCAAAGCTGCAGCGCAGCCAGGACCGCTACCGCGAAGTCGTCGAGGGCACGAACGACCTCATTGTCCGCGCCGATGGCCACGGGCGGCTCTCATTCGTCAATCCGGTGGCCAAACGCATCTCCGGTCTCGAGCCTGCCGCCTGCCTCGGACAGTCGCTTTTCCGCTTCATCGATCGGCGCGACCGGCGCACGATGAGAAGCGCGGTCGCGCGCGCGATCCGCGACGGCGAGCGCGTCCTCACCTGCGAAATCCGTCACATCGGCGCCGACAACGAACCGCACCTGCTGCAATGGAACATCAGCATCGAGTTTGCGCCCGGCGCCGCGCCGCGCCCGGTCGGCTTTACCGGCGTCGCGCGCGACATCAGCGATCAGAAGGCGATCGAAAACCAGCTGCGCAAGCTTTCGCTCGCCGTCGAGCAAAGCCCCGAGAGCATCGTCATCACCGACCTTGCCGCGAAGATCGAATACGTCAATCCGGCATTCATCAGGAATACCGGCTACAGCCGCGAAGAAGCGATCGGGCAGAATCCGCGCATCCTGCAATCAGGCAAGACGCCGGCGGCGACTTTCACAGCGCTCTGGGAAGCGCTCAAGCACGGACGCAGCTGGCGCGGCGAGCTTTACAATCGGCGCAAGGACGGCAGCGATTACATCGAGTTTGCCTTCATCACGCCGATTCGCCAGCCCGACGGCAAGGTCACGCACTACGTCGCGGTCAAGGAAGACATCACCGAAAAGAAACGCCTCGCCGGCGAGCTTGACCGCCACCGCAACCATCTCGAGGAATTGATCACCAAGCGCACGCTCGAACTCGAACAGGCGCAGCAGGTCGCCCTCTCGGCGAGCCTTGCCAAGAGCGCCTTCCTCGCCAACATGAGCCACGAAATCCGCACGCCGATGAACGCCATCATCGGCCTCTGTCACCTCCTGCGTCGCGACGCGCCGACCTCGCGCCAGCTCGACCGGCTCGACAAGATCGACGGCGCCAGCCGGCATCTGCTCTCGATCATTAACGACATTCTCGACATCTCGAAAATCGAAGCCGGCAAGCTCGATCTCGAACACACCGATTTCACGCTTGCGAGCGTCCTCGATCACGTCGCCTCGGTCTATTCCGACCAGGCGCGCGCCAAGGGCTTGAGCCTTGTCGTCGATCCGGATGGCGTACCGGCCTGGCTGCGCGGCGACCCGACGCGGCTGCGCCAGGCGCTGCTCAACTACGCGAGCAACGCGATCAAGTTCACGCAGCGCGGCACGATCACGCTGCGCGCGCTCCTGCTCGAGGAGCGCGGCGACGAGCTCCTCGTGCGCTTCGAGGTCGAGGACAGCGGCCTTGGCATCGCCGCCGAGAAGATCGTGACGCTGTTCCAGGCCTTCGAGCAGGCGGACACCTCGACGACGCGCAAATACGGCGGCACCGGCTTAGGCCTTGCGATCACGCGCCGCCTCGCCGAACTGATGGGGGGCGAGGTCGGCGTGCACAGCGAGCCCGGAACAGGCAGCCGCTTCTGGTTCACCGCGCGTCTGCAGCACGGCGTCGGCGCCCTTCCCGTGGCAGCGACGCCTGCGAGCGACGACATCGAGGAGCGGCTGCGCCGCGATCACGGCGACGCTGCCGTGCTCCTCGTCGAGGACAACGCGATCAACTGCGAGGTCGCGCTTGAACTCTTGCACGGGGCCGGTATTACGGCGGCCGTCGCCAGCGATGGGCAGCAAGCCGTGGACATGACCCTGCGGGCAAGCTACGACCTCATCCTGATGGACATCCAGATGCCGACGATGGACGGCATCGAAGCGACGCGCAGAATCCGCAGCGCGCCCGGCGGCGAGCGCGTCGCCATCCTGGCAATGACCGCCAACGCCTTCGACGAGGACAGACGCGCTTGCAAGGAGGCCGGGATGAACGACTTTGTCGCCAAGCCCGTCGAACCGCAACTGCTCTACGCCGCGCTGTTGCAGTGGCTGCCGGCGCCGTCCCCGGCGCGCCTGGCGGTTTTCGCGCCGCCCGGTGCATCCTCTGCATCTCGCGAAAACCCTGCGTCGAACGCGATGGCCGAAGCGGAGTCGGCGGCAGACGCGCAGCTCATGCTACGGCTGCAGGCGATGCCCGGCGTCAATGTGGCGCGCGGGATGGCGGTCTCCCTGAGGAACGTGCACCGCTACCTCGACTACCTGCGCAAGTTCGTCGCCTTGCATGGCGATGATGCCCTTGCCATTTCAGACCGGCTCGCCGGCGCCGACCACGATGGGGCCCGGTTCCTCGCGCACACGCTGAAGGGCAGCGCGGGAACGCTGGGCCTTCAGGACCTCTCGAGCAGCGCCGCGCGCGTCGAGCGAATCATTCGCGGCGAGGGCGAGCCAGGCGAGGCAGCCGGCACCGGTCTGGCCGCCGAACTCGAAGCGATCCGCCGCGTTTTCTCGAGCCTTCAAGCGCTGCTCGAGGCCAGGCCCGCAACCCCGTGCAGCGCCGACGCAACGCTGCCGTGAAATGCAGGCCGACCCGTGTCATCGCCGATCGCGCCGATTGATCGTATGATCGTCATCGTTCGCCACCAACCGCCAGACCAACGACCATGAGCCTTGAAGCCCGCACCCCCGTCCTCAAATCGCGCTTGCCGGCCGTCGGCACGACGATCTTTACCGTCATGTCGGCGCTCGCGACGCAGCGCGGCGCGGTCAATCTCGGCCAGGGCTTTCCCGATTTCGCCTGCGATCCGAAACTCCTCGACGCGGTCGCCTCGGCGATGACAGGCGGCCACAACCAGTACCCGCCGATGGCCGGCGTGCCGCCGCTGCGCAAGGCGGTCGCGGCAAAGATCGCGACCCTCTACGGGCATGCCTATTGCGCCGAGAGCGAGATCACGGTCACCGCCGGGGCGACGCAGGCGATCCTCACGGCGATTCTCGCGCTCGTGCATCCGGGCGACGAAGTCATCGTGCTCGACCCGTGCTACGACAGCTACGTGCCCAATATCGAACTTGCCGGCGGCGTCGCGGTGCGCGTGCCGCTCGGCCGCGCCGGCGAGAACGCGAGCTTCCGGCCCGACTTCGACCGCCTCGCTGCGGCGATCACGCCGCGCACGCGCGCCCTCGTCATCAACTCGCCGCACAACCCGAGCGGCACCGTGTGGACGGCCTCCGACATGCTCGCCCTGCAGGAGTTGCTCGCGCCCACCGAGATCGTCCTGATCAGCGACGAAGTCTATGAGCACATGGTCTACGACGGCGCAGCGCACCAGAGCGCCGCCCGCTTTCCGGGGCTCGCCGCCCGCGCCTTTGTCGTCTCGAGTTTCGGCAAGACGTATCACGTCACCGGCTGGAAAGTCGGCTACGTCGCGGCGCCGGCGGCGCT
>CAZALA010000053.1:0-20951 GCA_964485725.1 uncultured Propionivibrio sp. | reverse complement strand
GACTCCGCTGCCGTCGCGTCGCCGGTGGCCGCGCCTGCCGCGGCCGTAGCAGCCGCGCGACCGGCCCCGGCGGCAAGTGCCGACCTCGCGCCGCGGCTGCAAGCCGCGCTCGCTTCGGTGGCGCGCCGCTACCGCGTCTCTGCCGAAGCGCTCAAACCGATTTTCTCGTTCGCCGAACGCGTCGGTCGCGAGCGTCACATCGATCCCTTCCTGATCCTCGCGATCATCGGCGTCGAATCGAGCTTCAACCCCTTTGCCGAAAGCGTCAAGGGCGCGCAGGGCCTGATGCAGGTGATGCCGCGCTTCCATCTCGACAAGGTCCCGGACGGCGCCGGCGAGAGCCCTTTCCTTGATCCGCTGATCAATATCCGCGTCGGCGTGCGCATCCTCGAGGACGCCATTCGCCGCGGCGGCGGCATCGAAGCCGGCCTGCAATCCTACGTCGGCTCGCCGGACGCCGACGGCGACTACGCCAGCCGCGTGCTCGCCGAGAAGGAGCGCCTCGAACAGGCGGCGCGCCCGCGCGCCGACGCCTGAGCCTTGCCGCAAAGCCTCAAATTCAGATTTCAGGCCGCTCGCGCCGGCTCCGCTTCAAGGCTCAGGCTCGCCATGCGCCGGATCGTCTGCCGCGCTTCGACCGGCAGCACGAGTTCGGCGTACTTGAGCGGCGTTGCCAAGCGCTCGTCGAAACCGATGAGGCCCTTCTCGTCCTCGCTGAGGAAGTCGGCGTCGATCAGGTGCGCGATCAGCGTCGAAAAAGTCGTCACCTCGGAATATTCGGCAAGTCCCGTCGCGTAAAGCAGCGAGAGGCGCTGCGAGAGGAGGTGGCAGTCGTTTGCGAGCGTCTCTTTCGAACGGCTGCCCGAACCGCTTTGCTGCAGCAGGGCGAGCGTCAGGAAGTGGCGCTCGAGCGTCGGGCGGATCGCGTCGCCGATCGCCGTGAGTTCGATGAAGGCCTGGCTGTTCGGCTCGGGCGCGCCAAGCTCTTCGGCCGAGGCGCGCACGAGCAGGCCGCGCGCGACGAGGACGTCGATGACTGCGCGCGCCGCGCCGGGCAGTTCGGCGGCCGGCCAGCGCAGGAAGAGCTCGGTCTGCAGCAGGCCATAAATGCCGCCGACGGCGTCGATGATGCGCGCGCCGCCGAGATTGCGGTTGAACAGCACCAGGCAGGCGATCAGCGAGGGCAGCGCGAAGAGGTGCAGGACGTTGTTGCGATAGTAGGGCAGCAGGGTTGCTTCGCTCGCGCGCACGGCGATCAGCGTGCCGAGCGGATGATCGATGCGCTCGACGATCTTCAGCCGCTCGCAGTGGCTGATGATCTCTTCCGGCGCGAGGCTGCAGGGGATGGTCACCGGCGCGTAAGGCGCGTCCGCGGCGAGCGCCTGGTAATGCGCGAGCAGGCGCTTGAGCGCAAGTTCGTCGGCGGTATGGCGCGGCGTCGGCAGCAGCGAGAGCGCGATCAGGTTGACCGGGTTGATCACCGCCGCTTCGTTGAGGCGCCGGGCAAGCTCGGTGGCGGCGTTGCGCGTCGCCGTGCGCGGCCAGTCGTCATCGACGCAGCACGGCACGCTCGCCCAGTCGGGACGATAGCGGTCGAGGAAAGCGGCAAGCGGCAGCGGCCGTCCGAAGTTGATCGACACTTTGCCGAACACTTTCCTGATGCGCCGCGCGTTGCCAAGAACGCCCCACAGCGATTCCTTCTGCTTCGGCTTGCCGGCAAGTTCGCGCACGTAGCTGCGCCCTTCCATCACTTTCTCGTAGCCGATGTAGACCGGGACGAAGACAAGCGGTCGCGCGTGCTCGCGAATGAAGCTCCTCACCGTCATCCCGAGGATGCCGGCTTTCGGCGTCAGCATGCGGCCGCTGCGGCTGCGCCCACCTTCGATGAAATATTCGAGCGGGAAGCCGCGGCTCATCATCAGGTGCAGGTATTCGTGAAAGACCGCCGCGTAAAGGGGTTCGCCCTTGAAGCTGCGGCGCAGGAAGAAGGCACCGCAACGGCGCAGCAGCGGCCCGACCAGGAAGATGTTGAGGTTGGCGCCGGCGGCGATATGCGGCGGGGTGAGGCCCTGGCGGTGCAGGCAGTGCGAGAGCAGCAGGTAGTCGACGTGGCTGCGGTGCGTCGGTACGTAGACGACGCCCTGGTCTGGCGCGATGTGCGTGACGACGTCGATGTTGTGGAGCTCGATGCCGTCGTAGAGCCGATTCCACAGCCAGGACAGGAAGAGTTCGAGCGCGCGCACGGCGCCGTATGAATAGTCGGACGCGATCTCGAGCGCGAAGCGGCGTGCCCGCCGCTCGCTCTCGTCGAGCGGAATCGATAGACGCTGCGCTTCGGCGGCGACGGCGCGACGCACCGCCGGCGCGTCGAGCAGGCTGTCGATCTGGGTATTGCGATGCGAGAGGTCGGGACCGATCGCCATTTGCCGCTGGCGGCGAAAGTGCACGCGCAGCACGCGCGAGAGCTTGCGCAGCGCCTGTTCCTCGTTCAGTCCTTCGCGCGAAATCGCCTGCAGCGAAATCGGCGCGTTGAAACGCACGAGGACGTTGCGGCCGTGCAGCAGGATCGTCAGCAAATGCCCGAGCGCGCCGGATTGCCGCCAGGTCTCCGAAAAGAACGCCTTGACGATCGAATCCTGCTTGTCGGGGCTGCGCCCCCAGAGGATGACCACGGGGACGATCTGCACGTCGGCGCCGGCGCTCGCGTCTGCCTTCGTCGCGGCGCGCACGAGGGCGGCCATCAGCGTCGGATGCGCGTAGCGCTCGCGCGCGGTTTCGGTGAGCGCCGGCTTGCGGTTGAGGCAGAAGACCGAGTGCGCGAAGCGCCGTTCGCCGACCACGATCGGCGCCGCGGCCGACGGCAGTTCGCTGCGCAGCGCTTCGGCGGTGAGCACGAGGAGGTTCGAGTAGCGGTGATCCTGGAGTACGTAGCAGATCGGCCGCGACGGGTCGAGGCCCAGCGTGCGCGGGTCCTTGGGAAAAACCGTCGTCCTCACCCACAGGTACAGCACCCGGCGGGCAAGCGGCAGGAACCAGGTGGGCGCATCGAAAAAACCGGCCATCAAGACTCTCCGCGGCGTCGGGACGCCGTCGATTCTTCTCGATTCATGAACACCCGCCGCGGAGGCGCGAAGGCCGCAAAGGAAACGCAAAGAAAACTTAGCAAGCGTTCCTTTGCGTCATCTTTGCGCCTTGGCGTCTTTGCGGTGGACTTGTTCAGCGTCTCCTCAATCGTCGTCGACGACCGTCTTGTGCTGCGAGGCGAGTTGCTGCTGCGTCGCCGCCGGCACCGCGGCGTAGTGCGAGAAGGCGATCGTGTACGAGCCCTGGCCGCCGGTCAGCGACTTGAGCCTTCCCTGGTAATCGTCAAGTTCCGCGAGCGGAATCTTGCCGCCGATGGCCACCGTCCCGGCACCGCGCGGCTGCGTTCCGGTGAGCTTGCCGCGTTTGCTCGAGAGGTCGCCGGTGAGATCGCCAATCGTCGCTTCGGGCGCGAGGATCTCGATGTCCACGACGGGTTCGAGGACGATCGGCGAGGCCGCCTGGATCGCGCTGATCGTCGCCTTGCGCCCGGCCGAGAAGAAAGCGATGTCCTTGCTGTCGACGGCGTGCGACTTGCCGTCATAGACGATGACCTTGAGGTCGTGCACCGGGAAGCCGGCGACGACGCCGTCCTCGAGCGCCTGGCGCACGCCTTTTTCAACCGCCGCCATGAAGACGCCTGGAATCGTCCCGCCCTTGACGATGTCGACGAATTCGAAACCGCCGCCGCGCGGCAGCGGCTCGACGCGCAGCATGACTTCGCCGAACTGGCCGGCGCCGCCGCTCTGCTTCTTGTGCCGGCAATGCCCTTCGGCTTTGGCGCTGATCGTTTCGCGGTAGGCGATCTGCGGCACCTTGGTGTCGAGCTCGATCTTGTACTGTTGCGCCATGCGCGCGAGCTTGGCGCGCAAATGCATTTCACCGAGGCCGCGGATCACCGTTTCGTTGGTCGTCGGATGACGCTCGACCCTGAAACAGGGATCCTCGATTTCGAGCTTGTGCAAGGCGTCGAACAGCCGCTGTTCGTCGGCTTTCTTCTTTGTCTCGACGGCAAGCCCCTGCATCGGCTGCGGAAATTCGAGCGGCTTCAGACGAATCTGGTCCTCGTCGTGCGAATCGTGCAGGACGCAGTCGAACTCGATTTCGTCGACCTTGGCGATGGCGCCGATGTCGCCCGGCACGAGCGCCTCGACTTCGACGTAGTCTTTGCCGTGCATGCGGTAGAGGTGGCCGACCTTGAACGGCCGCTTGGTGTCGCCGATGATGAGTTGCGAGTCCTTCTTGATCGTTCCCTGGTGCACGCGGAAGATGCCGAGCTTGCCGACGAAGGGGTCGCTGACGACCTTGAACACGTGCGCGAGAACGTGCTTCTCCGGTGCCGGCTCGCAATGGAAAGGCGTGCTCGCCGGGTCGGACGGGTCGCCCTTGTAGAACGGCGGCGGGTTGCCTTCGGCCGGGTTGGGCGCGAGCTTGACGATCGCGTCGAGCAGTTGCGGCACGCCGGCGCCGCTCTTGGCCGAGACGAAAAGGATGGGAACGAGGTGGCCGGCGCGCAGCGCCTTTTCAAAAGGCGCGTGCAATTCCTCGAGCGTCGGATCGGTGCCTTCCTCGAGGTAGCGCGCGAGCAGTTCCTCGTCCTCTTCGACAATCTGGTCGATGAGCGCGCGATGGGCGTTGGCGATCGATTCGAAGTCGCTCTCGCCGGCGTCGTGGCCGAGCAGTTCGACGACTTCCTCGCCGTGCCGTACCGGCAGATCGAGGAGCATGCACTCCTTGCCAAAACGCTCGCGGATCTCGCCGACGAGCTTGGGCAGATCGACGTTGTCGGCGTCGATCTTGTTGATCACGATCATGCGGCAAACGTTGCGCGCCGCGGCGTACTTCATCATGCGTTCAGTGGAAAGCTCGATGCCGGTCTGCGCGTTGATGACGACGAGCGCCGTGTCGACGGCGGCGAGCGCGCCGATCGCCTGCCCGGCGAAATCCGGGTAGCCTGGCGTGTCGATCATATGGACCTGGGCACCCAGCCAGTTGAAGCTTGCCGCCGCTGAGTTGAGCGAATGGCCAAGTTCTTTTTCCTGCGGGTCAAAATCGTAGACGGTATTGCCTTTTTCGACCGATCCGCGGCTCGCGATGGCGCCTGCCGCTGCCAACAATGTCTCGCCAAGCGTCGTCTTGCCTGCAGCCCCGTGGCCGACGAGGGCCACGGTACGAATATTGGCGGTGAGGTTCTGACCCATATTTTCTCCCAGTGATATCGACCGCTCTCCTTGGGACAAGCCTTGCCCCGAAGCGAGCAACTGACTACTCAAGATTCAAGGTGCAAGCCATTCTACCTCGCTTGCCGCCGAAAACGCGCAGCCGCAAAACGAATTGGCGCCGCGCTTCCAACGCCTTGCCAAGCCGCCGCGAGGATCGGCTGGCGGCGCTCTTGCCGGGACGAAAACCGCTTTGCGGCAGGCGGCGATTGCATTCATCGCGGCGGCGCGGCGCTCTGGCGCCGTCTGTTCCCGCACGATGGCAAGCGGCGGGACATGCGCAGTGAATATTATTCCGGTACACTCACGGCGGCGACCGGCTGGCTGGCATCAAGTCATCGACCTCGATCATCAGGCAGAGAAAAAGCAAGAGGCCGTCCGCAGCTGTCGCCGGCACCACCGATTCATGCTCCAGGATTGCACTGTTCGAGAATTGCTTCACGAACGCGCTGTTGTGGCTGCCGGATCGCCCCGCGCATCGTCCGCCCGCGCCAGCGCGCGTCGCTGTCTCTTTCCGAGCGCGCGAAGGGGGGTTTCATGGCGTCGTGGCCTACGAAAATCAGTCTGGCGGCACTCTGTGCAATGCTGGTGCTGCCTTTCCTCAATCCCCTCCATCTGCACCCGATCCCGACCTTCTATCAGGAATGGTTGGCGGCAGCCTGCGGCGTTTTCGCAGCAATGCTTCTGCTCAGGGAGCGGCGCCTCGAGCATTTGGAGCTGCCCGGGATGGCGCTGTTGCCGCTTGGACTCATCGCAATTCTCCTGCTGCAACTTGTCGCAGGTCTTGTCTTCTTCCCCGCGCAAGCCTTGATCTTTGCGCTCTATCTCCTGTGGTCCTTGCTGCTGCTCACGCTTGGCCGATCATTGCGCCAGGAAGTCGACCTCGACGAGTTGGCGACGCTGTTTGCCACTGCCATTCTCGCCGGGACGCTGCTCTCGGCGCTGCTTGTCGCGCTGCAGCTGGGCAACGCCCGAGCGCCGGAGGCCTGGGTTTTTCGCGATGCACGGGGAAGTGCCAATCTGGCACAGGTCAACCACCTGGCCAACTATCTGTGGCTCGGCATCGCTTCGGCGATCTATCTGCATGCACAGGGAAAAATCGGCAAGGCGCTGTTCGCAGCATGCGCGTTGCTCTTGATCGGCGCTGCCAGCTTTACCGGTTCGCGCAGCATTCTCATCTACGCGGTTCTGCTGGCGCTGCTATCCGGATGGGCTGCGTGGCATTATCGGCAAACCGTTTTGCACAAGATCGCCAAAGCGAGCTTCGCCGTTCTCGCCGCGACGGTTCTCCTGCAGTTCATCTCCGTCCATCTTGACCTCGCGCAGGCCCTGCAGATCCCGCTTTCAGGCGACCGCCTTGTCCGCGAAGTCAGCGGCACGTCGCAGCGGATCCAGCTGTGGCGGACCGGACTTGCCATATTTGCCGAGCATCCGTGGCTCGGCGCCGGCATCGGTCAGTTCCCCGTACGCGCCTATCAAATCGTCGGTGCCCAGCCGGACAGGGGCTATCTTGGCGGCGGCGAGCACGCGCACAATTTGCTGATCGATCTGCTCGCCGAACAAGGCCTGCTGGCCGCTGTTCTCGTCGTGCTTTTCGGCCTGCGCTGGTGGTTCGCTTTCATCCGGCAGGAGTGGTCGGCGGCGCACTGGTGGATCGCCGCGGTGCTGCTCGTTCTTGCCGCTCACAGCCAGCTCGAATACCCGCTGTGGTACGCGTTCTTTCTCGGCATTGCGGCAATCCTGCTCGGCGTCGGCAGCGGCTCGGGCCTGCACCCGCGCATCACTGCCTCGGGCAAAGCGCTGATCGCCCTGATTCTGCTCTTCGGCGCTCTGACGCTCTTTACCATGCGCGCCGACTACCGGCTGCTTGAAGACACTCTCAACCGCCGCCCGAACAGTAACAACGTCAAGCCTTCGTGGGACGAGATGCGGACAGCGTTCAACACATTGCAGCGGCAGTCGCTGTTCGGGCATTACGTGAGCTTGTATTACGCCTACCAGCTCTCTGTGGACAAGGACTTGCTCAAACACAAGATTGCTGTCGTCGCCGCCGCGATCCAACTTTCGCCGGTCGACAAGGTAACGTTCAAGCTCGCCTATCTGCTGGCGCTCGATGAGCGCCCCGAAGAAGCCAGAGTCGCTTTGCGGCGCGCGATCGCCACGTATCCGCACTTTGTTCCTGACGCACGCAGGCAAGTCGGGCTCCTGCTGCCCTCCTTTCCCGAACTGGCGCCGTTGGCCGACGATCTGCGCCTTGCCCGAGGCGCTCCCTAGAGGAAGCCATCGCAGCTTGCGCTCGGCTGACGACGCGGTCGCCAGCGCATCCGCCGCGGCGCTGCCGTCGCAAACGCGCGGCCGCAAAACCAACTGGCGCCGCTGTCGCGACGGTGCGCCAGGCCGCCACGCCGGTCTGCGACCGCGCTCTTTTTATGCAACACCAGCGCTCCCGGAACGGGTTTTTTAACGATTTAGCCTTGACCTTAGTGATGGGCGGGCAGAGAATCACGGGCTGATTTTCAAACGCCTGCTTTGGGCAGGGGTCTCGAATTTTATTGAGCCGGGTGACCGGAGGGAGCTACGATGACGACGGGTGGAAAGACACAGAAGCATTTGGAAGTCTTGCGCGAAATGCGCGCGCGGGCGGTCCTGGGCGGCGGCCAGAAGCGGATCGATCAACAGCACGAGCGCGGCAAGATGTTCTGCCGCGAGCGGCTCGCGGTCCTGCTCGACGAGGGCTCGTTCCAGGAGTTCGGGGCGCTCGCCACGCACGAACTTTCGGCCTTCGGCCTTGACCAGAACCGCTACCCGGGCGACGGCGTCGTCACCGGTTTTGGCAAGATCAACGGGCGCCGCGTCGCGGTCTTCGCGCAGGACTTCACGGTCATGGGCGGCTCGTTCTCGGAAGTGCAGTCGCAGAAGATCAGCCGCATCCAGGACCTCGCGCTCGAAGCCGGCATCCCGGTCATCGGCCTGGGCGACTCGGGCGGCGCGCGCATCCAGGAAGGCGTCCGCAGTCTTGCCGCTTACGGTGAAGTGTTCGTGCGCAACGTGCTCGCTTCCGGCGTCGTGCCGCAGATCTCGGTGATCCTCGGGCCCTGCGCCGGTGGCGCCGTCTATTCGCCGGCGCTCACCGACTTCGTGATCATGGGCGGCGACAGCTGCATGTTCCTGACCGGCCCCGAAGTCATCAAGGCGGTGACCGGCGAACAGGTGACCGCGCTCGACCTCGGCGGCGCCGACGTGCACGCCGGCCGCAGCGGCGTCGCGCATCTGGCGACCGACACCGAGGACGAAGCCATTTCGATGGTCAAGCTGCTCCTCTCCTACCTGCCGCAGAACAACAACGAAGACCCGCCGCAAGTGGCGCCGGAAGACCCGGTCGGGCGCATGGACGAGTCGCTCAACAGCCTGATCCCGGACGGCGAGAACACGCCCTACGACATTCGCGACGCGATCGAGGCGATCTTCGACGCCGACAGCTTCCTCGAGATCCAGCCGAGCTTTGCCGCCAACGCGGTGATCGGTTTCGCGCGCCTCGACGGCTACTCGATCGGCATCGTCGCCAACCAGCCGTGCTTCATGTCGGGCGCGCTGAACATCGACGCCTCCGACAAGATCGCGCGCTTCATTCGCCTCTGTGACGCGTTCAACGTGCCGATCGTCACCTTCGTCGACTGCCCGGGCTTCCTGCCCGGCACCGGCCAGGAATACGGCGGTGTCATCCGCCACGGCGCGAAGATCATCTACGCCTACTGCGAAGCGACGGTGCCGAAAATCTCGATCGTCACGCGCAAGGCCATGGGCGGCGCCTACGTCGCGATGGGCTCGAAGCAGATGCGCAACGACGTGACCTTCGCCTGGCCGACGGCGCAGATCGCCGTGATGGGCGCCGAAGGCGCGGTGCGCGTGCTCTTCAACAAGGAGATCAAGGCTGCCGCCGACCCGGCCGCGCGCGAGAAGGAGTTGCTCGCCGAATACCGCGAGAAGTTCTTCAACCCCTACCGTGCCGCCGACGTTGGCCAGATCGACGAGATCATCGAGCCGCGCGAATCGCGTCCGCGCCTGATTCGTGCGCTCGAAGTGCTGCGCACCAAGGTGCAGACGAATCCGGCCAAGAAACACGGCCTGACGCCGATCTGACCGCCGGGAGGAACGCATGGAGAATCTAGCTTGGGGTTTGCAAATGACGGTGCTCGGCATGGGCCTCGTCTTTGCGTTGCTCGTCTTGCTGTGGGGCCTGCTGACGCTGGTTCTCTTCCTCGACAAGGAAGAGAAGCCGCCGCAGACCGAGCAACAGACGCAGGTCGAAGCCGAACACATCGCGGCGGTCGCCGACGATGCGGTCGGTGCCCAGATCCCCGAAGTGCCGACGGTTAACGGCATGCCGGCGGACCTGGTGGCGGCGATCCTGGTCGCGACGATGAAACACAAACTGACACTGCGGCGCCAGGCGGCGCCGATGATGCGCAGCTACTGGCCGGGCAGCCAACTGTTTGCCAGCCGGTGGGTGGCAGCAGGCCGAACCCGGCAAAACAACATTTGGCAGGCGAGAGGGAAATAATGCGACGTTACAGACTGGATATCAGCGACCGTGAATTCGTGATCGACGTGCAGGAAGTGGCTGCCGATCGTTTCGCGGTGCGCGTGGGGGAAGATTCCTACGAAGTGCAGCTTTCGGGCGACGAGAACCTCGCCGAAGCGGCGATCACGCCGGGTTATCAACCGATGACGGCAGCGCCGGCGGCGCCGGTGATCACCCGCGTCAAGACCGAGCGGCCGGCGGCGGCCCCAGCTGCTGCCGCGCCAGCCGCAGCGGCGGCGCCGAAAGCGCGTCCGGCCGCGGGCGGCGGCAAGGGTGCGATCACCGCGCCGATGCCGGGCGTGATCATCGAGGTCAGCGTCAAGGCCGGCGATGAAGTCGCGCGCGGCCAGCAGGTCGCCATCCTCGACGCGATGAAGATGCACAACGTCATCGGCGCGCCGCGCGCCGGCACCGTTGCTGAAGTGTTTGTCGCTGCGGGCCAATCTGTTGATCACGGTGATGCGATCATCAAGTTCAAGGAGGACTAGGCCATGATCGATCACGAAACGATCGGCCTCCTGATGAAGGGCGTGAACAATGTGACCTGGCAGTCCATGTTCATGATCTTCGTCTCGATGGGCCTGCTCTATCTGGCGATCGTCAAGGAGTACGAGCCGCTCCTGCTGCTGCCGATCGCCGCCGGCTGCATGCTCGCCAACCTGCCGCTCTCGCCGATGATCGCCGAAGACGGGATGTTGAAGGTGCTCTACAACATGGGCATCACCAACGAGATGTTCCCCTTGCTGATCTTCATCGGCATCGGGGCGCTCACCGACTTCGGTCCCCTGCTCGAGAACCCGCGCCTCGTGCTGCTCGGCGCGGCCGGCCAGTTCGGCATCTTCATGACGCTGATCTTCGCCCTGCTGCTCGGCTTCACGCCGAACGAAGCGGCCTCGATCGGCATCATCGGGGCAATCGACGGACCGACCTCGATCTACGTCTCGGGGATCCTCGCGCCGCACATGCTCGGGCCAATCACGGTCGCGGCGTACAGCTACATGTCGCTCGTGCCGATCATCCTGCCGCCCGTCATCAAGCTTTTGACGACGCAGAAGGAACGCCAGATCCGCATGCCCTACAGCTCGCGCAAGATCAGCCGGCGCACGCGCATCATGTTCCCGATCGTCGTCACGGTCCTGGTCGGCACGCTGGTGCCGTTCGCGACGCCCCTGATCGGCATGCTGATGCTCGGCAACCTGATGAAGGAATCGGGCGCCGTCGAGCGTCTGACCAAGGCATCGGCCGCCGAAATCGCCAACACCGTGACGCTATTCCTGGGTCTGGCGATCGGTTCGACGATGGTCGGCTCGGAGTTCCTGAAGACGAGCACGCTCTTCATCCTGGTCCTTGGCATCATCGCTTTTGCCGTCGATGCCGCGGCCGGCGTCATGTTCGCCAAGGTCCTCAACTGGATCAGCGGCGGCAAGGTGAACCCGATGATAGGAGCGGCCGGCATCAGCGCCTTCCCGATGGCCGCGCGCGTTGTCCAGCGCGTCGCCCAGGACGAGGACTTCGAGAACTTCCTCTTGATGCACGCGATGGGCGCCAACGCCGCAGGCCAGGTGGCGAGCGTCGTCGCCGGTGGCGTCGTGCTCGCGCTGATGGGGGCGGGCGGCTGAACAGCCGTTCCTCCGGCACCGCAAAAAACCCGCTACGGCGGGTTTTTTTTCGTCCCTCGCCTGTCTTCGCTCCTTTTAATTTATGCCTTTGGATTTATGACAGTAGACATATTATGAAATATGATCAAAATGTCGGAGGCATAGGAGAGGCCGGGCATATCGGGTTGCGCGAGCGTGCGGCGCAGCGATCTTAAAGGCAATCTCGCCACGGCAACTGCCGGGCGATGGTGGACAGCGGCCCAGGTCGTCAAGAGGCCGCGTCGGGGGGAGTGCCGATGTTGCAGAACATGAGTCTTCGCTGGAAGCTCTTCGTGCTTTCAGCCCTCGCCATGGCCGCGCTCAGCGCAGCGGTGTTCACGGGCGCCATCGGCATCCGCAGCGGCATTCGCGGCGTCGAGGAAATCGGCGAGCGGCGACTGCCCGCGGTGATCGCCATCCAGGCGCTGCGCGAAGCGCAGATCGCCTTGAAGTCGAGCACCTTCGAAACCGCTCTGTGGGAAAACGACGGCGACGCGCAGGAGCAGTTCGACGGCATCGCCAAGGACAAGCAGGCGTACTGGGTGCGCGCCGACGCCGCGCGCAAGGCCTACGAGACGATTCCGAAAGCGGCCGACGAGAGCGAACTGTGGACGCGCTTTCTCAAGCAATGGGAAGCCTGGAAGAAGATCGACGTCGAAATCATCGCGCTGCTCAGGGAGCTTGCCGCGAACCGCGAAGCGGCGCAGCAAAAACGCCTGTTTCAGCGCTATTTTGCGCTCGGCGGTCAGCAACGCGTTTCCTATCTGGCCGCCGAGAAACTGCTCAATGAAGTCGTCGAACTCAACGCCCATCGCGTCGCCGGCGCGACGCAGGACGCCGAGGAAGCGACGCAGTGGGCGCTGCTCGCGATGCTGACCGTTGGCGCCGGCGCCTTTGTCGTCACGACGGCGCTCGCCTTCATGATCACCGCGAGCATTCTGCGCCAGATGGGCGGCGACCCCGCGCTCGCCGTCGTCGTCGCCCGCAGCATTGCCGACGGCGACCTGCGCGTCGCCATCCCGGTGAAGGCGGGCGATCAGACGAGCTTGCTCGCGGCCATTGCCTACATGCGCGAAAACCTGCGCGCGCTGATCGGCGGCCTCTTGACCAGCGCCGACGACCTCTCGGCGAGCGCCAAGGCGCTCGCGCAGGAAGTGACGCGGATCGCGGCGAGCGGCGAAGAAGGCGCGCTGGCGGCAAAATCGACCGCGAACTCGGTCGATGACATCAGCGCGCGCGTCGGCAGAATCGGCGACTCGGCCGAAACCGCGCTCAAGCTCTCGGACCAGGCCGGGCAGCTTTCGCGCCAGGGCGCCGAGGTCGTCACGCACGCAGCGGCCGAGATGCAGCTCATTTCCGAGTCGGTCTGTGCCTCTTCGCAGCAGGTGCAGAAGCTTGGCGATTACTCGACGCAGATTTCGGCAATCGTCGGCGTGATCAAGGAGATTTCCGACCAGACCAATCTGCTTGCGCTCAACGCCGCGATCGAGGCGGCACGCGCCGGCGAACAGGGACGGGGATTTGCCGTCGTCGCCGACGAAGTGCGCAAGCTCGCCGAACGCACCGGCCAATCGACGCAGGAAATCTCGACGATGATCGCGAGCATTCAGCACAACGTCGGCGAGGCGGTGACGAGCATGCACAGCGGCCGCGAACGCGTCGATGAGGGCGTCCGCATGGCGCGCGATGCGACCGCAACGATGGCGATCATCCAGTCCGGCGCGCAGGAGGCGCGCGCCGCGGTCGATAGCATCGACGCTTCCTTGCGCGAGGGCCGGCAAAGCCTGCGCGAAATCGCCGGGCTGATGGCCGGCATCGTGCGCATGGTCGACGACGACGCGCAGGCGCTCGCGACGATGCGCCAGTCGGCCGAGCACATCGACGGTCTGGCTTCGCGACTGGCAAGTTCGGCTCAGCGTTTCAATCTGTAGTGGGCAGCGGCAATGGCAGGCGGGCTTTCGCGAAGCGGCGGAGCCAACAGACAACAAACGATAAAGGGAGAACAATCTTGAAGAAAATGGCCATGATTGCTGCGCTCGGCTGCGCCTTCGCGCCGCCGCTCGGCGCGCAGGACAGTTCGATGTTCAAGCTCTCCGGCTTCGGGACGGCCGCCGCGACGCACTTCAGCCGCGACGACATCGACTTTGCCGGCGGCCCGCGCGTGCAGAACGGCGCGGGGCGCACCAGGAATCCGAGCTTCGGCACCGACAGCAAAGCCGGGCTGCAACTCAACTTCACGCCGATGCGCGATCTCGAATTCACGGTCCAGGCGGTGATTAAGGAGACGCCTCGCGGCGACTGGAATCCGACGATCGACTGGGCGAACGTCAAATACTCGTTCAACGAGAACGCGGCGATTCGCGTCGGCCGCATCGGCCATCCCTTCTTCATGCTCTCCGACTATCGTCAGGTCAATTACGTCAATACCTCGCTGCGGCCATCGGTGGAAGTCTACAACCTCGTTCCGCTCACTTCGTCGAACGTCGTCGAAGGCCTGTTCAAGTTCAACGCCGGCCCCGGGCAGCTCAGTCTGCAGGCGGGCTTCGGCTACATCAATGACGAAGCGATTCCTTCGCTCAAAACCGTGCGCGATCACGATGAGGTCGAAGTCCACAAGCTCGCCTACTTCAATTCGAACTACGAGATCGGCCCATGGAACTTCCGCGTCGGCTACACGCAGGGCGAGCTCGATTATGATGCGCTCGCCTTGCGCGCCGCCGTCTTCAACAAGCTCACCGCTTTCGGTGGCGCCACCGGCGCGCGCCTGCGCGACGAGTGGGAAATCAAGGACGCCAAATCGTCCTTTACCGGGCTCGGCGCGACTTACGAGGCTGGCAACATCGTCGCCAGCGGCGAATACGTCATGCTGCGCTCGGAAAAGGCCTACAACGACTCCGACGCCTGGAATCTGCTCGCCGGCTACCGCATCGGCAAATTCACGCCCTACTTGAGTTATGGCTCGGTGCGGACCAAGGATCGCATCGTCGTCAGCGATGTGGCGCCGGCGATGCAGCCCTTCGTCGGCCCCGCCAATGCCGCCGCGCTGCAGGCGGGGATTCAGGCGCTCGCCAACAACTCGCTGAAGGATCAGGAGACGACGAGCGTCGGCGTGCGCTGGGACTTCTACCGCAACATGGCCTTGAAGGCGCAGTACGACCACATCAGGATCAAGGACCCGAGCACGCAGGGTTTCCTCGTCAATCCGGGCCGGACGTATTCGGCGCGTTCGGGCGGCAACGTCGTTGCCGTCTCGCTCGACTTCGTCTTCTGAAGGGGGCCGACATGAAAATCCGTCAAAGCATCGTCGCGCTCTTGCTCTCAATCGCCGCTGCGAGCGCTCTTGCCCAGGTGGTTATCGTCAACGGGCAGAACGCCGCCGGCACGCTCACCAAGGAGCAGGTCGAGCAGATCTTCCTCGGCCGCGCCAATGCCTTCCCGGGCGGCGGTCCGGCGACGCCGATCGACAATGAAGCCTTGAGGGGCCCGTTCTACCAGGCGATCGCCGGCAAGGGCGCCGACCAGGTCAAGGCCTACTGGGCCAAGCTCGAGTTCACCGGCAAGGGCAAGGCGCCCGCCGAAGTGGCGAACGGCAAGGCCGTCGTCGAACAGGTGGCGAAGAATCCCGCGGCGGTCGGATACGTCGACAAATCCGAGGTCGGCCCGGGTGTCAAGGCGGTGTTCACGCTGCCTTAGCCAGGCCTTGCCGCGGCCGCCCGGCCGACTGGCCGGTCGGGCGATCCGCTTCCGTCGTCGATTGCTCGCCCCGCGCTGCGTGCTATGCTAGGCACGTTCAAAAACTACAGAGCGGTGGCAGGAAGTCTCAAGCGAGGCATGCTAAACGCCCTGCGCCGCCTATCCAGGGGAGAGACCAGTGGGCATCGACTGCAAGCGGATCGGCTACGCCGATCTGCGTTCGCGTTTCAGGGACGGCATGAGCATCTTCTTCGGCGGTTTCATCGGCGTTGGCACGCCCGACGGCATCGTCCGCGAATTGCTCGCCTCCGGCGTCAAGGATCTGACGATCATCGGCAACGACACGGCGACCGCCGATACCGGCATCGGCGTCCTCGTCGCCAACCGCCGCGTCAGGAAAGTGATCGCCTCGCACATCGGCACCAACGCCGAGACCGGGCGCCAGATGATCGCCGGCGAGCTCGAGGTCGACCTCGTTCCGCAGGGAACGCTTGCCGAGCGCATCCGCTGCGGCGGCGCGGGACTTGGCGGCGTGCTCACACCAACCGGCGTCGGCACCATCGTCGAGGAGGGCAAGACCAAGCTCTGTTTTGACGGCATCGACTATCTCGTCGAACGCGCGCTGCGCGCCGACCTTGCCATTCTCAAAGCCTGGCGCGCCGACGAGAAAGGCAACCTCGTCTATCGCCGCGCGGCGAGAAACTTTAATCCCCTGATGGCGCTCGCAGGCGACGATGTCGTCGCCGAAGTCGAGGAAATCGTCGCCACCGGCGAGATCGACCCCGACCACGTGATGACGCCGGGCGTGCTCGTCAAGTCGATCATTCTTGCAAAGGGCGCCTGATATGGAAGCGAAAAACCTCATCGCCTGCCGCGTCGCGCAGGAGCTCAAGGACGGCGACCTCGTCAACCTCGGCATCGGCCTGCCGACGCTGATTCCCAATTACCTGCCCGAAGGCGTGCACATCAGCCTGCAGTCGGAAAACGGTTTTGTCGGCATGGGGCCGCTCGTCGGCAGCCCGATTGCCGACCTCGTCAATGCCGGCGGCAAGCCCTGCGGCATGGTCCCGGGCGCCGCTTTCTTCGATAGCGCAATGTCCTTCGCGCTGATCCGCGGCGGCCATGTAGACGTGACCGTCCTCGGCGGTCTGCAGGTCGACCAGGAAGGCAGCCTCGCCAACTGGATGGTGCCGGGCAAGATGATTCCCGGCATGGGCGGCGCGATGGACCTCGTCACCGGCGCGCGCAGGGTGATCGTCGCCATGGAACACGCGACGAAGGAAGGCGGCGCCAAGATCCTGAAGCGCTGCACGCTGCCGCTCACCGCGGCGCACAAGGTGACGGCGATCGTCACCGAGCTCGCTTTCTTCCGCATGATCGAAGGTCGGCTGGTGCTCGTTGAAACGGCGCCTGGCGTGAGCATCGACGAAATTCGCGCGAAGACCGAAGCGGAGTTTGTCGTCAGTCCCGATTGTCATGAAATGAAGTTGCCAGCGAACCTCGGGTAAGGAGCGGACGGGCGTTTCGCAATTTCCCGGTTTTCTTCCACGTGATGGGTCAAGGAGCATAAAAATGAATCGGACCACACAAGACAAAAACGATGCAGAAGAACAGGGCGGAATGGCGCGCCTGGGCGCGGCGCTCGCCGACTGGAGCGAGAAGTGGTTCCCCGATGCCTACGTCTTTGCCGGCATCGCCGTCCTCATCGTCGCGGTCGCGGCGCTGGCGATGGGACGCACCCCGACGCAGGTCTCGATCGATTTCGGCAAATCGTTCTGGAACCTCATTCCCTTCACCATGCAGATGGCCTTCGTCGTGATCGGCGGCTACATCGTTGCGGTTTCGCCGCCGGTGCGCAAGGTCATCGACGTGCTCGCCCGCTATCCGCGGACGCCGAAAGTCGCCGTCGCCTACGTCGCTTTCGTCGCGATGATCGCCTCGCTCTTGAGCTGGGGTTTTTCGATGATCTTCGCCGGCATCCTGATTCGCGAAATCAGCAAGCGCGTCGAAGGCGTCGATTACCGTGCGATGGGCGCCGCCGGCTATCTTGGCCTTGGCAGCGTCTGGGCGCTCGGCCTCTCGTCGTCGGCGGCACTGCTGATGGCGACCAAGGGCTCGATCCCGCCGGCGCTGCTCAAGATCAGCGGCATCATTTCGCTCGACCAGACGCTGTTCACCTGGCAGAACCTCGTCATGATCGTTGTCCTCGTCGTGCTCTCGATGTGGATCTGCTACGCCTCGACGCCGACCGCCGCCAAGGCGAAGACGGCCGAGATGGCCGGCATCATCTACAAGGACAGCCACGAAGACATCGGCACGCCGCAAACGCCGGGCGAAAAGCTCGAGTTCAATCCGCTGCTGACGATCGTCCTCGCCGTCCTCGGCCTCATCTATCTGTACGACGTTTTCAGCACCAAGGGCGGGCTTGCCGCGCTCGACCTCAATACCTACAACTTCATGTTCCTGATCGCCGGCATGCTGCTGCACTGGCGACCGCGTTCCTTCCTGCGCGCGGCGGCCAAGGCGGTGCCGATGACGGGCGGCGTGCTGCTGCAATTTCCGCTCTACGCCGGCATTTTCGGCGTGCTCATGGGTTCGGGCCTGAACGAGGTGATGGCCAAGTTCTTCGTCTCGATCTCGACGCAGGACACGCTGCCGATCGTCGGCGGCATCTACTCGGCGATCCTCGGCCTTTTCCTGCCTTCGGGCGGCGGCAAGTGGGTCGTCGAAGCGCCTTACCTGCTCGAAGCGGCAAACCAGCTGAAAGTCAATCTCGCCTGGATGGTGCAGGTCTATAACGCCGCCGAGGCGCTGCCCAACTTCGTCAACCCGTTCTGGATGCTGCCGCTGATGGGACTGACCGGGGTCAAGGCGCGCGACCTTGCCGGTTACTCGACGCTGCAACTCATTTTCCATACGCCGGTCGTGCTCATCATGCTCTGGCTGCTCGGCCGCACGATGGCCTACGTGCCGCCGATTCTCGGCTGACACCTGTTGTAGGAGCCCGATTTATCGGGCGATACGGCGGCTGAATATCGATCGCCGAATCGCCCAGCGAAGCTGGGCTCCTACATCCGCTCTATTGCTGTTGCTGCGCGTCCTTCGCCGGCACGCCCGCGAGGCAGGGCTCGGGTGCGCGGCGCAGGTCAAGGGTGAGCGGGTAATCGGGATTTCTCGCTTCGCGCGTCACTTGCGTCAGGCCTGCGCTGTGGCCCTCGCCGCGAAAGCGCGCGAAGCGGCGCGCCTCGGCTTCGTTGGCGTTGACCGGAAAGCTGTCGTAATTGCGACCGCCCGGATGCGCGACGTGGTAACTGCAGCCGCCAATCGAGCGCGAACTCCAGGTATCGACGAGGTCGAATACGAGTGGCGCCTGCACGCCTATCGTCGGGTGCAGTCCCGACGGTGGATGCCAGGCGCGATAGCGCACGCCGGCGACGTGTTCGCCGCCCGTGCCGGTCGCCGTCAAGGGCAGCGGGCGGCCGTTGCAAGTGAGGACGTGGCGGCCGTCGTGCAGGTTGCGTACCGTCACCTGCAGGCGTTCAAGCGAGGAATCGACGTAGCGCGAAGTGGCGCCGGCGGCGACCTCTTCGCCGAGCACGTGCCAGGGTTC
The DNA here is from genome assembly GCA_964485725.1 of uncultured Propionivibrio sp. Classification (GTDB taxonomy): domain Bacteria; phylum Pseudomonadota; class Gammaproteobacteria; order Burkholderiales; family Rhodocyclaceae; genus Propionivibrio. The sequence continues at coordinate 2,129 of CAZALA010000053.1, read as the reverse complement.
GATCGCCTGGCGCAACTCGATTTCGATGCCGCGGTAGCTGACGCTGCCGAGGCGCGGGAAACGAAATTCGACGAAGGGCGCGAACCAGGCGGCGTCGAATGCGTAACCGGCGCCCCGCAAATCGGCGATCACGTCGGCAAGATCGGCGGCGACGAAATGCGGCAGCATGAAGCGGTCGTGCAGCGACGTTCCCCAGCGCACGAGCTTGCCGCTGTAGGGCGTTTTCCAGAAGCGCGCGACGAGCGCGCGCAAGAGCAGCGCTTGCAGCAGCGACATGCGCGCGTGCGGTGGCATCTCGAAGCCGCGTAGCTCGACGAGGCCGAGGCGGCCGCTCGCGCTGTCGGGCGAGTAGAGCTTGTCGATGCAGAATTCGGCGCGGTGCGTGTTGCCCGACAGGTCGACGAGCAGGTTGCGCAGCAGGCGATCGACGACCCAGGGCAGCGGCGTTTCGGCGCCGGCGGTGACCGCCTCGTGCATCTGCTGGAAAGCAATCTCGAGTTCGTAGAGGCCCTCGTGGCGCGCTTCGTCGACGCGCGGCGCCTGGCTCGTCGGCCCGATGAAAAGACCCGAGAAGAGGTAGGAGAGCGAAGGGTGATGCTGCCAGTAAGTGAGCAGGCTGGCGAGGAGATCCGGCCGGCGCAGGCAGGGCGAATCGGCGGCCTGCGCCGCGCCGAGCGTGATGTGGTTGCCGCCGCCGGTGCCGGCATGGCGGCCGTCGAGCATGAATTTCTCGCTGCCCAGCCGCGTCAGGCGCGCCTCTTCGTAAAGCCCTTCGGTGTTGGCGACAAGCTCGCGCCAGCTCGCCGCAGGCTGAATATTGACTTCGATGACGCCGGGGTCGGGCGTGATGCGAAAGCTTTTCAGGCGCGCGTCGGCGGGCGGTGGGTAGCCTTCGACGCGCAGCGGCAGCGCCAGCCGGCTCGCCGTCTTTTCGATCGCGCCGAGCAGCGCGACGAAGGCCTCAAGACGCGCAACCGGTGGCAGGAAAACGTGGAGCACGCCGGCGCGCACCTCGGTGCACAAGGCGGTGTGGACGATCTCGCCAACGCAGTCGCGCGCCTCGGCCGCTTTCGCCGGCGGCGAGTCGGCAAGCGGCGCGGGCGTGTCCATCGGGTCGCGCGCCGAGTCTTCTTCGTCGCCTTCGGCGCGCCAGGGCAGCGAGGCGAGCGGCAGGCGCAGGCCGAGCGGCGAATCGCCGGCGACGAGGAAGAGGTGCGGCCGCCTGAGCGGCCAGCGGCTCGTGCGGAAGACGGTGGCGGCCGCGCCAGCCGGCGCCGCCAGCGCTTTCAGCGGCAGCACGAAACCGGCTTCCGCACCGAGACCTTCTTCGATCAGCCTGACGACGCGGCGGCGCGCGTCGGCGTCCTTGAGGTCGTGCGCCAGCGGGTCGAAATCGACCGGCCAGCGCTGTTCCTCGTCGGCGATTAGTGCGACGTCCTCGAAAGCGGCAATGACGAAATCCGGATCGATCGCCAGTTCGCGCGCGAGATGGCGGATGAAGCGGCCGGCATCCAGGGTGTTCGCCGGCCTCGCCGCGGCGCCGCTGGCGAGCAGCGCACGGTCGTGCCACAAGGCTTGACCGTCGGCGCGCCAGTAGCAGCCGAGCGCCCAGCGCGGCAGCGCTTCGCCGGGGTACCACTTGCCTTGGCCGAAGTGCAGCAGCGCGCCCGGCGCGAAGCGGCGCTGCAGCCTTGCGAGCAGGTCTTCGGCAAGCTCGAGCTTGCGCGGCGAGAGCGCGGTGAAGTTCCACTCCTCGCCGTCCATGTCGTCGATCGAGACGAAGGTCGGCTCGCCGCCCATCGTCAGGCGCACGTCGCCGCGCTCGAGGTCGGCGTCGACCTTGTCGCCGAGCGCGAGAATGGCCTGCCACTCGGCGTCGGTATAGGGCAGCGTGACGCGCGCTTCCTCGGCGATGCGCTCGATCGTCATCGCGAATTCGAAGCGCGTCTCGCAGACCTCGGTGGCGCCGCTGATCGGCGCTGCCGAAGCGGGCAGCGCGGTGCAGGCGAGCGGGATATGCCCCTCGCCGGCGAGCAGGCCCGAGGTTGGGTCGAGGCCGATCCAGCCGGCACCGGGAATAAATACCTCGGCCCAGGCGTGCAGGTCGGTGAAGTCGGCCTCGCTTCCCG
>CAZALA010000052.1:15312-21214 GCA_964485725.1 uncultured Propionivibrio sp. | reverse complement strand
CGCCCTTCTTTCTTGGCGACCTCAAGAAAGAAGGGCCCGCGCGTCAGGCGCGGAAACCAGCGCATCAGAAACAGAGCACGTCGACGTGAGCTGACACAAACAATCCGCGCGTCAGGCGCGGAAACCAGCGCATCAGCAACAGAGCACGTCGACGTGAGCTGCGACCTGCGCGTCAGGCGCGGAAACCAGCATATCCGAATCAGAGCACGTGGACGTGAGCCGCGACCACGCGCGGACCCTTAACTTGTGCGACCCCGCGCACCTTCACGCGAGCCGGCCGCGCGCGCCTCAGCGATGGTCGCTCGCGGCACGCGCCCCTGGCTTCCGGCAGGGCGATGCGTCGGGAAGCTCGCAGCGGCCGAGCGCCGGATCGGCGGCGATGATCGCGTCGAGTTCGGCGGCGACGGCGGCGGGGCTCGTCCACCAGACCTTGCCGATCGCGGCGAAAGGACCGCTGCCGGCGATCGCATTGTTGACCGCCGAGCCGCAGAAGAGCGGCAAGGCCGCGTCGGCCTCCGGCAGACGCGCCGCGATTTCGGCACGCGTGCTCTCGTCGAGGCGGAAGCGGTAGGCCTCGACGCGCTCGCCGTCGCTCCGCTGGAAAGCGACGTAGTCCTTGAGGCTGGGCTGTTGCCAGCCGTCGCTTGCCGAGCGCAGGTGGCGATAGCTGCCGGCCGGATCGCTCAGCCGATCGCCGAGAAAGAGGCCGGCGTGGTTGCCCAGGGCGGCGTTGTTGTTGATGACGATGACGATCTCGTCAGCGCCCGCTTCGACGAGCTTTATCGACGCGCTGTCGCTGCCGGCGCAGGAGACAGGCGCCGGCGCAAGTCCCTCGCGTGCGGGCGCGCCGGCGCAGGCGGCGAGAAGCGCCGCGGCGGCGAGCGCCGCGCCAAGACGAAGCCGATGTCGCGGGCCCGCTGTCGTCATGTCCTCGCGCTCGCCCTGCGGCGAGCGCCGGGCTAGCCGATCCTGAACGCCAGCGTATCGGCGCCCGAGTTCAAGGCGACGCTGATCGGTTGCTGGTGCGCGGCCGGACCCCAGAGCTGGCGCGGACCCGGCGAAGCGAAGAGGTCGGCGAGCGCCCATTCGCCGCGGCGCGAGGCGAAGTAGCGCATCGCCGGCGAATCCATCCTGACGAGCGCCTTTTCGATGACGAATTCGTCGTGGCCGTGGCGGCGCTCGACGTTGAGCAGGCCGGTGAGTGGAATCGCGCGCGGCACGCCGCCCTTGCCGAGGTCGGTGACCGTCGCCATGTAGCCACTGCGACCGTCGAGGATGAGCGAGCCGGCGGTGAGCCCGAGGTTGTAGGTATAGGCGGCGTCGAACAGCGTCGGCGCGCCGCAGCGGCCTTCGTAGCCGAGAAAATGCGTGTGCGAGCTGAACGGCACCTTGGCGTTGAGCTGGGCGACGCGCGCCTTCACCATGTCGACGAGCAGGCGCTCGGTGGGGATCAGCGAGACTTGCAGGTTGCCGTGCGAGTCGCGGTCGGCGAGCAGCATGCTGACGATGAAATCGGGCAGCGAGACGAGGAGCCGCGCGTTGTCGTCGGAGAGCTTGCTCTGGATGAACATCGAGCGCGCGAGCGGGTGCAGTCCGGCAAACTCTTCGTTGTTCTGCGCAATCACGTCGTTGAGTTGCGCGATCAGCGCGTTCATCTCGGGAATGAACTCGATGAGGCCCTCGGGAATGAGCACGGCGCCGTGCAGGATGCCGCGGCTCGCGCGTTCGACGACGACGGTGGCGATCGCATCAACGATGGCGCCGAGCGATTGCCGGTTGGCCGCGACCTCTTCGGAAATGATCGTCACTGCGGGTTTCGTCTGCAGCGCGACTTCGATCGTCACGTGCGATGCCGAGCGCCCCATGAGTTTGATGAAGTGCCAGTACTTGAGCGAGGAGCGCGTGTCCTGGAGGATGTTGCCGACCATCTCGGCGTAGATCTTGGTCGCCGTGTCGAAGCCGAAGGAAATCGGCAGGAGGTCGCCGACCTGGAGGTCGCCGTCGATGGTTTTCGGGACGCCGATGACCTGCACGCCCGAGCCGTCCGATTTCACTTCGGAAAAGAGGTACTCGGCGAGCAGCGCGGCGTTGGTGTTCGAGTCGTCGCCGCCGATCACGACGATGGCGTCGAGACGGTGCCTGACGCAGGTTTCCTTGACCTTCTCGAACTGCGCGTCGGTCTTGATCTTGGTGCGATCGGTGCCAAGAAAGTCGAAGCCGCCGGTGTTGAGGATGAGCTCGACATCGGCGTCGGTGATTTCAAAGAGATCGCCGTTGAGCAGGCCCTTGGGGCCGGAGCGCACTCCAAGGAGCGTGTTGTGCGCGCCGAGCACGCGGCGGATGCCGCAAACGACGTTGTGGCCGCCGGGCGCCGGGCCGCCGGAAAAGAGCACGGCGACGCGCTTTTTCTGCGCGGGATGGGCGTTCGGCGAGCCCGAGTCGAGCACCGCATTGCCGGAAGCGCGAACCGAGTTGGGAAAGCTGTGCGCGACGCGGGCGCTGTCCGGCGTTTGCAGGACGCGCTCGCCGGCGACGAAGGAAACGGCCTGCGGCGCCGCCGCCCGGCCGAAAGCGGGGCAGACCGGCAGCGGCAGGGCGCGCACGGCGAGTTCAAAAGGCGAGCGATGCTCTTCCGTTTCTTGCAACTGTGCTGCCAGGGTGCTCATGGACTCATCCTCAATAGGGTGGCGATGCCGCAGGAAGCGCATTGCGGCAGGGGTTTCACGGCTTGGCGGCGCGCCAGCGCGCGGCGTGATTTTAACCGAATTTTGCCCCCGGGCTCGCACCCGGGAACGATGCCCGGCAGCGCGGGCGAGCCAAAAGGGTTAAACTTTAGTATTAGGGTGTGTGTTCTCCTTTGACGGTTGCACCGTTCCGGCATGCGGTCCGAGACACACGCTGGTGAAATCGCGGTGAGCGAGCATGCCAACAGGGCTTCTTCCCATCATCCTCATTGTCGACGACTCGGCCGACAACCTGCGCCTGTTGAGCGAACTGCTGCGTCGACGCTATCGCGTTCTGGCGACGACGACGGGCGCCGGCGCGCTCGCCGTTGCCAGCGGCGAATTGCGCCCCGACCTGATCCTGCTCGACGTCATGATGCCCGAGCTCGACGGCTATGCGGTCCTGCAGCGCCTGCGCGAAAACCCGGTGACGCAGAAGATTCCGGTGATCTTTCTGACGGCGCTCGCCGAGGCCGGCGACGAGGAACGCGGTTTCGAACTCGGCGCTGCCGACTACATCACGAAACCGATCATCCCGGCCGTCGTCCTCGCGCGCGTCAACGCGCAGCTCGACGCCAAGCGTGCGCGCGACTGGCTTGCCGACCAGAACGCGACGCTTGAAGCCGAGGTCGCCCAGCGCATGGCCGAGAACGACCTCACGCAGCGCGTCAGCATCCGGGCGCTTGCGCACCTTGCCGAAACGCGCGATCGCGAAACCGGCAACCATCTCTTGCGCACGCAGGCCTACGTGCAGGTGCTGGGACGCGCCCTGCGCGGGAATGCGCGCTATGCGGCGGTGCTCTCCGAACACTTCATCGACCTTCTGGCGCGCTCGGCGCCGCTGCACGACATCGGCAAGGTCGGCATTCCCGATGAGATCCTGAGGAAACCGGGCAAGCTCACGCCCGAACAGTGGCTGATCATGCAAGGCCATGCCAAGCTCGGCAGCGATGCGATCGAGGACGCCGAAAGCGACATCGAAATGCCGCTGGCCTTCCTCTCGATCGCCAAGGAGATCGCGCACTGGCATCACGAGAAGTGGGACGGCAGCGGCTACCCTGACCGCCTCGCCGGCGCGGCGATTCCGCTCTCGGCGCGGCTGATGGCCATCGCCGACGTCTTCGACGCGCTGATCACGGTGCGTGTCTACAAGCCGGCGATGACTTATCCCGAGGCGCGCGCGATCATTGTCGCCGGACGCGGCTCGCACTTCGATCCCGACATCGTCGACGCCTTTCTTTCCTGTTATCCCGACTTTGTCGCGATTGCCGAGCGCTATCACGACCACGGCGCGCTCGCATGAAAGAGCGACCGGCGGCAGCGCCAGCAGCGGCGGCAGGCAAGCGCGCCGGCGAACGCGGCACCGATGCGGCGGCCTGGCGGCTCGTCAGTACCTACGCGATTTTTGCCTGCCTGTGGATCCTGCTCTCCGACAAGCTCGTCAGCTGGTTCTTTGCCGACCCGGTGTGGGTTGCCTGGGTGAGCACGCTCAAGGGCTGGCTTTTCGTCGCCGTCACTTCGCTGCTGCTCTACGGCCTCGTCCGCCGGCTGCTCGGGCAGGCGGTGCGCGCTTCGCGCAAGGAGCTCGAGTCGCAGCGCGAAAAGTCGCGGGCGCAGCAGCTGCTGGCGACGATTGCCGACAATTCGTCGGACGCGATTTTCGCCAAGGACCTCGAAGGCCGCTATCTGCTCGCCAACCGCGAGGTCATGCGCGTCATGGGTCGCAACAGCGACGAAGTGCTCGGCCAGACCGACGAGGCGCTGTTCGCGCCGCAGGATGCGCGTGCGATCCGCGCCAACGATGCGCGCGTCGTCGCCGAAAACCGCATCAGGACCTACGAGGAGGCGGTCGGCACCGTCGACGGGCAGCGCCTGTACTCGGCGACCAAAGGCCCGCTGTGCGACCCCGACGGCCGCGTCATTGGCATCTTCGGCATTTCGCGCGACATCAGCGAGCGCCAGGCCGCCGAGGCGACGCTGCGCGAAAGCGAGGCGCGCTATCACGACCTCTTCCGTAACAACCCGCACCCGACTTTCGTCGTCGATTGCCAAACGCAGACGATTCTTGCCGTCAATGACACGGCGATTTCGCGCTACGGCTACCGCCGCGAAGACTTCCTCGCGATGACGCTGGGCGATCTTGCGCTCGCGGGCGATCCTGCGATGCCGGCCCTGCCCGAGCTCGGCGAGTCGGGGCCGTGGCGACACCGGCGCCAGGACGGCAGCACGATGCACGTCGTCCTCGCCGCGCACGCGCTCGCCTTTTCCGGCCGGCCGGCGCGGCTCGTCCTCGCGCAGGACGTCAGCGAGCGGCTGCGCGCCGAGGAGCAATTGCGCAAGCTCTCGCAGGCGATCGAACAGAGCCCGGAATCCATCGTCATCACCGACATCCGGGCCGAAATCGAGTACGTGAACGAGGCCTTCACGCGGGTCACGGGTTACTCGCGCGACGAGGCGATCGGGCGCAATCCGAGAATGTTGCGTTCGGGCAAGACGCCGGCCGAGACTTATCGCTCGCTGTGGGCCGCGATGGCCGAGGGACGGCCGTGGAAGGGCGAATTCCACAACCTGCGCAAGGATGGCAGCGAATTTACCGAGTTCGCGAACATTGCGCCGCTGCGCCGTCCTGACGGAACGATCAGCCACTTCGTCGGCGTCAAGGAAGACGTCACCGAGAAAAGACGCCTTGGCGAAGAGCTCGATCGCCATCGTCATCATCTCGAGGACGTCGTCGCGCAGCGCACCACCGAGGTCCTCGCGGCGCGCCGGCAGGCCGAGGCGGCGAGCCTTGCGAAGAGCGCGTTTCTGGCCAACATGAGCCACGAGATCAGGACGCCGATGAACGCGATCATCGGGCTCACGCACCTTCTGCCCAGCGGCCCGGTGACCCCCGAACAGGGCGGGCGGCCCGCCCAGCGCCACGGCCCCCGCCCGCACTTGCCCCCCCCGCCCACCGCCAATCCCGCACCGGGGCGCCCCTGGCTGATCACCGGGGCGCTCGCCATCGCGCCGTCGGGGCTCGAAGCCGCCGACGACAAGGCGCGCTGCAAGGACGATGCGATCCTGGTGTTCGACGCCTCGGGCTCGATGGCCGGCACCGACATGAACAGCATCGGACAGGGGATCGACAAGGTGCGCGACGCGCTCGCCGACGTGATGCGGCATATCTCGCCCCTGCG
>CAZALA010000052.1:0-15302 GCA_964485725.1 uncultured Propionivibrio sp. | reverse complement strand
CCGGCCGGCATTTGCTCGCCCTGCTCAACGACATTCTCGACCTCTCGAAGATCGAGGCCGACCGCGTGCATATCGAGGCGACCGATTTTCATCTGTCGACCATCCTCGACAGTGTCGCCTCGCTGATCAGCCAGTCGGCGCGCGACAAGGGCCTCGTCGTCAAACTCGACCACGGCAACGTGCCTTCCTGGCTGCGCGGCGATCCGACGCGCCTGCGGCAGGCGCTCCTCAACTATGCGAGCAACGCCGTCAAGTTCGCCGAGCGCGGCTCCATCACGCTGCGCACCGAGCTTGCCGACGGCCTTCCCGCCGTCGTTCGCGCCGACGGCGAACGCAGCGCCTCCGAGACCGGCGGTGAGGCGAGCTTCCTCATTCGTTTCGAAGTGAGCGACGAAGGAATCGGCGTCGCGCCCGAGAAAATGTCGCGCCTCTTCCAGGTTTTCGAACAGGCCGACGCGTCGACGACGCGCCGCTACGGCGGCACCGGCCTCGGGCTCGCGATCACTGCCCGCCTCGCCAAGCTGATGGGCGGCGAAGTGGGCGCGGCAAGCCGCCTCGGCGAAGGCAGCACTTTCTGGTTTACGGCGCGCGTCGAGCGCGGCCACGGCCCCGTCGGGGCGCTCGCGAGCGCGCCGGCAAGCGATGCCGGGGAGCGTTTGCGGCAAGGCTACGCCGGGCGGCGCCTGCTCGTTGCCGAAGATCATCCGATCAACCGCGAGGTCGCCGTTGATCTCCTCGAGCACGTCGGTTTCGCCGTCGATACGGCGGCCGACGGCGCCGAGGCGCTCGCCAAGGCGCGCGAGGGTGCTTACGACCTCATCCTGATGGACGTCCAGATGCCGGGGATGGACGGCCTGGCAGCGACGCGCGCGATCCGTGCGCTTGCCGGCTGGCAGGGGCGGCCGATCATCGCCATGTCGGCGAACGCTTTTGACGAGGACCGGCTCGCCTGCGAAGAAGCCGGGATGAGCGATTTTGTCAGCAAGCCGGTCGAGCCGGCCGCGCTCTACGAGACGCTGCTGCTCTGGCTGTCGGCGACGACGAGTGCGCCGCGGGCCGAAGCCCCGGCGCAATTGCCCGCAGCGCCGCTGGCGCCAGCGTGCGGCAACAGCGGCGAGGCCGTGATCCTTGCGCGCCTGCAGGCGCTGCCCGGGATCAGCGTCGCGCGCGGGCTCGCCAGCTGGCGCGGCCGCGCCCGCAAATACGTCGACGCGCTCGCCTTTTTCATCGCCGCGCACGGCCAGGACATGACGCAGTTTGCCGCCTTCGTGGCGGCAGGCGACTTCGATTCGGCGCGCCGCATCGCGCATACGCTCAAGGGCACCTGTGCGATGCTCGGTGCCGAGCGCCTCGCGCTGCTCGCCGCCGAACTTGAGCAGCGCCTGCGCGACGGCGCGCTCGCCGGCCTCAAGCCGGGGCAGGAGTCGGCGACAGCTGATGCGCTCGCCACCGTTGCCGCGATCGAAGCTGATTTGCGCGGCCTCGCGGCCGCGCTCGAGCGGCCTTGCGCGGCCGCGCCGGCCGAGAGCCTTGACGCCGCGACGCTCGGCGAAATCTGCGACGAACTTGCCAGGCTGCTCGCGCAGAACGATACCGAAGCCGTCACCCTGCTCGAAAAGCATTCGCCCGCACTCGAGTCGGCGCTCGGCGCGCGCGGGGTCGAACTCGGGCGGCAGATCCGGCATTACGAATTCGAACTCGCACGCGAGACGCTTGCCGCGGTGCTCAGGGCGCAGTAGGCCGGAACAGCGCGCAACGGGGGCGGCGCGCCGCGAGCCTTGGTTCAGCGGGGAATGAAGCTGATCCGGCCTTCGCTCTCGAAAGCCTGCAGGGGATATTCGTAAAGCGCCGAGAGCCTTTCGGCGGAGAGCATCGCGCTCGCCGGTCCCGACTCGCACTTGCCGTCGCCGTAAATGAGCAGCACGCGGTCGCAGAAGCGCCAGGCGAGCGCCGGTTCGTGCAGGACCATCGCCACCGCTGCGCCGCAATCGCGGGCAGCGCCGGCGAAAAGCTCGAGCATCGCGATCTGGTGCTTCAAATCCAGATGCGCGATCGGCTCGTCGAGCAGGAAGAGGCGCGGCGCCTGCGCGAGCAGCGTCGCGATCGCCAGGCGCTGGCGTTCGCCGCCCGAGAGCGTCTGGATGTCGCGCTGCTCGAAGTGCGCGAGGTCGACAGCGGCAAGCGCGGTACGCACGATCGCGGCGTCCTTCTCGGACTCCCAGCCCCAGCGCTCGAGGTGCGGGTGGCGGCCGACGAGCGCCGTTTCGAGGACGGTCGAGGCGAAAGCGTCGGCGCGTACCTGCGGCAGCCAGCCGCGCACGAGGGCGCTTTTTTTCGCGCCCAGCGCGGCGTAGCCGATGCCTTCGATCAGCACTTCGCCGGCGCTGGCCTGGCGCAGGCCGGCGAGCACGCTGAGCAGCGTCGACTTGCCGGCGCCGTTGCGCCCGAGAATCGCCAGGCGCTCGCCGGCGTGGAGCTTGAGGTCAAGCTCGCGGCAGAAGACCCTCGCGCCGATGCCGACGGTGAGCTGCTTCGCTTCAAGGAGGGGCGGGGGGTTGGCAGCGGCCATCTTTAGCGCCTTGCCTGCGGATCGCGCGTGAGCAGGAAGAGGAAGACCGGAACGCCAATGAGCGCGGTGAGCACGCCGACCGGCAGCTGCTGCGGCGCGTGGACGGTGCGGGCGAGCGTGTCGGCGATGACGAGCAGGCTGCCGCCGGCGAGCACCGAAGCGGGCAGGAGCAGGCGCTGGTCGTTGCCGACGGCAAGACGCACGAGGTGCGGGACGATGAGGCCGATGAAGCCGATCGCGCCAGCCTGCGTGACCGCCGTCGCGGTGGCGAGCGAGGCGATGAGATAGACGCCGAGGCGCAGGCGGCCGACCTCGACGCCGAGCGCCTGGGCGATGTCGGCGCCGCGCGTCAGGATGTTGAGTTCGCGCGCAAAGGGCAGCGTCACGAAGAGGGTGGCGGCAAGGACCGCAAGCACGATGCCGCCGTCGCTCGCCTGCGAGAGGTCGCCCATCAGCCAGAAGAGCATGCCGCGCAGCTTGTGGTCAGGGGCGATCGAGAGCATCAGCGCGACCGCGGCGCCGCAACCGGAAGCGACGATGACGCCGGTGAGCAGCAGCCGGGTCTGCGTCCAGCTGCCGTCGCCGTGCGCGAGACCGAAGACGAGCAGCATGGCGGCGAGCGCGCCGACGAAAGCTGCGCCGTGGATGCCGAAGAGTTCGCCGCCAAGCAGGATGGCGAGGATCGCGCCGACGCCGGCGCCGCCGGAAATTCCGAGCACGTAGGGGTCGGCGAGGGCGTTGCGCAAGAGCACCTGGAGCAGCGCGCCGGCGAGCGCGAGCAGGCCGCCGCAGGCAAAGCCCGCGAGCGCGCGCGGCGCGCGCAGGTGGCGAACGACTTCGCCGGAGATGCCGTCGCCGCGACCGAGCAGCGCCGCGACGACTTCTTCGAAGGGCAGCTTGATGCTGCCCGCCATCAGTGCCAGCGCGATGCTCGCGAGCGCCAGGACGGCGAGCGCGGCGAGGATCACGAGGGCGCGGCGGCGGGTCGGCATCGCGGCCTAGAAGTCGTAACGCGCCGAGACGTAGAAGGCGCGCCCGTCCGCCGGGTAGTAGTAGGTGTCGTAGCGGCCCAAAGCGGAGTTAAACCCGTAGCCTGCGAACGGCGAATATTTCCGGTCGGTGGCGTTCAAGACCTTGGCGGTGATCTTCAGCGGCTTGAAGTCCCACGAGGAGAGCAGGTCGAGCGTCGTGTAGGCATCGGCCATCCCTTGCGAGTTGGCAAGATCGCCGCCGTAGGGGCGCTTGCCGACGTAGCGCAGCGACGCCGAATAAAGCCCGCTGCGACCGGTGTTCCAGGCAATCTGCGCGGTCGCCTGGTCGCGCGCGACGAGCGGAATCTCCTTGCCCTCGTTGGGCCCGGAGCGGAAGCTGGCATCGGTGTAGGCGTACGATGCGCGCGCCTGCAGGCTGTCGGTGATCTTCCAGTCGGCCTCGAGTTCGGCGCCGTCGCGGCGCGTCGGCGCGAAGTTCACGTTGGCGAAGGTGGCGCTGTCAAGGCCGATCTCGTCGGTCAGGTCGAGCCGGTAGACCGAGCCGCGCAACTTGACGCGACCGAGCGTGACGCTGCCGCCGATCTCGCTTGTCGTGCCGTGCTGCGGTTTCAGATCGCCGGCGAAGGCCGTGACGCAGTTGAAAAAGATGTCGCAGTTGAAGCCGAATAGTTCGTCGAGGTTGGCGAAACGGAAAGTCGTTCCGCTCTTGCCATAGACGCGCCAGTTATCGACCGCATACGCGAGGCCCGCATCGTAGGCGCCGCGCGTCCGCGTCGACGCGTCGGAGATGCCAGGCGAACTGAAGAAAGCTGCCTCATGCGCGTGCTGCTGCATGCGCTGGCTGCGCGCGCCGAGCGTGAGCGAGAGCTGGTCGGTCAGGCGCGTGATGTTCTGGGCATAAATCGCCGAGCTTTCCTGCGAGGCGTTCTGGTTGGCGAAGCCGACGTTGTCGGCAGAAAACTTGCCGTCGTAATAATCGAAGCCGAACACCGTTTCGCTGGGCAGCGAGGCAAGGTCATGACGCCAGCGCAGCCTCGGCGTGAACGAAGTCGTATCGCGGTCGCGCCGCGTCGAGGAGCCGCGTGAAATGAATTCGCCGTCGAGCCGTTGGTGCTCCTGCGCGACCTCGGCATTGAAGCTTAGCCGGCCGTTGATCTCGTAGGAGACGCCCGGCCGCACGCGGTAACCATCGCGCTCTTCATGGTCGCGCGGAAAGCGCGTGCTGCGCGGGTCGTTGCGATAAGCGTTGCTGAAGATCGCCCCGGAGAGCCCGTCGGACTCCTTGTACACCGCAAAATCGGTGAACACTTCACCACCGTTCAAGAGCCAGCCGACGCGGCCGCTCGCGGCGCTCTGATCCTGCTGGCTGTTCCTGCGATAACCGTCGGCGGCGGCGTGCGTCGCGACGAGGTTGTAGTAGGCCTTGTCGTTGCCGTTGGCAAGCTGCACGTCAGCGGCGCGATAGCCGTAGCTGCCGGTCGAGGCGGTGAGCGCGGCGACGGGTTTGCCCGATTTGTTGGTAATGATGTTGATGACGCCGCCGGTGGCGCCGTCGCCGAAGAGCACGGTACCCGAGCCGCGGATGATTTCGATGCGCTCGATGCTCTCGAGCGGGATCGACGACCAGGCGATCGTGCCGCTGTCGAGCGGGTTGACGCGCAGGCCGTCGACGAGGATGAGCGTATTGCTCGTCGCTGTTGCCGGGAAGCCGCGCATGTCGACGGTCGCATTGCGGCCGAGGACGCCGCCCGTGAGCGCGGTGACGCTGATTCCGGCGCGCGTCGCGAGGAGGTCGGGCAGGCTTTGCGCGGGGGTGTTGGCGATCTCCTGGCGCGTGATGATGCTGAGGTTGGCGGCGACCTTCGGATCGGCCTCGTTAAAGCGCGTGGCGGTGACGACGATGGTTTCGGCGGCAGCCGGCGTTGGCGTCGCGGCGAGCGCAGGCGCAGCGGCCACGAGCGCAAGCGCGCCGGCGGCCAGGGTGTGACGTGGATACATTCGGATGACTCCCTCTGGTCGACAAGCGTCCCCGCACGTCGACGGACTAAGAACAGGAAAAGCCGAGGGATTTGGATCGAGATGATCGCGTCTTCGCAAAGCCGCAACTGGCATTCGTGTCCGCCTCCCCGCGGCACTTCCATCGATTTGCGCGAAGGCCGGTATCCGGGCTCGCGAGTCTTGACGCGTCGCCTTCCCAGGCTCTTCGCCCAGTGGCACTTTCGACGCATCCACACTCGCTGACCGTTGCGGGGGCAGCACAGGCTTGATGTCTTGCGATCGCACGACACGCACCTGTTTCCCGTTTAACCGCTGCAGGACAAGACTCCTGATCTTGCGGCACCTTGCACGCTTCCCGCCTGAAAAAGCGCGGAGCGCAATTATAACGCAGGCCTGAGCGGGCGGCGCGAGCTTGTGACTGCAGGGATAAATCACATTTAAAACCGTCGCTTAACCCTTGACTCCACGCGCTTTTTGAAACTATAGTCTGCGCCATGGTCAACGAACTCAATGCCCTCGAGGGCAAAGTCGTGCTGGTTGCTTCGCTCTGCCGCGCGCTGCGCGCCGAGAACGCGCAGCTCCGGCTGCAGCTTTCGGTGGTCGAGAACGACAAGAAGAAACTTGCCGAGCGCATGGAGTCGGCGCGTGATCGCCTTGAGCAACTCGCGAGCCAATTGCCGCAGGCAAAGACCGCGCTGGCCAAACAGGCATGAGCGGCGAAAACCACTACCTCGACATCAGCCTGCTCGGCAAGGAGTATCGGGTCGCCTGCCCGCCGGGCGAGCGCGAGGCGCTGCTCGCGGCGGTCGCCTACGTCGATGAAAAGATGCACGACATCGCCGAGAAAACGAAGAGCAATATTGCCGAGCGCATCGCCGTCATGGCGGCGCTCAACATCGCGCACGAATACCTTTCGCAGAAAAATTCGCAGGCCGACGCGGTCGCCGTTGACGGCTCCGAAACAGGTGTGGACTTCGACGCCGTTCGGCGTAGAATTTCGGGCATGGAGGCAAAGCTTGATGCGGTGCTGACCGCTCAGGAAAAGTTGCTCTAGCCTCCGCAAGTTGTTCCCTGCGGTGTTTGTCAAGGCCATAAATTCCTTGAACCAATGTAAATTGGCGTCAGTCGCGGACCATTGAAGCCGCTGTTGTGCGCACTCCTCCAGACGAGTGTGCCTGATGCGGAAGGAAAGCGACCTAACTGAACTCCGGTTCGGGATGCCGGCCTGACGGCATTCGCGGGGACATTATTTAGCAGCGCGGAATTTTTTCCGCGCTGCTTTTTTTGTGTGCGGCTTTTTGCAAGGTTTCGCGCAGCTCTCCGCGAACCTTCGCTGGAAGCTTTTCGTTCGCCGCGAGCGCGGCGGCGCCGGTCGCGGCGGGGAACTTGTCGCGGCGCGCGCCTGCCTTACCGGAACTTTTATCCTTCCGTGAAGGCTTTGATGTTCCGTCTTGACAACCGCCTGCTGCGCGAAATGCCCGGCGACGAAGACACTCGCAACCATCCGCGCCAGGTCGTCGGCGCGCTGTGGACGCCGGTTGCGCCGACCCCGGTCGCGGCGCCCAAACTCTTTGCCTATTCGCGCGAAGTCGCGCAAATGCTGGGCCTTGTCGAGGAGGAGATGAGGTCCTCGCAATGGCTGGCCGCGCTCGCCGGCAACGCGCCCCTGCCTGCAAGCGCGGCGGCGTCAGCGGCGGCTGGCCATGCGGAAGCGGCCACCTACGCGACCTGCTACGGCGGCCACCAGTTCGGTTCATGGGCAGGGCAACTCGGCGACGGCCGCGCGATCTTTCTCGGCGAAGTCGTCAATGCGCAAGGCGAGCGCTACGAGCTGCAACTCAAGGGCGCCGGCCCGACGCCGTATTCGCGCCGCGCCGACGGGCGCGCCGTACTGCGCTCGTCCTTGCGCGAGTTTTTGTGCAGCGAGGCGATGCATCACCTGGGCGTGCCGACGACGCGCGCGCTCGCGCTCGTCACGACCGGCGAAACAGTCGTTCGCGACATGTTCTACGACGGCCATCCGGTCGCCGAGCCAGGCGCGATCATCTGCCGCGTCGCGCCGTCCTTCACGCGTTTTGGCCACTTCGAGTTGCCGGCCGCGCGCGGCGACGAAGCGCTGCTTGAGCGCCTGATCGATTTTACGATCGCGCGCGATTTTGCCGATCTCGCCGATCTTGCTGACCTTCCCGCCGCGCCGGACGAGCCGGACGAACGTTTGGCGCGCTGGTTCGTCGAGGTCTGCGAGCGCACGGCGCGGCTTGTCGCCGAGTGGATGCGAGTCGGTTTCGTCCATGGCGTGGTGAACACCGACAATATGTCGATCATCGGGCTGACGATCGATTACGGACCTTGCGGCTGGGTGGAGAATTTCGACCCCGCCTGGACGCCGAATACGACCGACGCCAACGGTCGGCGCTACTGCTTTGGCCGTCAGCCGGCGATCGCGCGCTGGAATCTCGAGCGCCTTGCCGACGCGCTCGCCGTCGTTGCTACGGACCCGCAGGCGCTCGCTTCCGGGCTCGAGCGCTACGACGCGACCTACGACGAAGCCTTCCGCCTGGCGTTTGCGGCCAAATTTGGTTTTGACGGCTGGCGCGAGGGCGACGGCGCGCTCATCGAGCCGGCCTTCGAACTGATGCGGCAAAGCGAAGTCGATATGACGATATTCTTTCGCGGGCTCGCCCGAGTCGACGTGCACGCGCCGACGCTGACGCCGCTGCGCGACGCCTTCTACCGTGACGAGCTTTTCGCTCAGTACGCCGGGCAATGGGGCGCCTGGCTGCTGCGCTGGGCGCAGCGCGCCGGCGCCGACGGTCGCTCGGCGCCGGCAAGAGCGGCGCAAATGAACGCCGTTAACCCCTGCTACGTGCTGCGCAACTATCTTGCGCAACAGGCGATCGAGCGCGCCGAAAGCGGCGACCCGGCGATGCTCGAAGCGCTTCTCGAAGTCCTGCGCCGCCCCTACGACGAGCAACCGGGCGCTGCTGCTTTTGCGGCCAAGCGACCCGACTGGGCGCGCCAAAAGGCCGGCTGTTCGATGCTTTCCTGCAGTTCCTGACGAGACAAACCCGACGTCCACCGCAAAGACGCAAAGACGCGAAGCTTACGCAAAGCAAAGCTTTTCTTTGCGAGCGCTTTGCGCCTTCGCGCCTTTGCGGTGGATGTTTGTTGTCCGAGACCGGCGCCTTGGCAAGCGCGTAGAATGGCGTTTTGCCAGGGAGTTCTCATGCCTTACACGACCGAACTTGTTGAAGAACTCAATACGCTGATCCGCTTCGACCTCGACAACGGCCAGCAGGGAATCAAGGTGCACAAGACCGCCGACGCGCAAGTCATTCACGCGGTGCAGCGGCTGCACGCGAAAGGCTTGGTGACGCAGGTCGACGGCGGCTACCTGACGAGCCTTGGCCGCGAAGCGACGGTGCACGCGCAGGCGATCCTCGGCTTCCTCACGAACGGGGTGGCAGCGACCGTGCAGTGAGCTTTCGGCGCTTTGGCCGAAGGCGTTCCGGTCAGGGCGCGACGAGCGCCAGTGTTTTCAGGAAAGCGTCGGGATTCTGGAAACCGACGACGCGCACATCGCCGACCTCGCCGCCCTTGGCGTCGAAGAAAATTATCCCCGGCGGTCCGTAGAGTCTGAAGCGCGAGAGCAGCGCCCGGTCGTCGTCGGAGTTGGCGGTGACGTCGGCCTGCAGCAAAGTCCAGCCGCTGACTTTCTGCTGCACGCGCGCATCGGCAAAGGTGTCGCGCTCCATTTCCTTGCAGGTCACGCACCAGTCGGCGTAAAAATCCAGCATCACCGGCCGCCCGGCGCTGCTTATCCTCGACTCGAGCTCGGCGAGCGTGCGCACGCGCTCGAATGAGAGCCCCTGCGATTTGGCTGCGGAACGCCCGAGGCCGGCGAGGGGCTGCAGCGGATCGCGCGCGCCGGAGAGCGCGCCGACGAGCATGGCCGCGCCGGCGATCAGCATGACGACGCCGATGGCCTTGCCCAGGCGCGTGCTGTTGTCCGCCTTGACCGGCAGCGGATCGATCGCGTGCAGGCCGATCGCGGGAATGATCAGGAGCAACGCCCAGGCGCCCATCTGCAGCCCTACGGGGACGAGCGGCGAGACGAACCAGAGCGCGGTCGCGAGCAGAATGAAGCCGAAGGCGTGGCGGATCTTTTCCATCCACGGCCCGGCGCGCGGCAGCAGCGTTCCGGCCGAGAGCCCGACGACAAGGAGCGGCACGCCCATGCCGAGCGCGAGGCAGAAGAGCGCGACGCCGCCGAAGAGCGCGTCGCCGCTGCGTCCGATGTAGAGCAGGGCGCCGGCAAGCGGGGCCGCGACACAGGGGCCGGCGACGAGCGAGGACAAGGCGCCCATCAGCGCGCTCGCCGAAATCGATCCGCGCTGCCGCGCCGTGCGCCTGGCGAAGCCCTGCTGAACGAAGGCGGGCAACTGCAGCTCGTAAAAGCCGAACATCGAAAAAGCCAGAACGACGAAGACGAGCGAGAAGGCGCCGAGGACCCAGGCGTTCTGCAGCGCCGACGAAAGCAGCGTTCCGGTTTTCCCGGCGGCGACGCCGACCGCTGCGTAGGTGGCCGCCATGCCGAGGACGTAGGCGAGCGAGAGCGAGAAACCGCGCCGCGTCGACACGCGCTCGCCGCCCGCGCCGACGAGGATGCCCGAGAGGATGGGCACCATCGGGAAGACGCAGGGGGTGAGCGAGAGCAGCAGGCCAAAGCCGAAGAAGCTCAGGATTGCCCAGGTGAAACCCGATTGCGCCAGCGTCTGCGCGATGCGCCCGGCTTCGTCGCCGCCGCGGGCGCTCGCCTCGCTCGCTCGCGGCGGCGGCGCGGCAGGCGTCGTCGCCGGGTCGGGCAATTCGACCGACAGCGTCTGCTTGAACGGCGGATAGCAGACGCCGCCTTCGGCGCAGCCCTGCGAAGTGACCGCGAGCGCAAGCGGCAGCTTGCCCGAGCTGGCGCGCTCGACGGGCAGGCGGATGACCGCCTCGCCGTAATAAACCTGAACGCGGCCGAAGGTTTCGTCGAGTTTTTCGCGGCCGGGCGGCAGCAGCGGCGCGCCGAGCGCCGTCGCCGGTTCGGTGGCGAAACGGAAGTTGTCGCGGTAGAGGTAATAGCCCTTGGCGATCTCGAAGCGCACTTCGAGGCTTTGTCCGTCGAGCGCGCGCACCGACGGTTTGAAAGCGGCCGAGGGGTGCAGGAACTCGCTCGCGCTCACCGGCGCAGCGACGGCGATGACCAAGGCGAGGACGCCGAGCACAAGACCGTCAAGCAGACCGGAAAGCCGGCCGGCCCAGCGCCAGAACCGCCACATCACGTCGACAACCACGTTTCGTTCTGCGTTTCGGCGACGACCCAGGCGAGATAGTCCGAGAGTCCTTGCACGATCGGCAGCGCGATGATCTCCGGCGTCTCGTAGGGGTGACGCGAGCGGATCGCTTCCTCAAGCTCGCGGTAGCGCAGTTCGGTCGTCTTGATCATGAGCGGCACTTCGTCGGCGGTCTCGACCATGCCGCGCCAGCGATAGATCGAGCGCGACGGGCGCAGGATCGTGACGCAGGCGGCGAGGCGTTCTTCGACGAGGGCGGTGGCGAGCGACTCGGCGCTGATCTGGTCGGGAAGATTGGTCATGACAAGCAGGGTGTTCATGACGGCGATTTTACTCCTTCCTTTCCCTCCCTTTCATCCCCGCTCGTCGGCCCGGCGGTCGCGCCGAAGGCGCGCATGACGATGCCGCGGATGACGTGCAGGCGGCGGTGGAAGAAATGGTCGGCGCCGGCGACGACGACGACCGGCAGGTCCTGCTGCTCTGCCCATGCCAGGACGTTGGCAAGCGGCACGGTGGCGTCTTGCGAGCCGTGGATGACGATCGTGTCGTCGGGAACCGGGCCGGGGGCATAGCTGCGATGGCCGTCAATGTCGCCGCTCGCGGTGCCGACGAGGACGAGGCGCTGCGCCGGGCTTGCCTGCCGCGCCAGCGCTTCGCCGACGCGGGTCTGAACGAAGGCGCCGAAGGAAAAGCCGGCGAGGACGACCGGAAGATCGCCGAAACGCCGCTTCGCTTCGGCGAGGACGGCGAGCATGTCGGCGGTCTCGCCGAAGCCCTTGTCGTGCGCGCCGGCGCTTTTGCCGACGCCGCGAAAATTCGGCCGCAGCGCGATGTAGCCGAGGCGCGCGAAGGCGCGGGCGAGCGTCTGCGTCACCTTGTTCGTGTGGTTGCCGCCAAACAGCGGATGCGGATGACAGACGAGCGCGATGCCACGCGCGCCGCTTGGCGCGCCCGCTGCCGGTACGGCGCCGGGCTTGTCGACGATCACTTCGAGGGCGCCGGCAGGGCCGTCGAAGAGCGCGATTTCTTCAGTGATTTTCATCGCCGTAAAGCCTCTCGCACCGCCGCAGCGTCGCCGCGCGCCCGCCCTTGCGCGCTCAAATCCGCAGGCGCTCGACGATGCGGCCGTGCACTAGGTGTTCCTGAATGATCTCCTCGATGTCTTCCTCGTCGATGTAGTGGTACCAGACTTCTTCGGGATAGACGACGATCACCGGGCCTTCGTCGCAACGGTCCATGCAGCCGGCCTTGTTGATGCGCACGCGGCCCTTGCCCTTGAGCTTGAGTTCGCGAATGCGATCCTTGGCGTAGGCCTGGGCCTCGCTGGCGCCAAAATTGTTGCAGCAGCGCTCGCCATCCGGCCGCTGGTTGCAGCAGAAGAAAACGTGGTGCTGGTAATAGCTCATCTTCGATCGCTCCTTCTAGCAGCCTGTCCGGTTTGACCGAGTCGGCTGCAAAAAGTGGGAAGGCGGCTGATCTTTGCCCGGCTTCCTGCGCGAATAGAATAACTATTCGCTTGAAATCCGAGCAAAGCTGAGCTCGCCTCCCACATTTTTCGCTGCGACCCATCAAGCCGGACAGGCTGCTAGCTCTGACTGTCGCAGCGCGCGTTCATTCAATCGCCGCCGACGTGCATTTTAAACTCGCGCGGCGCAAAAGATGGCGCGCCCCGGCCTTCTACAATCTGCGGCCAAGCAGCGTCAGATAGAAAAAGGCGATGAAGGGCCAGAAGCTCGCGGCCAGGCGCGTGAGTCCGTTGAAATTGAGAAAATGACCCTGCCGCCAGGCGGTCAGCGCCGCGCCCGAGTAGGGGTTGGGTTCGGCGATGTTGACGAGGACGGTGCCGGCCATCAGCGCCAGCCCGGCGAGCGCGATGCGCATCGGCGGCGGCAGGAAAAGCAGCAGCGAGAGCAGCGTGCCGCCGATGATCAGCCCGATCGAGGCGCCAGGGGTCAGCCAGGCGGCGGCGTTGTGGGGGCCGACGAGGATCGCCGCGGCGAGCGTGCGCACGACGAGCGCGAGCGCAAAGAAAGCGACGAGCACGAGGAAGGTCGAGCCGCGCCCGGAGAGCAGCGTGCGCACGAAGACGCCGAGCGCCACCGTGTTGCAGACGATGATCGCCGTCTCGATCGCAAAGAAGGACCTTGCCGCGTAGGGGACGGTCGGCGTGATCTCGAGCAGGCGGCGCAAGTCGCCGGCGCCGAAGAGAATGGTCTCGGGCGAGAGCTGCGTCAGCAGCCAGAGGCCGATGATGACGAGCCCCAGCTCGGCGTGCGGGATCGGCGCCAGGAGGTCGCGCTGGAGCACGCCGATGCGATCGAAGAAGTGCTCGTCGTAGCGGAAAGTGAGGAGCGCGCCGAGCGCCGTGCCGAGGCTGTTGCAGGCAAGGTCGACGTTGGAGGCGACGCGCGAGGGCAGCCAGGTCTGGAGCGATTCGAGGCAGAAGCTCAAGAGCGCGCCGACGAGGATGGCGGCGATCGCGGCAGGCAGGCGGCGGGGCGAACGCCGCAAGGCGAGCGCGGTGAAGAACCCGAGCGGCAGGTAGGCGATCAGGTTGGCCAGAAGATCGAAAAGCGTCCAGTAGCGAGGCCACGGCGCCTCAAGATAAGCGAAGGGCGAGAGCCCCGGATCGTGCCAGCCCGCAAACGGATGCAGGCTGGCGTAGCCGATGAGGGCGCCGTAAGCGATGGCGAAGTAGCACGGCAAGCGCGTCGATGGCGACGCGGCGCGATCGGGCAGGTCGGCAGGGGCGGAGAGGTCATCGGATCGCATCGCAGCCCATTCTAACGCCTGGCAAGGCTTTCGCCTTCTGCGCCGGCCTGGTTCGCACGTCTTGCCCCGCTCAGCGCTTTTTCACGAGTTGCCGGGCAAACGCCGCGTCGTTTTTTGAGGGCGGGCGCAGCGGTTCGCGGTGCAGGGCGTCGACGAAAGCGACAAAAGCGTCGAGCGCGAGGGCGCTGCCAAGATCGCTCGCCACGCCGTCGTCCTCTCTCTCTTCGCGCAATCTGAACAGGCCGGCACCGGTCACCACGAGCTCGTAGCGCTGCCCCTTGACGCGCCGGTTGAGCCGGGCCACCGCGGCGCTGGCGCGCGTCGAGCGCATCACGCGAACAGCCTCGACCAGATTGCCGAGCAGGGCATCACGAGAAAGAGCGCCGGCATCATGTTGACGATCGGAAAAATCTTGATGCCGCAGATGCGCAGGCCGGTGGCGAGCATGATGATGCCGCCGCAGGCCGAAAAGTCGGCAAGCATGCCCGCTGTCGCGAGCGGCACGATGAGATGGGCGCCGCCGTAGAGCAGGCTCTGCACGGCGAGCGTCGGCAGCGCGATCAGGCTCACCGCGTACCCCAGTTCGGCGGCGAAGATGGCGGCGGTGATCAGGTCGAGCATCGCCTTGGCGACAAGAATGTTCGCGTCGCCGGTCATGCCTTCGCGGATCGCGCCGAAGACGCCCATTCCGCTCGCGCAGAAGAGGACGAGAATGGTCACGTACTTGCCGACGAAGTCCTCGATCTCAAGCTTGCCGGGCTCGCCGGGCCGGATTCTTTCGGCGTGTCGGCGCGCCCAGCCGATCGCGAGTTCGAGGCCGCGTTCGAGCAGCAGGAGTTCACCGATAAAGGCCCCGGCGAGCATCGCAAGCGCCACCGCCGGGATCGTCGCCACCTTGTTCATCATGGCCGTGCCGATCGCCACCGAGATGATGCCGCAGGTGAGCGGCATCGCCATCCGGATGCGCGCCGGCAAGCGCGGGCCGAGCGCAGCGCCGGCAAGGCCGCCGGCGGCGAGCAGCGCGCTGTTGATGAACGGACCGAGCATGCGAAATCTCCTGTGCGCGCGGGTCGAAGGGGAAGGCTCGCGCCTTTGGCCGGGGGCCGGCAAAAGCGCGTTATTCTAATCCCTCGCCTGGCCGGCGTCGCGTCCTGCGCGCCGCGGTGGGCTCCCGGCGACGGCCGGTGCGCGAGGCTGGCTGGCGCCTGTGCGCCCGGGCACGCGGTCGCGCGGCAGGAACTCTTTGGGTCTGCTGCCGTCGAACCTGTCCGATCCATGCCAAAACAAGTCGCAACAGATCGGCATTTTCGCCCGCGCGTTCTTCGGAGCGCCCTTCTGGCGGGCTTTTCACGCGCCTTCAACAGTTCTTCGCGCGGCTTTTCGTGTGACGAACGTCCTCAAGGAGAGTGACCATGCCTGCAACGATATCGCTTCAAGCCCCTGCCTCGTGTCGAACCGATACCGCTTCGCACCTCTTGCTGCACGGCTGGGTGACGATCGGCCTGGTGTTGGCCTTCGGCGCCCTGAGCATCGTGGCCGACAGCAGCGCGCTGGCGCCTGCCTCGCCAACGCCTGAAGTCGCGCTCGCGCCGGCGAGCGCCGACTCCGCTGCCGTCGCGTCGCCGGTGGCCG
>CAZALA010000051.1:0-21637 GCA_964485725.1 uncultured Propionivibrio sp. | reverse complement strand
GCAGCGACTGGTAGCCGTTCGCCTTGGGGATCGCGATGTAGTCCTTGAACTTGCCGGGGACGGGCTTGTACAGCGAATGCAGCGCGCCGAGCGCGAGGTAGCACGTCGGCACGTCGCGGACGATGATGCGAAAACCGTAGATGTCGAGCACCTGCGAAAACGAGAGGTGCTTTTCGACCATCTTGTGATAGATCGAGTACAGGCTTTTCTCGCGGCCGAAGACGCCGGCCTCGATGTGCGCGGCTTTCAGCGTCTCGTGGATGCCCTCGAGGATTTTCGACAGAAGTTCGCGCCGGTTGCCGCGTACCGCCTTCACCGCGCGCGTCAGAACGCGAAAGCGCATCGGATGGATGTGCTTGAACGAGAGGTCCTGCAACTGCCGCGAGATGCTGTTGAGGCCAAGCCTCGTGGCGATCGGCGCGTAGATCTCGAGCGTCTCGTGGGCGACGCGGCGGCGCTTTTCGGGCCGTACTGGCGCCATCGTCTGCAGGTTGTGCAGGCGGTCGGCAAGCTTGATGAGGACGATGCGCAGGTCGCGCGCCATCGCCATCAGCATCTTGCGGAAGTTCTCGGCCTGCGCTTCCTGATAGGACTGGAACTCGATCTTCTCGAGTTTCGAGAGGCCATCGACGAGGTCGGCGACCTGCTTGCCGAAACGCGCGGCAATCTCGGATTTGACGACCGCCGTGTCTTCCATGACGTCGTGCAGGAGCGCCGCGACGACGGCCTGCGCGTCCATTCGCCACTCGGCGAGCGCGCCGGCGACGGCGAGCGGATGCGTGATGTAAGGCTCGCCCGAGAGACGCCGCTGGCCGCGGTGCGCTTCCTCGCTGAAGCGGTAGGCTTCGAGCACGAGCGCGATCTCGTCGGGCTCGAGGTAGCTCAAGGTGTCGACGAAAACCCGGTAGGCCGGGTCCTCGAACTGGTACGTGGGCTTGGCGGGGCTTCCCTGGACTGGTTTGCGGCCGACCGGGACGGGTGGCTTGGGCGTGTCCGGAGCGTCAGGGACCCGGGGAGCCGCGGCGTCGGAACTCACGATCGGTCACCACAGCTGCAAGGTCGGTCAGAGGTGACCGCGATTCAAGACTTCCAGGCCGTACAGGCTGAGCGCGAGTTCGCGCAAGGCGATTACCGTCGGTTTGTCGCGATCGGCTTCGACCATCGGCGTTGCGCCCGCCGAGATCTGACGCGCGCGGTAGGTCGCGGCGAGCGTCATCTGGAAGCGGTTCGGAATGACGTGCATGCAATCGTCTACGGTTACTCTTGCCATTTTGAAGTTCCTGAAGATCAAAGCAATGTTGCGAAGAGCGCCGCGTTCCGCTGGCGCTGGCTTGCGTATTGCAGGCGGGAGGAGCGGACGATGGCCATCATGTCCATGAGCGCCTGCTGCAAATCAGCGTTGATAATAACATAGTCGAATTCGTCCGCATGCCGCATCTCGTCTCGCGCCGCGGCGATTCGCCGGGCGACGGTCGCCGCCGAATCGGTATTGCGGGCCGCGAGACGCTCTTCGAGAATGGCGAGCGAGGGCGGCAGGATGAAAATACCGATCGCCTCCGGAAAAGCCTTGCGCACCTGTTGCGCGCCCTGCCAGTCGATTTCGAGCAGCACGTCCTGGCCGGTGGCCATGGCGCGATCGATCCAGCGGCGCGAGGTCGCGTAGTAATTGCCATGCACCTCGGCCCACTCGAGAAAGTCGCCGCGCGCCGCCATTTCCTTGAAGGTCGCGACGTCGACGAAATCGTAGTCACGGCCATTCTGCTCGCCCGGGCGCGGCGCGCGCGTCGTGGTCGAGATCGACAGGCTGATGAGCGCGTCATTTTCGAGCAGCAGGCGCGTGAGCGTGGTTTTTCCCGCGCCCGAGGGCGCGGCGACGACGTACAGATGACCTATCATGGGACGCAAGGCGAGCGCGAGTCGGGATGAACTGTCGAGGGCTCGATTGTACGCGCCCTCCCCGGGCGCCGTCGCGATTTCGTGGACGGCACCCGCCATAAAGGCGAGAATTGGCGCTTCGCTTGCGCGTGGAGAAATAACGATGTCGAGAAAGGTCTTGCTGCTGTGCTTCTGCCTGCTCGCCATCGTGCTGCCCACGGCCGCACCGGCCGCGACCAGGATGGTCGGTTTCGACGACATGTCGTGCAGCATCTGGAAGAAATCGAAAGACGACCGCGAAGAGCGCCGGGTCTATGTCGCATGGGTGCGCGGCGTGCTCACCGGACACAACTACGCGCGCCAGAGCCAGCCCGTTGCCGTGGTCTCGAATGGCACGATCGAAAACTTCATCGACCAGTACTGCCGCGAAACGCCGCAAGGCGATTTTGGCGAAGCGGCGCTGCGCATGAGCGACCGCTTCTCCGGCCGCAACGAAGCGATCAGCAAATAGGCGATACGACGGCGGATCGCAAAAGGCCGCATCGCTACAGCCTCTCCCTTTCCTGCATTTTTTGCAGGAGCCGAATTCATTCGGCGATGCCGCGGTTGCGGGCCAACGCTGCTTACGCATCGCTTTTTGGCCTGACGACTTTACCGTGAAAGGATTGACGCCCGCATTGGCCGAGACTAGAGTGCAGGGCAGTGTTCGCCAAGGCGCGACGGTTGGCCGCAAGGCCAGCAGCACACCCCTTCCCAAAACAGCAGCAGAAAACGAGGAGTTCAACGATGAAACGCAGAACGATGCTTGTTGGAGTCGCAGCCCTGGTCGCCAGCGCAGGGTTTACCCTCGCCAGTCCGGCGCTGGCCGCCTATCCGGACAAACCGGTCACCGTGATTTGCCCGTGGACCGCAGGCGGCGGTACGGACGTCCTCCTGCGCGCGCTCTCGAAGGAAGCCGAAAAGTTTCTCGGCCAGACGATCAACGTCGTCAACCAGACGGGCGGCGCCGGCGCCATCGGCCATAACGCGATTCGCGCCGCGCGGCCCGACGGCTACACGGTCGGCATGATCACCTTCGAACTCAATTCGCTGCCGCCGCAGGGGCTCGTTCCTTTCACGTGGAAGGACTTCGACCCGATCATGCGCATCAACTCCGACCCGGCCGCGCTCACCGTCCGCAGCGACGCGCCCTACCAGACCGTGCGCGGCTTCATGGATTACGCCAAGACGCATCCGGGCGAAATCACCATCGGCAATTCGGCGCCGGGCTCGGTCTGGCATATCGCCGCCGGTCTTGCCGCTGAAAAAACCGGCGTCCAGGTCAAGCACGTCCCCTTCGACGGCGCGCAGCCGGCGGTCACCGCGCTCGTCGGCGGTCACATCAAGGCAGTCGCCGTTTCGGTCGCCGAAGTGCGCGGCCAGGCGCAGGCCGGTAACCTCAAGATCCTCGGCGTCATGTCGGAGAACCGCGACAAGATTTTCCCCGGCGTTCCGACTTTCCGCGAGCAGGGCGTTGACGTGCAGTTCTACACCTGGCGCGGCCTGGCGCTGCCGAAGGGCGTCCCGGCGCCGGTCAAGGCGAAGATTGCCGACGCCTACAAGAAGGCTTTCGATACCAAGGAGTTCCAGGAATTCGCGGCCAAGGCTTCGCTCAATCTCGCCTACCAGAACGCCGCCGACTTCACGGCCTTCCTCGACCAGAACTACAAGGACGTCGCCGCCGTCATGAAGAACCTCGGCCTCGCGAAGAAATAGAGAGACGGAAACGAAGAGGGCGGCCCGCAATGGCCGCCCTTTTTTGCACCCGCACAGTTGCCAAACGGAGTGGTTGAACATGAAAGTCGCAGACATCGTCGGGGGCCTGATCGGCATCCTGATCGGCCTCTACGTGATCTGGGAGGGCTCGCACATGCCGCCCGACTACATCATGAAAGTCGGCCCCAGTTTCTTCCCGAACATTCTCGCCGGCCTGCTCATGATCTTCAGCGCGGCGCTGATTATTTTCGCCATCAAGGGCAAGAGCAAGGGCAGCGTCGCGCCGATCCGGCTCTCGGATAAGGGCACGCAGCGCGGCCTGACGACGCTCGCCGCGGCGATCGTTTTCTGCGCCGTCGTCGAGCCGCTCGGCTTCCTGCCGAGTTCGGTCGTCTTCCTCGCGCTGATGATGCTGATGATGGGCAATCGCAAGCCGCTGCAAGTTGTCGTCGCACCGATCGTCGTGACGCTGGCGATCTGGCTGATCTTCGAAAAGCTGCTCAATCTCTCGATGCCGGCGGGAATCCTCGCCGACTATCTGTAGCGAGGAAGACGATGGAATTCAACTGGGCTTTGATGTTTTCGAGCTACGGCGACGTCTTCACGCTGCGCATCGTCTTCATGATCTGCGTCGGCACGACCGCCGGCATCGTCATCGGCGCGCTGCCGGGCCTCACCGCGACGATGGGCGTCGCGCTGCTCCTGCCGCTCACTTTCGGCCGGCCGCCGCTCGAAAGCCTGTCGATGCTGATGGGCATTTACTGCGGCGCGATGTACGGCGGCGCGATCTCGGCGATCCTCATCCGCACGCCGGGAACGCCGGCCGCGGCGGCCACCGTCCTTGAAGGCTATCCGATGGCCAAGCGCGGCGAAGCCGGCCGGGCGATGGCGATGGCGCTCTTCGCTTCCTTCTTCGGCGGCGTCGTCGGCGCGCTGATCATGACCTTCGCCTCGCCTTTCGTCTCGAGCGTCGCGCTCGAATTCGGCCCGGTCGAGTATTTCGGCCTGGCGATCTTTGGCCTCTCGGTGATCATTTCGATTTCCGGCCGCTCGCTGATCAAGGGAATGATGTCGGGCTTTTTCGGCCTCCTCATCTGCACGATCGGCTTCGACCCGATCTCGGGCTACCCGCGCTTCACTTTCGGCATGATGGAAATGATGGAGGGCCCGCCTTTCATCCCGACGCTGATCGGCCTCTTCGCGGTCTCCGAAGTCTTCAACGAAGTGCAGAAGTCGAACCAATTGATCCAGATCAAGGCCAGGCTCGACCAGTACCTGCCAAGCTGGGCCGACATCAAGTACTGCTTCAAGGAGCTCTGCCGCTCGAGCATCATCGGCACCGTGATCGGCGCGATTCCGGGCGCCGGCGGCGACATCGCGGCCTTCATCTCCTACGGCGAAGCCAAGCGCGCGTCGAAGCACCCGGAGCGCTACGGCCACGGCGAAATCGAGGGCCTCGCGGCGGCCGAGTGCGCGAACAACTCGTGCTCGGGCGGCGCGATGATCCCGCTGCTCTCGCTCGGCGTTCCCGGCGACGCCGTGACCGCCGTGCTGCTCGGCGCTTTCGTGATGCAGGGTCTGCAGCCCGGTCCGATGCTCTACAAGGAGCACATGGACATCGTCTACCAGATCTTCGCCTCGATGATGATCGCGCAGTTCGCGATGCAGTTCATCGGCATGGCCGGCATCCAGTTCTTCGCGCGCGTGATCATGGTCGACCGCTCGATCCTGACGCCGTCGATCTTCGTGCTCTCGGCGGTCGGTGCTTTCGCCATGCGCGCCAACGTCTTCGACGTCTATACGACGCTCGCTTTCGGCATCCTCGGCTACATCATGTCGCGCTACGACTACCCGCTCTCGCCGATCCTGCTCGCGCTGATCCTGGGCCCCATGGCCGAAGCCAACCTGCGCCGGGCGATGGTGATCTCGGGCGGCGACCCGATGATCCTCGTCAGCCGGCCGATCGCCGTCGTCCTGATGATCCTCGCCGTGGTTTCCCTGGTCCTCGCAATCCGCGGCCACAAGAAGGTCGAAGCCAAGCTCGCCGAGCAGGAAGAGATCTTCGAGAAAGTCATCAAGGATTAGCCGGAATCCCATGTAGGAGCCCGATTCATCGGGCGATGCGGCGATTGCGCCGACCAATCGCCCAATAAATTGGGCTCCTACCGCGCATTGACAAAGTCGTTAGAGGCTCCAATAATGCCGCGTGTAAACGTTTCCATGAAGCGCTCATGCAGACCGCGGCAAAACCCAGAAAATCGGCAACGATCAAGGACGTGGCCAAACGCGCCGGGACTTCGATCGCCACGGTCTCCTACGTTTTCAGCAACAACGAGCGCTATCTGCGCCCGGAACTGCGCGAGCGCGTGCTGCAGGCGGCGGCCGAAATCGGCTACGTCAAGAACGCCGCGGCGAGCAGCATCAAGGGCAAGCGGCGCGGCATCCTCGCCGTCGTCGTGGCGCAGTTCGGCAATACCTTTTTCACGCGCATGTGCGTCGAGATCGTCGCGGCGGCGCGCCAGGAAGGCTACGTCGTCACGCTCTGCAACAGCGACGAGGACCCCGAGCAGGAACGCATGATTCTCGAGCGCCTCGTCTCGCAGCGCATCGACGGCTGCATCGTCTGCCCGGCGCTGTCGCGCCCCGACAATGTCGCCCTGCTGGAAACGCACCGGATTCCTTTCGTGATCCTCGAGCGCTCTTTCGCCGATGCGCACGCCGAGCATAACTTCGTCGGCCATGACAATTACGAGTCGGGCTATCTCGCGACGCGCGAACTGCTCGCCGCCGGCCACCGCGCGATCGCTTTCTCGGGCTGGGACTCGCCGATCCCCAACGTGCGCGAGCGCGTCGATGGCTACCGCGCCGCGCTGCGCGAATACGGCGTCGGCGCCGATCAGGAAATCGTCCTGCTCGACGAGCTCTCGGAAGCCGCCGGCCGGCGCATGGCGGCGCAGCTCCTCGCCTCGCCGGCGAGCGCCGCCGTCCTCGGCCACCATGAAACCGCCAAGGGTGCCCTGCTGCATTTCCAGGATTGCGGCGTGCGCTGGCCGGAGGACATTTCGCTCGTCATGGTCGGCACCCCGGAGTGGGCCGGCGTGCTGCGCCCGCAGCTGACCTGCATCCAGCGCCCCGAGCTGCAGATGGGCGAGGCCGCGGCCGCCCTGCTGCTCGCGGCGATCAAGAATCCGGAGCAGCATCCCGTCAGGCAGTCGTTCCCGTGTTCCGTCGTAGCAGGCAAGTCGATCCTCCGCAGGTGACGAGGTTTGTTCAAACGTGCATTACTTTTTTTTGAGGGGTTGAAGATGAGCAAGAAGATCGCACTCAGCATCATCGGCATGGCGCTTCTGCTGCCGCAATTTGCCAACGCCCAGGCACCGGCCAAATGGCCGACGCAGGACATTTCGATCGTCGTTCCCTATCCGCCCGGCGGCGGCACCGACCTGACGACGCGCGCGCTGGCCGAGGAAATGGGCAAGGCGCTCAAGGCCAACGTTTCGGTCTTGAACCAGCCGGGCGCCAGCGGCTCGATCGGCACGATCGCCGTCTGGAACAAGCCGCACAACGGCTACACGATCGCCGCCAACGGCCTGCTGGCATTTTCCTCGTATCCCGTCATGGGCTACATGGAGAATACCTACAAGGACTGGAACATCTGGATCGCCACCTACTCGCCAAACGCCATCGTCACCAAGGGCGGGGCCGACGCCAAGTACAAGTCGATGAACGATCTGCTGGCGGCGCTGAAGGCCAAGCCCGGTGAGATCACTTTCGGCACGGCTGGCGTCGGCAGCGGCGGCTACATGGGCGCCGAAGTGCTGAAGATGGGCACCAAGCTGCCTTACAAGCACATCTCGTATCAGGGCGGCGCGCCGGCGATCATCGGTGGCCTCTCCGGCGAAGTCGACATCGTCCCGCAGCTCCTCATGGAAATGGTCGACCATATCCGCGCCGGCAAGATGAACGCACTCGCGGTGCTCATGGACCAGCCCTTCAAGCTCTCGGGCGCCGCCGATATCCCGCCGATCACCGCCTCGGTCCCCGATATCAAGCCCTACCTGCCGATGGGCGAGTCCTTCGGCATCATGGTCCCAAAAGACACGCCGGCCAACGTCGTCAAAGCGATCGACGACGCCTTCAAGATCGCGGTCGCCAGCGACACGATGAAGAAGTTCGCGACCGAAAAAGGCTCGGTCATCCTGGCGCTCTCCGGCGACGCGGCGCAGGCGCACGTCGCCAAGCTTTCGTCGATCGTTTCGTGGACGCTGTTTGAAGGTGGCACGGCGAAGATCTCGCCCGAAAAATTCGGCTTCCCGAAAATGAAGTAATCGCTGTTTGATCCGCAATCGGCCGCCGGTACGCGTGAGCGCTTGCCGGCGGCTTTCACCAGGAGTTTTGGGCGTGGAAAAGAAGACCCATTTTGATTTCATTAC
The DNA here is from genome assembly GCA_964485725.1 of uncultured Propionivibrio sp. Lineage (GTDB taxonomy): Bacteria > Pseudomonadota > Gammaproteobacteria > Burkholderiales > Rhodocyclaceae > Propionivibrio. The sequence goes on along the minus strand of CAZALA010000051.1, from coordinate 13,574 downwards.
CAGCATCGCGCTGATGCTGCTTGCGGTTGTCATGATCGTCGATTGCTACCGCATGGGCGTTGACGTCGGCGGCGCGATGTACGCGTCGCCCGGCATGCTGCCGATGCTGCTCGCGGTATTGCTCCTGTTCACGGGTTTTCTCCTGTTCAAGCGCAGCATTCGGGAAAACGGCGTCGCGCGCAATTTTGCCGATTTCCGCGCCTGGTCCGGCACTTTCGTGAGCTCGAAAGTCGCGCGCGAAATGCTGCTCGGCGGCGTCGTCCTGGCGATCTACACCTTCGCACTGGTACCGCGGCTGCCGTTCTGGCTGTCGACGTCGATCTTCATGATCGCGCTGATGGCCATCCTCAAAGCGACCTCGATCATCAAGAGCGTCCTCATCACGGTCCTCGTGGTGGGCAGCCTTTACGGCGTCTTCCAGACGATCTTCCACGTGCCGCTGCCCTAGGAGAGATCAAATGGACTGGAATTATTTTCTCGGCGTTCTGCATTTCGTCGTTCAGCCGATGAGCTTGTTTACGATGATCCTCTCGGTCTTCTTCGGACTGATCGTCGGCATGCTGCCGGGCCTCACTGCGACGATGGCCGTCGCGCTCCTGACCGGGCTCACTTACAAGCTCGCCAACGAAGTCGCGATCCTCTCGCTGATAGCGGTCTATGTCGGCGCGATTTCGGGCGGCTGCCAGTCGGCGATCCTGATGAACATCCCGGGCACGCCGGCCTCGGCCGCGACCGCCGTCGACGGCTTTCCGATCGGCCAGCGCGGCGAAGGCGGTCTTGGCATTTTCATCGCGACGATGTCCTCGTGCATCGGCACGCTGACCGGGACGCTGTGCATCCTGCTGCTAACGCCGCCGCTCGCGCTGCTCGCGCTCAAGTTCGGCGCTTATGAGTTCTTCCTGCTCGCGCTTTTCGGCGTCATGATCTGCGGCCAGCTCACCGCCGGCACCGACCCGCTGAAGGGCTGGATCTCGGGCATTCTGGGTCTCATCGTCTCGCAGATCGGCATGGACGGGATGAATGCCTACCCGCGCTTTACTTTCGGCGTCATCGACCTGATGTCGGGAATCCCGCTGATCCCGGTGATGATCGGCCTCTTCGGCTTCCCGGAAATCCTTTACGGCCTCGTCTCGAGCACCGCGCGCGCGCAGATCAGGACTTCTTCGCTGGAAATGAAGAAGGGCTTCGCGATCATGCTGAAGAACAAGCTCAATATCGTGCGCTCGTCGGTGATCGGCGTCGCCATCGGCATCATTCCCGGCGTCGGCGAGGACGTCGCCGGCTGGCTCTCGTACTGGGCCGAGAAGAAGTCGAGCAAGACGCCCGAGCGCTTCGGCAAGGGCGCGTACGAGGGCGTCGTCGCCGCCGAGACCGGCAACAACGCCTGCATCGGCGGCGCCATCATACCGGTCCTCTCGCTTGCCGTTCCGGGCAGCGCGCCGGCCGCCGTGCTGCTCGCCGCGCTCTGGCTGCACGGCCTGCGCCCCGGACCCTTGCTGATGAGCGAGTCGCCGGGTTTTGTCGTCGACATCAGCGTCTATATGGCAATCAGCGCGATCGCGATGGTTTTCCTCGCGCTCATCGTTTCGAAAGCGACGGTCAGGATCCTCGCCGTCAAGAGCACGATCCTGATGCCGATCGTCTATGTCCTGTGCACCATCGGCGCTTTCGTCATCAGCAACAGCATTTTCGACATTTACCTCGTCTTCGTTTTCGGCATCGTTGGCCTGCTCCTGCGCGAAATGTCCTACCCGGCTGCGCCCTTCCTGCTCGGCATCATCCTGGGGCCGATGGCCGACAACAGCCTGCGCCGCGCGCTCGTCCTCTCGTCGGGCGATCCCTCGCCCTTCATCACGCGGCCGATCAGCATGGTTTTCGCCGCGGCGATCATCCTGATGGCGCTCTCGCAACTTAACGCTTTCGGCTGGCTCAGGAAGCTCCTCGTGCACGCCGAGCTCAAGGAATAGGCCCGATGACCGCGGCTTACCCGAAACTGCGTTTCGGCGTCATCGGCATCGATCACCGCCACATCTACGATCAGGTCGCGAGCCTGCTCGCGATCGGTGCCGAATGCGCGGGTTACTGGAGTGCGGGCGAAGTGCGCACGCTCGCGGGCTTCGTCGAGCGCTTCCCGCAGATCCCCCGCGTCGCCGACCGCCGCACGCTGCTCGACGACGCCAGCGTGCAACTCATCACCTGCTCGGCGGTGCCCTGCCTGCGCGCAGGCTTCGCCATCGAAGCGATGCGAAGCGGCAAGGACTTCATGGTCGACAAGCCGGGCGTGACGAGCTTCGCTCAGCTCGAAGAAGTCAAGCGCGTGCAGCGCGAAAGCGGCCGCATTTATTCGGTGAATTTCACCGAGCGCTTCGAGGTTCGCGCCGTCACCAAGGCGACCGAGCTCGTGCGCAGCGGCGCCATCGGCCGTGTCCTGCAGACGGTCGGGCTGGGCCCGCATCGCCTCAACCGCCACCTGCGGCCCGACTGGTTCTTCGATCTTGAATCCTACGGCGGCATCCTCGTCGACCTGGCTTCGCACCAGATCGACCAGTTCCTGCATTTCGCGGCGGTCGGCGACGCGACGATCGTCAGCGCGCGCGCCGGCAACCTCGCGCACCCCGACGACGCGGGCCTGCAGGACTTTGGCGAGATCATCCTCGCCGCCGGCAGCGCCAGCGCCTACATTCGCGTCGACTGGTTCACGCCCGACGGCCTCGATACCTGGGGCGACGGCCGCCTCTTCATCGTCGGCAGCGAGGGCACGATCGAGCTCAGGAAATACACCGATCTTTGCGGTCGCCCGGGCAAGGATCACCTCTTCCTCGTCAACCACCAGGGACGGCAGTACTTCGATTGCTCGGGTGAAGACCTTCCCTATTACGCCGATTTGCGGCAAGACATTTTCGCGCGCACCGAAACGGCGATGAGCCACGCGCACTGCTTCAAGGTTTGCGAACTCGCGCTCAGGGCGCAGGCGCAGGCGGAAAGGATCGCTTGATGAACACCGACCATGTGCAGCCGATGCGCATCGCCCTGTGCAACGAAGTCCTCGCCGCGCTGCCCTTCACGACGCAGTGCGAATACGCGGCGGCGCTCGGCTACGACGGGCTCGAAATCGCGCCTTTCACCCTGAGTGACGAGCCGCAACTGATCTCGACGCGCGAAGCGGCGAGCATCCGCGCGACCGTCGAATCCTTTGGCCTTGTCGTCACCGGGCTGCACTGGCTGCTCGTCAAGCCCGCCGATCTCTCGCTCACTTCGCCCGATCCGGCGCTGCGCGCGCGCACGCTCGCAGTCATGCAGCGAATGACCGGCCTGTGCGCCGAACTCGGCGGCGCGGTGCTCGTCCATGGCTCGCCGAAGCAGCGCAGCATCGCCCCCGGCGAGACACATGCGCTCGCGCTCGCGAGGCTCACCGACGCGCTCTCGCAAGTTGCGCTCGCCGCGGCGCAAAACGGCGTGACCTATTGCATCGAGCCGCTGTCGCGAGAGGAGACGCCGCTCATCAACACCGTCGCCGAGGCTGCTGCGCTTGTTGCGGAGGTCGGTCACGCCAGCCTGCGGACGATGATCGACTGCAGCGCCGCTGGCCGCACCGAGAGCGAAGCGCTGCCCGAACTCATCGATCGCTGGCTGCCCACCGGACTCATCGCGCACGTCCAGGTCAACGATCCGAACCGGCGCGGCCCGGGGCAGGGCGAAATGAAATTCGCGCCGATTATCAAAGCGCTCAGGCGCAATCGCTACTGCGGAACGCTCGCCGTCGAACCGTTTGATTATCGTCCCGACGGCCCCGGCACCGCGGCTTTTAGCGTCGGCTACCTGCGCGGGCTGCTCGAGGGCGAGAGCTGATTTTTCCCCGGGACGCCTCGGCGCTCAGCCGAGGACGGCGAGCATTTCGTTGGTTTCGATTTCGAGCTCGGGAAGGATTTCGGCGAAGGTCTCGCGCAAGGCGCCCATGGCCATCGACTCGGGGTCGATGTCCTGGTGGAACCATTCGAAATGAGCACCGGCGAGGATGTTGCTGACATAGACGATGTCGGAGAAGCTGCGAATGGTGACCGGCATCACCGCGCGCGGATGATCGTGATCGATCGACGCTTCGACGATTTCGATCGGCATGCCGAGCGCGTGCAGGAGCGAAGCGCCGATGCCCTCGTGCCAGCGCATGATCAGGTACTTGACCGTGTCCGGGCGCTCGAGCAGGTCGGGATAATGGCCGGCGCGGTAGAGCATGTAGAAGGCGCCGAGGTCGTGCACGAGGCCGGCGAGCAAGGCATCGTCTGGATTCAGGTGCGTGTACCGGCGCGCGAGCAGGCGAGCGGCAACGGCGCTCTTCACCGAATGCCGCCAGAGCGCGTGCGCAAGGTCGCTGAAGGCGGCGGTTTCCTTCGAACGCAAGAGCTGCGTCATGGCGATCGCGAGCGCCGTCGTGCGCACGAGTTCGAGGCCGAGCCGGGCGATCGCGCCGGGCAGATTGCGCACCGGGTCGCCGTGGCGGCTGTAGGCGGCGGAATTGGCAAGCTTGATCAGGCGCGCGACGACGAGCGGTTCGACGCTGACGATGCTGGCGATGCGCGAAATCGGCAGATCGGGGTCCTGCAGCTGCTGCCTTAACCTTAACGTCGTATTGAAGCTCGTCGGAAAGACGACTTCGCCGACGAGCTCGAGCGCAATATCCTCGAGCATCTGGAAGCGCTGTTCGTTGAGCGCCTCGCCGACCTTGGAATTGGTACCCGTGGTACCCGTGGTACCCGTGGTACCCGTGGCACCCGCCGTCGCCCGGGCCGTCCCGGTCGATCCGCTCGTGCCCATCGTCGCGTCTGGATTTTCTGTCATGGTTCTTGCTGTTCTAGGGCGCCGTCAGCCTGTCAAGCCAGGCTTCGCTTCTTCCGCCGTCCCGCCCATGCGCCTTCGGCCCGGCAGTGCAACGCACACTATACTCGCCCCTCAGGCGAGGACTGCGAGCATTTCCTTCGTTTCGCTCTCGATCGTCGGCACAATCTCGGCGTAGGTCTCCTGCAGCGCCGCTGCGGCAGCCTCATCTGCTTCAAAGCCTTTGCCGAGCCACGACGCATAGCCGCCGGCGAGAAGATTGCTCGCATAAACCACCTCGCCAAGCGTGCGCGCGCCGGTTGGCGGCAGCGCCCGCGGCTGGTCGTGGTCGGTCGCCGCTGTGACCACCTCTTCGGGCAGGCCAAGCGCGTTGAGGAGCGAGACGCCGATGCTCTCGTGCCATTCGAGAATCACGTATTTGAGTGTGTCGGGGCGCGCTCGCAATTCCGCGTATTGCGCGGCGCGATAGAGCATGTAGAAAGCGCCGAGGTCATGGACGAGCCCGGCGAGCAGCGCTTCGTCGGGGTTGAGGCGCGTATGCGTGCGCGCGATGACGCGCGCGGCCACCGCCGTTTTTACCGAATGCACCCACAGCGCCTGCGCAAGCGCGACGAAAGAGACCATCTCCTTCGAGCGCAGCAGCTGCGCCATCGCGATCGCCAGCGCGGTCGTGCGCACGAGCTGCAGGCCGAGGCGCTGAATCGCCCCCGGCAGTCCGCGCACCGGCTGGCCGTCGCGGCTGTAGAGGACCGAGTTGGCGAGGCTCATGAGCTTGGCGACGACGAGCGGATCGATGCTGACGAGGCTCGCCACGCGTTCGATCGACAGGTCGGGATCCTGCAGTTCCTTGCGCACGCGCAAGGTCGTGCTGAAAGCGACGGGAAAGACGACGTCGCCGGCGAGTTCGCGGGCGATGTCTTCGAGCATCTGGAAACGCTGCTGATTGAGCGCGGCGCCGACCTTGTCGTCGCTGACTGCGCTGCTTGCGGCCATCGCGTCTTGCGGATTTGCGCCTGTTGTCATTTTTCTCGGATCTGCACGGAGCGCCTGCCAATGCCGGCGCCAAAAACGTCAAGCACGACGAGTATACGTCATTTCGCCGTTGGCGATCGTGGCGCCGTCAATCGCGACGGCGGCGGACCACCGCATGCAAAACAGCCCGTCGTAACGGGCTGTCTGGAGGGTCGTCACAGCTTGTTTCAGCTCGTCTTCCTGCGCCGCATGGCGCCGATGCCGAAGAGGCCGATGCCGAGCAAAGCCAGCGAAGCAGGCTCGGGAACGTTGCGCGTGGTCAGCCCGACGACGACGTTATCGACCTCGAAAGCGACGCCGGTCGTGCGGAATTCGAAAGCCGTAAAGGTTTCGCCCGGCGCGAATGCAAGGTTCACATAGACATTCGATCCGGCGCCGAACTGATCGCCTGAGGTGCCGCCCTGGTTGGCCAGGATTTCCGCGCCGGTGATGATGCCGTCGGAGAGGATTCCCGTTCCCGCAAGGAGATTATCGCCGTTGTAAAACGCGATGTTGTTATACGTGTCGATCGAACCGTAATAGAGGCCAAGGTAGGAAATCGTCGCGCCGCCTGTCAGCAAGGGGCTGTAATCGATGTTCACGGTGGCCGGCATCGTGCCGCCGGGCGAGGGGCCGAAGCCGAAGTTCGTCGAATCGCCGGCCGGCGCTGCCGCGACGCCCGAAGCGGTCGCCGTGCGAATTGCAAAACCGCCGCCGGTGGTGGTGACATTCACGGCGTTGTAAGAATTGAACGAAGCGCCAGGCCCGATGATCGTGATCTTTTCCGTCGGGGTGTTTACCGACTCGGTCAGTCCCGGCAGCAGCAGAGGATTGTGCGTCGCGGCGTCAAAGGTTTCGATGAAGTAACCGGTTGCCGGATTGACGAGATTGCTGATCGGCACGAAGGGACTCGTCAGGCCCGACTGGTCGCCACCGAGGACATTGGTATTCTGCCCGCCGAAGCTGACGGTGACGGCGTTTGCCGGGAGGGCGGCGAAAAAGCTGGCGATGATCGCCACGCCCGCCGCTGATTGCATTTTGTTTTTCATCTTCGTTCCCTGAGAGGCTTGTCCTGCCCTGCGACAAGCGCTTTAAGCAACTTGCGGGCCAACGCCTTAATGGATCGATAACCACATGATTAACAAGGGCAACAGCTTCCTCCCAAAGCGCGCGCCGGCGACGCCTTGTCAGCCGGTGTAAGAATTCCCGACAGCGGCAACGCCGTCGGCGAGCAGGGTTTGGGTGTTCCGTCATTGCAGCGAAGCGGCGGCGGGCCGAGTTGGAAGCAAAATCGGCCTTTCGCACCGGTCCTCAACAGCTCTGAAAACGCTATTGCTCCGCTTCGTCGATATCGTTGCGGCTTGGCGAGGCGCGTTGATCGACGCCTGATCGCCGCTCGACCTCGCCCCAAAATGCGATCAATGCGCTCGTCTGCCGGCGGTCCGCCCTTCGCCGCATTGGGCTCAGCGTCGCTTCACGCAGAGTCGTTGCGGGCAGCACCGGATCACCGGCAGGCAGCGTGGCGCCTGGTTTTTCGCCCGCGCCTTGCCTTGCCCCGGACGCAGAGGCGAGATCCGAGTGATGAGCTTTGCCGCGCTTTCGCTTCTCATGTTCCAAAGCCATCGTTTTCCTCCTTTCGGCAGCCCAGTGGAACCCGAGAAAAGGCTTTGGTTCATTCGCGATCGGCCAGCGACGACAGCTTGTTCAAGAACGACGATGGGGATGCCGACGCCTGCGCCACAGCGACGGCGAAAGCACTGCCAGCTGCCGCCTATCCTTCAGGGAAGCTTTCTGCTCTCAGCGCTTCGATATGCGAGAGCAGCGTCGGCGCGGCGAGGAGCGGCATGCCAGTGAGCCGGCTGCGCAGCTGCGGAATCTCGTACAACAAGTCGTCGAGCGCCCGTTTTGCGATCTCGACGTCCGAACCGGCGTCGCCCTGCGCCGCCTGGCGAACCGCCTCGTGAATCGCATTGCAAGTCACGAGCGAGGACTTGAGGAAAGCGGCGACATCGCCGCCCGTGCGTACCGGATTATTGACGAGCGAACCGCCGTGGTATGCGTGTCCGAGGCAGAGCGTTCCAGGATTGATCTCCTGGATCTTCAGCACCGAACGCTTATAGTCGGGCGCGTTGAAATAGTAGGGGAAGCTGCCCGGCCTTGCTCCCTGCCCCTGGATGCCGTCGGCGGTAAACAGCAGGCCTTCCTTCTCGTAGTAGAAGCAGCAGAGGCCAGGCGTATGGCCGGGGCAGTGCACGACGCGCAGCTGCACTTTTCCGACGTCGATCGTCATCCCGTCTCGCAGCATTTCGTCGGGCTCGAACGGCGATCCCGCATTGTCTTTGACATGCTGCACGCGCGCTTTCAGGGCCTCTTCCGGAAAACCCAGCGCGCGCTGCGGACCGACGTGGTATTCGATCTGCGCCTCGATCGAACGCGCCATGAAGAGATCGGCCTCGTGCAGGTAGATCTTCGCACCGGAAGCGGCCTTGATTTCGTTATGCCCGCCGGCGTGGTCGAGATGCGCGTGCGTGGTGAGCAAGAGATCGACGTCTTTGAGTTCAAGATCAAGCGATTGCAAGGCCGGAATGATCACGGTTGCCGGCGAATCGACGGCGCCCGTATCGATCAGCGCGACGCAGTCCTCGCTGCGGATGAGATAAAGAAAGACGGTTCCCGTCTTGTCGAAGGGGGTCGTCACTTTGTAGATTTGCGAAGCGATGATCGGATCGATGGCCATCTGAAGTCCTTCCAGCGAGCGGTTGGACGCGCGGCGCTTTCAGTCAGCGCAGCGCGCGGGGAAGAAAGAGGACGATATCGGGGAAGACGATGACGACCAGCAGGACGAGAAGGAGCGTCGCCAGATAGGGAACGATTGCCCTGACGAGATTGGCAAGACTGATATCGGCGATCTTGCTGATGACGAAGAGGACGAGGCCGACGGGCGGGGTGAGCAGGCCGATCATCAGCGTAAACACCATGACGAGGCCGAAATAGACGAGGTCGATGTGCAGGCTTTTCAGGGTGGGCAGGATCAGCGGGGTGATCAGGATCAGCGCGCCGATCGGCTCCATGAAGCAACCGACGAAGAGGAAAATCCCGACCATCACGAATACGAAGCCCATCGGCGAGGGCCCCAGCGACATGATCCAGCCGTTCAGCTCGTCAAGATAACCGTGTCTGGCAATCGTCCACCCGAACAGCGAGGTGACGGCGACGATCAGAAACAGGCCGCCGGTGAAGTCGATCGTTTTCTTCAAGGCGTGGACGACATTGCTGACCGTCAGCTCCTTGTAGACGCAACCGATGATCAGCGCATAGAGAACGGCAACGAGGCTCGCCTCGGTCGGCGAGAAGACGCCGAGGTAGATGCCCAGAACGATGATCACCGGCGTCATCATCGGCAGGGCGCCTTCTTTCACGGCGATCCCGAGCTCTTTCCAGGAAAAGGGATTCGGCGCCGGACAGGCGCCCGACTTGGCGTAGAAGAAAACGGCGATCATCAGCGCCAGCCCCATGAGGAGCCCGGGCAGCACGCCCGCGAGAAAAAGGTCCTTCACCGATTCGTTGACGAGCGAGGCGTAGATGACCATCGGGATGCTGGGCGGGATGATCGGGCCGATGATCGCCGCCGCCGAGGTGATCGCCGCGGCAAAATCCTTCCGGTAGCCGCGATCGATCATCGCCTTGATCTCGATCAGGCCAAGCCCGCCGGCTTCGGAAACCGCCGAGCCCGTCATGCCGGCGAAGATCATGCTGGCGACGATGCACACCTGGCCCAGGCTGCCGGCCCACCAGCCGACCATTGCCTCGGCCAGGCGGAAGATGCGCTTCGTCATGCCGCCGGTATTCATGAGCTCGCCCGCGAGCATGAAGAAGGGGGCCGAGATCAGGACGAAACTATCGACGCCGGAAACGGTGACCTGGCCAAAGACCATCGTCCAGTTATTGACGGGAACCGGGCCGGTGAGCAGCAGGAAGAGGGCAGAGAGACCGATCGAGACGACAATCGGAATGCCGGCGAAGAGCAGAACGAGAAGAAGGAGAAACCCCAATCCGAGGATCATGATCCGGCCCGCTCTTCCTTGCGATGATTGAAAATCAAATAGGCAGAAGCCAGGCTGCAGCCCAGGAAAGCCGATCCGGTCAGCACATACATGAAGCCGACGCGCCAGAAAGGCATCGTTTGCGAGACGATGTTCCAGCGCACCGCGGCCATCTGGAAACTGCCGTAGGCGCATAAGGCAAAGAACAGCGCCTGCACGACGAGGACGACGAGCTCATACGCTTTCCAGCAGCGCACTGACATCCTCGGCCGGCCGTAAATGCTCAGCAGGTCGACGAGAAGATGCGCGCGGTTCTTCGTCACGGCAAAGGCGCCCGAAAAAACCGAGAGGATGAAGCAAAGGCGCATCGCTTCCTCCGCCCAGGTCAGCGGGTAGGAGAAGACGAAACGGGAAAAGATCTGAAAGCAGCCGATCAGAAAGAGCAGGGCGATCAAGGCCCCTGGCAGCCAATACTCGTAGTCGCCCCGCCGCTTGTCCCGCGTCATGTCGGCGCGCTCGGGCCTATTTCACCGCCTGGATTTCGTCATAGAGCTTCTGCGCCGCGTCGCCGCCGAGTTCTTTCGGCAGGTTCTTCAGAAGCGCCTGCAGTCCTTCGAGGTCGGGGCGGATGATCTGCATTTTGCCTTCGGCGCCGAGGAAGCGGATGGCCTCGACATCGACGGTCTTCGCCTGCTCGGTCACCCAGGCCGCTGCTTCCTGAATCGATTCGGACAGCCACTTCTTCTGCTCGGCGCTGAGCGACTGGAACCTCTTGTCGTTCATGTACCAGCCGTTGATGTTCTGCACGTGGTTGGTCAGCATCAGGTATTTCTGAACTTCGTAGAATTTCTGGCCCTTGACGAAGTCCGCGGGGTTTTCCTCCGCATCGACGGTGCCGGTCTGGAGCGCGAGATAGAGCTCGTTGAAGGCGACGGTGGCGACCGATACGCCGGTCTTTTCCCAGGCCTTGATCCACCACTTGACGTCGGGCAGGCGCATCTTCTGGCCCTTGAGGTCGGCAAGCTTATGCACGGGCTTGTTGCTGGTGAGTTGCCGCGCGCCGATGTTCTGCCAGCCCATGATGCGCACGCCCGAGGTCTTCAGCATCGCTTCGTTCATGCGTCGGCCGATCTCGCCGGAGCGTACCTTCATCGCGTGCTCGGCGTCGCGGAAGACGAAGGGCATCGTCATCACGGCGAAATCGGGCGCGTTGGCGGCAATCATGCCGTCGCCGGTCGCCATCAGGTCGATCGTCCCGGTCGTCACCTGCTCGATGTGCGCGCGCTCGTCGCCGAGCGCCGAGCCGGGCTTGTAGATGACGTTCATGGTGCCGCCGGATTTCGCCTTGAGGATGTCGACGAACTTGTAACCGCCCTTCCCGGCCAGGGTCTCGGGAGCGAAGATGTGACCGAAAGTCAGCGTCACCGGCTTGGACGCGCTCTGGGCATACGCCTGCATCGCACCTGCCATCATCAGCACTGCACAAAACAGCTTCTTGTTCATGATCTTTCCTTCCTCGATTGAAAAAGTGACGTCCCTGAGCCGTGATTCGCTTGCCTGAATCAGTAACCTAAACGGAGTCGATCAACGAACTGCGCGCCTGCCGCATCGTGCCATCCTGCGATGCGTCAAGCGTCCTGCTTTGCTGCCGGGGTCTTGTCTGGCCTGTCTCCCTGTAAAGCGCGCCAAGGCGCTGATTGAAAGCTCACTCGAGGTTTTGCACCTGCTCACGCATCTGCTCGATCAGGAGTTTCAATTCCATCGCCGCCTGCGAGACTTCGCTGACGAGCGACTTCGAGCCGAGCGTATTGGCTTCGCGGTTGAGTTCCTGCATCAGGAAGTCGAGGCGCTTGCCGGTGGCGCCGCCGGCCTTGAGCACGCGCTCGACTTCGTCGAGGTGGGTCGACAGGCGGGCGAGCTCTTCGGCGACATCGATGCGCACGGCGAAGACGGCAACTTCCTGGCGAATGCGGTCGTCGTCGGCGCTGCCGATCGCTTCGACGAGTCGCTGCTTCAGTTTCTCCTGGAAAGCGGCTTGCGCCTGCGGGATGCGCGGCGCCACTTCGCGCACGAGTTCGCGCATGCGCGCGAGGCGCTCGAGGATCACGGCGGCGAGCTTCTCGCCCTCGCGCTCGCGGCTCGCGGCAAAATCGGCAAGCGCTTCCTTGGCGAGCGCGAGGCTTGAGGGAACCAGCGCTTCGCTGTCGATCGCCTCGTCGCCGAACATGCCCGGCCAGCGCAGCACCTCGCTGACGCTGAGCGGCGCGGCGAGCGGCAGTTCGGCGCGAAGCTGCGCGTCGAATGCCTTCAGGCGCGCGATCAGCTCGGCATTGAGCGCCTGCGTCTGCGCGCGCACGCTCGCCGGCGCAAAGCTCAAGCGGCACTCGAGCTTGCCGCGCGAAAGCCTGGCGCTGAAGAGTTCGCGCAGCCCCGGCTCGGCGGCCCGCAGCTCCTCAGCGATGCGGAACTGGAAATCGAGGTAGCGCGAGTTCACGCTTTTCAACTCGATGTGCAAGGCGCCGCCGTCGATATCGAGCGTCCGCGCCGCGTAACCCGTCATGCTGTAGATCATGGCCATCCTGGAAATTCTTCGCTAAAGAGCGGCAGAAGCGGCGAAAGCGCGCAGCAGAAACAAGAATCGGCGCCGCAGCACCGGCTTTACAGTGCATCGCCAAAGCCCGAGAATGCCGGGAAACTCCCATCATAGCTTCGATCTTAATGACACAACAAGCAAACCAGCCGCTGCCTCCAGGTTTCCAGCTCGACGCCTATCGTATCGAGCACCAGCTTTCACTCGGCGGCTTTTCGATCGTTTATCTTGCGACCGACGAAGAAGGGCGCTTCGTCGCGATCAAGGAATATCTGCCCAACAGCCTCGCCTTGCGCGGCGCCGGCGAGATCAGCCCGGTGATCACCGACGAGCACATGCCGGCTTTCCGCTACGGCATGAAGTGCTTCTTCGAGGAAGGCCGCGCGCTCGCCAAGCTCTCGCACCCGAACGTGATCCGCGTGCTCAATTTCTTCCGCGCCAACGACACCGTGTACATGGTGATGGAGTACGAGAACGGCCGCACCTTGCAGGAATTCATCCAGAAGAATCGCGAGGTGATCACCGAGAACTTCATTCGCAACGTCTTCACCAAGCTGCTCAACGGGCTGCGCGAAGTGCATTCACACAAGCTCCTGCATCTTGATCTCAAGCCTTCGAACATCTACATGCGCAACGACTACACGCCGGTGCTGATCGATTTTGGCGCGGCGCGGCAGACGCTGGCGCGCGACACGCCGATGTTGAAACCGATGTACACGCCGGGTTTCGCTTTGCCCGAGCACTACCAGGAGCGCGAATTGCTCGGTCCCTGGAGCGACATTTACAGCGTCGGCGCGTCGATGTACGCGAGCCTCGCGGCTTCGGCGCCGCAGTCGGCCGACCATCGCCAGGAAAAGGACCGTCTCGTTCCGGCGATGGTGCGCTGGAACGGCGCCTATTCGCATCAGCTGCTCGAGACGATCGACTGGTGCCTTTGCCTCAATCACCTGCATCGCCCGCAGAGCGTCTTCGCGCTGCAGAAGGCGCTGACCGAAAAGGTCGTCAAATTGAAGCCGCCGTCGAAGAGCTGGTTCGACAGCGTCGTCAGCAAGTTCACCGGAAGGACGGGGCCCAAGTGAAATTCACGATTTATCAGG
>CAZALA010000050.1:0-21769 GCA_964485725.1 uncultured Propionivibrio sp. | reverse complement strand
CGTTCGCCAGCCGCGCCAGACGGCGCGCGATCTCGGTCTTGCCGACGCCGGTCGGCCCGATCATCAGGATGTTCTTCGGCGTGATTTCCTGGCGCAGCGGTTCTTCGACCTGCGAGCGCCGCCAGCGGTTGCGCAAGGCGATCGCCACTGCTTTCTTGGCCTTGCCCTGCCCGACGATGTTCTTGTCGAGTTCGGAAACGATTTCCTGCGGTGTCAGCTGCTTAATGGTCATCTGCGATAATTCTCGTCCGGTGCAGGCACTATGTTCTCATCGCAAGGTCCATATGGCAAACTTGCGCCGGATGAAGCGACGAAGTAAAGCATTCGATCAACCGCTGTCGGAACCCGGGAGGGCCAGATGAAATCGCGTTCGATGTGCTGCGCGCCGGGGCGCGTCATCCCCGGCATGGCGCTCGCCGCGCCGGTCGTCGATCATGAGGGGCATACCCTGCTCGCCGCGGCCACCGTCCTCGACGCCGAGATGCTCGACCGCCTGATCCGGCGCGGCGTCGAAACGGTCTCGGTCCTCGTCCTCGACGCCCGCGACGAAGAAACGATTGCGAGGGATGTGCGCGCCGCGGAAGCGCGCGTCGCGCACATTTTTCGCGCCCCCGGCAGCGCGGCGCGCGAAACGCGGCGCGAGTGCGTCCTCGCCTATTGCCGGGAGCGCGCGCAATGACGATCCCGACCCTCGCACAACTGCCCGAGCACGCGCGCGCGCTGCCTTCGCTGCCCGAGGTCGTCAACTACCTCACCCGCCTCCTCGGCGACGAGCGCGCCGACATCGAAACGCTTTCGCTGCGCATCGGCTCGGACCCGGCGATCGTCGCGCGTCTGCTGGCCGCGGCCAACTCGGTCGGCTCCGGCCTGTCGACGCGGATCTTTTCGGCGCGGCAGGCTTTTCTCGTCCTCGGTGTCGACCGCGTCGTCAGCATCATCCTCGCCTCGGCGCTCGCGTATCGTTACGAGACCCGCGGCCCCGGTTTCGACGCGCGCGTGCTCTGGCGTCATTCGCTCGGCGTCGCCACCTGTGCGCGCGTGCTCGCCGAGCGCGTCGGCCTCGACCCCGAACTCGCCTTTACCTGCGGTCTCCTGCACGACATCGGCCAGCTTCTTCTCTTTACCGCAAGCCCGGTGCATTACACCGAAGCGCTCGAACTGCGCAGGCGCGGCGACGTCTCGCTGTGCGCGGCCGAGAAAGCGGTTTTCGGCTATGACCACGCGGCGGCGGGGAAGGCGCTCGCGATCGCCTGGAACTTGCCAATCGAGATCGCCGAGGCGATCGCCGGCCACCACGAGCCCGACGAAGTCGCCAGCGAAATCGGCAACCTCGTGCATGTGAGCGAAGTCTTAAGCCACGCCCTCGATCTGGGCGAGCAGGACGACAACAGCGTTCCCGAACTCTCCGACCTCGCGTGCGCGCAACTCGGCCTGTCCTGGCCGCGACTGCAGGGGAATTTCGCGGAAATCGCGGCGCGCTACGACGGCATCCGCATCGCACTGGGTATTTAGCAGGAAAATCCACCGCAAAGGCCAAAGGGGCAGAGGTCTCGCAAAGCAAGCCGCGAACTAATCGCGGTGCTGCCCCTTGTCTCCTTTGCGAAAACTTCGCGCCCTCCGCGCCTTTGCGGTGGACTTCGAATTTTCCGGACTCAGCTCGCTAGTCGAGCGTCTCTATCGTGACGCTGTGGTTCGTATAGATGCACAGGTCGCCGGCGATCTGCAGCGCCTTGCGGATGACTTCGGCCGGATCGAGCTCGGTGTTTTCAATCAGCGCGCGCGCCGCCGCCTGCGCGTAAGCGCCGCCCGAGCCGATGGCGACGATGCCCTGTTCAGGCTCGAGCACGTCGCCGTTGCCGGTGATGATCAGCGAGTTTTCCTGGTCGGCGACCGCCAGCATCGCTTCGAGCCGGCGCAAGGCGCGATCGCTGCGCCAGTCCTTGGCAAGCTCGACCGCCGAGCGCAAGAGATTGCCCTGGTGCTTGTCGAGCTTGGCTTCGAAACGCTCGAAAAGCGTGAAGGCGTCGGCCGTTCCGCCGGCGAAACCGGCAAGAATGCGCTCCTGGTAAATGCGCCTGACCTTGCGCGCGCTCGCCTTGATGACGATGTTGCCGAGCGTCACCTGCCCGTCACCCCCCATCGCGACGCGATTGCCGCGGCGGACGGAAATGATGGTCGTGCCGTGATACTGCTCCATGGTCTTGCTCAGCGTCGGGCAAAAACGATGGTCGCGATCGCGGTCAGCCCGACGACGCCGAAGAGCTCGGCGACAAGATGGTTGGGCCGGTGAAAGACGATTTGCTTGCCCGTTCGCCGCACCGCCGAGAGGGCATTGAGCAGCGCGCCGGCGCTGATGAAATCGATGCGCCTGAGTGCCGTGCAATCGATGACGAGCGAATCGCGCGCCGCGGCAATGGCGGCAAGCTCGGCAAAACGCGCCGACTTGACGTCGCCTTTCAGGGCGTAAGCATCCGTCGACAGATCGCTTTCCGGCTCGGCCTCGGGCTCGGGCTCGGCTTCGGGCTCGGGCGGCGCTTCGCTTTCCGCGCTCGGCCGCGCCCGCTTGGGCTCGGGGGCTGCGACGCGATGCGCCTCCCATGACGGCGGCGAGACTTCAAAGGTGACCGCATAGTCGATCGCGACCTCGTCGAAGGCTTCATTGCGTCCCTGCAACTGACACAGTTCGAGCAACAGCAGCCAGCATTCCTCGTTGTCGGCGCGGCCGGCCTCGATTGAGCGCTCGACCAGCGCGCCCAGCGGTTCCCGGCCGAGCAGCTCGACTTCGGCCCTGGCCTTGGTCGCCTGCTGCAGAAAAGCGAGCAGGCGAGCACAGCCACCGTTGTCGACGGCGGCGACGTGCGCAAGGTCAAGGCGCAATTTCGCACCGCGCTCGAGCGCTTGCGCCAGCGCGTCAAAGGCAGCGCCATTATCGCCGGTGAGATCTCCCGGAAAGACGAGCGCGCCGGGAACGAGGGCGCGCGGCGGCTTGGCCTTGGCCTTCGCCGGCGTTTTCGCCGGGCTCTTGACGCGCGCACGCCAGGTCGGCGGCGACCTTTCGAAGGCGCGCGCGTATTCGGCGGCGAGCGCCTCGAAAGCCGCTTCCTGGCCGCGCAGGCGATAAAAATCGAAGAGCATCAACCACAGGCGCTCGGCGGCGCCGGCCCGATGAATGCTGACGGCGTATTCGAGCGCCGCGCCGACCATCTCGTCCTGGCCGTTGGCAAAAAGCACCGCGGCCTTTTCGGCTTCGGCGTCGATCGGATCGATGTCGCCTTCGATCTGGAAATCCGGGGAACTCTCGCTGAACACGAAATCGGCAGCCTCGAGCGAAGAGGGCGAGGGATCGACCGTGAGCGGCGCCGACGCTGCAGCGCCCTTCTCGGCTTTCGCATCCTTGCGCGGCGACGGCTTTTCATCACCGGCTGCCGGACGAGGCGTGACGGCCGGCCGCGCGACCATTTTTTCCGGCGGCTTTTTGAAAAAGGAAAAAACCATAGACTGCGGGGGCGAACGGCACGATGTCGACAGACCCTCCTTTTAACACATCGTCTCGCCGACTGCAATTTCGCATCTCAGACGAAATTCATAGGGACGGGCGGCGCTCGAGCGCCGGGAACTGCGCCGGCGATCCGCTGCCGAACAGCCGGAAATGCGCGGCACGCGCGCCGAGCAGCGAGCACCAAGGCACCAAGGCACCAAGGCACCAAGGTACGAAGCGCGAAGAGATCAGGACACCCACCCGGAGAAGCCCATGAATCGTCGTCAATCGCTCAGATGGCTGGCCGGCCTGTCGAGCTTCCTGCTGCCCTTGCCCTTTGTCCAGCTCGCGATCGGCAAGGAAGGCGGCGGCACGCCGCTCGTCAAGTCCAAGGCCGAGTGGGCTGCGCTCTTGCCGCCGGAGAGTTATCGCGTGCTCTTCGAGGAAGACACCGAAGCGCCCGGCTCGAGCCCGCTCAATCGCGAAAAGCGCGACGGCACTTTCGTTTGCGCCGCGTGTTTTCTGCCGCTCTTTGACAGCCAGACGAAATACGAAAGCGGCACCGGCTGGCCGAGCTTCTGGCAGCCGCTCGACGGTGCCGTGGCGATGAAGAAGGATTTCCTGCTCGTCTTTCCGCGCACCGAATACCATTGCTCGCGTTGCGGCGGGCATCAGGGTCACGTCTTCAACGACGGACCAAAGCCCACCGGCAAACGCTACTGCAACAACGGCGTCGCGCTGCGCTTCGTCCCGCGCGGCGAGAAACTTCCCGACCCGCGCATCTGAAATCCACCGCAAAGGCGCAAAGAACAAGGTTTCGCAAAGAATTGCGTTGCCTTTGCATCTTTGCGCCTTTGCGGTGAAAGTCGCTCTTGCCACTGCTAACGCTTCGCTTCGTTCCCCGCGGCGAGAAACCGCCGGAGCTGCGCGGCTAAAATCCCCCGCAAAGGCGCAAAGAACAAGGTTTCGCAGAGGATTGCGTTGCCTTTGCGTCTTTGCGCCTTTGCGGTGGAAGTCGCTCTTGCCGCTGCTAGCGCTTCGCTTCGTCCTTGCGCTTGGCGCGCGGGTGCGCCGCGTCATAGACCTTGGCCAGGTGCTGGAAATCAAGATGCGTATAGACCTGCGTCGAGGCAATGCTCGCGTGCCCGAGCATTTCCTGCACCGCGCGCAAGTCGCCCGATGACTGCAGCACGTGCGAGGCGAAGGAGTGGCGCAGGAGATGCGGATGCACGCTCATCGGCAAGCCCTGCGCGAGCGCGCGGCGCTTGAGCTGGGCTTCGACGACGCGCGGGTGAATGCGGCGGCCGCGGGCGCCGACGAAGAGCGCGCGCTCATCGGCTGCGGCCATTTCGCCGCGTCGCTCCGCCCAGCGTGCAACCGCCACACGCGCCTTGGCGCCAACCGGGACGAGGCGAAGCTTGCTGCGCTTGCCAAGCACGCGAAGCTCGCCGGCAAGGATGTCAGCGACGCTTGCGAGCTCGACCGCGGCCAGTTCGGCAAGGCGCAATCCGGAAGAATAGAAGAGTTCGAACATCGCCTGGTCGCGCAGCTCAGCGAGGCCCTCTCCCGTCGTCTCGAGCAGACGATTGGCTTCGTCCGGCGAGAGGACTTTCGGCAGGGCCCGCGCGCTCTTCGGCGCGCGTACGCCCTCCACTGGATTGGTCGCCACTTCGCCGCGCTCGCCGAGCCAGCCGTAGAACCCGCGCCACGCCGAGAGGGTACGCGCGAGCGAGCGTCCGCCGAGTCCGCGCGCGTGCAGCGCGGCGACAAAGCGGCGCAGCTGATGCGTCGGCAGATTGCGGAAGGAAAGGCCGGCGGGAAGTTCGGCAACGAGCGCTTCGAGCACGGCAAGGTCGCGCCGGTACGCGCTCACCGTGTGCGCCGAGAGGCGCCGTTGCAGCGCCAGCTCGTCGAGGTAGGCGGCAACGAGCGCGTGCATCCTGAAAAGCGCCCGGCCCGGGCTCAGCGCAGGACGCGGGCGAGCGCGGCGGAGGCCATCTCGCCGAGGCGCTCGAGGTAGAGCGTCCCCATGCCGGCGTAAAAGCGCTGTGGATCCTCGCTGCCGAGCGCGATCATGCCGATCGTTCCGCCGCCGTTGCGCATCGCGATCAGCGCC
The DNA here is from genome assembly GCA_964485725.1 of uncultured Propionivibrio sp. Classification (GTDB taxonomy): domain Bacteria; phylum Pseudomonadota; class Gammaproteobacteria; order Burkholderiales; family Rhodocyclaceae; genus Propionivibrio. The sequence goes on along the minus strand of CAZALA010000050.1, from coordinate 16,175 downwards.
TGCGAGCGCACGTGCGGCGCGGCGGCGCCGAACCACGACGAGGTTTCGAACCCCGCCGTCGAACCGCAGAAAGGCTGGCCGAGCGTTTCGGCAAAGACCTGGAGCTCGTGGCTGACTTCGGCAAACTCGGGCCACTCTTCGATCTTGTCCGGGTGTTCCCAGAGCCGCAGCGCGACGTGCGGAATCGAAAAATCGTCGCGCAGGTGGAAATTGAGCGTGTGCAGGACCGATTGAAAGCTCGCGACGGCGATCATCGCGACGCCGAGGCGATGCATTTTTTCGCCGATCGCGTCGTTCTCCTCGCCAAAGGCGATGAGCTCGCTCATCTTCGCTTCGAGCTGCTTGTTCTTGTCGCGCAGCGCCAGCATCTGGCGCTCGGTGATCGAAATCGTCCGCCCGCCGTGCGGGTGCGGAATGACGATGCGCGCCATCAAGTCGGCGTGCTCTTCGAAAAACTGCGGGTGCTGCTGCAGGTATTGCGCGATTTCGTCCGAAGTCATGCTCATGCTCATAGTTCGATTTCTCCCTTGAAGACGGCGACGGCGGGGCCGGTCATGAGTACCGGCTCGCCCTTGCCGCCCCAGGCGATCGAGAGCTCGCCGCCGTGCGTATGCACGCGCACCGGTGAGGCGAGCAGGCCGCGCGCGATGCCGGCCGCAGCCGCCGCGCAGGCGCCCGTGCCGCAGGCGAGCGTCTCGCCGGCGCCGCGTTCGAAGACGCGCAGGCGAATCTCGTTCTTGCTGACGATCTGCATGAAGCCCGCATTGACGCGCTTCGGGAAGCGCGGGTGCACTTCGATGCGCGGCCCCTGCTCGGCCACCGGCGCCGTATCGACGTCGGCGACGACCTGCACCGCATGCGGGTTGCCCATCGAGACGGCGGTAATTTCCACCGACTCGCCGGCGAGCTCGAGCGTCTGCACGAGCGCGTCCGGGTTTTCGGGCTGGCCGACGAAGGGAATCTCGGGCGCCGAAAAGATCGGCTCGCCCATGTTGACGGTGACGCTGCCGTCGTCCTCGAGGCGCGGCGAAATCACCCCGCGCATCGTCTCGACGATGAGTTCGCGCTTCGCGGAAAGGCCCTCGTCATGGACGAAGCGGACAAAGCAGCGCGCGCCGTTGCCGCACTGTTCGACCTCGCCGCCGTCGGCATTGAAAATCCGGTAGCGGAAATCGATTCCCGGCTGACGCGCCTTTTCGACGATCAGGATCTGGTCGCAGCCGACGCCGAAATGCCGGTCGGCGAGAAAACGCATTTTCTCTTCGCTAAGGTCGAGCGACTGGCGAATACCGTCGAGGACGACAAAATCGTTTCCCAGACCGTGCATCTTGGTGAATTTCAACTTCATTTGCTGGCTGCTCCCTGACACACTGACCTGAGCATTATAAAGTCGTCCATGAAGACTCCGCGGCGGGTGTCGAAGGGGACCGAATCGGGGAAGACAAAGCCGCTCTTGCGGTAGGCCGCGATCGCTTTCGCGTTGCGCTTGTTGACGGCCGGAATCAACGCCTCGCAACGCGCGTGCGCGGCGCGATTGGCAATCTCGTCGAGCAGTTGCGCGCCGATGCCACGGCGCTGCCGGCGCGGATCGACGTAAAGCTTGTCGACCTTCATGGCTCTTGCCTGTCCCGGCAGCGCGACGAGAAACGACGAGGCGAAGGCGACGAGCACGCCGTCCTCGCTCACCTTGTCCCACCACAGATCGTCGCGCTTGAGCTCGGCGCGCAGCAGCGCCGCGTCGTAACGCTGCGCGAGCATGTAATCGATCTGCGCGGGCGTGATGATCTCAGCGTAGGCGTCTTCCCAGACGACGCGCGCAAGCGCCGCGACGGTGTCGATGTCGGCGGCAAGCAGCGGGGCAATTTCAAGGCTCATCGTCTGGCTCGCTGGTCGGTTGCGCGCGGCGGCTTGGTGGCGCGCGCTTGAGTCGCTCTTTCGTCCGGCGCTGGCGAGCGGCATGGAATCGCCCTACAATGCCGCGACGCCATTGCCGGCGCCCTCGCTGCTTTTCGCCCTGCCTGCATGACTATACTGATCCCGCCCCAGATTTCCAACCCGGCCCGGGCGCGCCGCGCCGCGCCGCTGCGCCCATGCTGAAAACGCTCTTAAGCCGTGCCGCGGTGCTGCTGCTCTGGCTGCTGCATCTCCTGCCGCTGCCCGTGCTCGCGCTCGTCGGCCGTGGCGTCGGGCTCGCGCTCTACGCCTTCGGCACGCGGCGACGCATGATCACGCAAACCAATCTCGACTGGTGCTTTCCCGAACTCGACGAAGCAGCGCGCGCGCGCCTTGCGCGGGCGCACTTTCAGGCGCTCGGGCGCAGCGTCCTCGAACGCGGCATCCTGTGGTGGGGGAGCCGCAAGCGCGTCGAGCGCCTCTGCCGCCTCGTCGGCGGCGAAAAGATTGACGAATTGCTCGCCGCCGGGCGGCCGATCATTCTGCTCGCGCCGCATTTCGTCGGGCTCGACATGGGCGGCATCGCGGTCGGCCTGCGCTTTGACGTCGTCAGCATGTATACGGCGCAGACCAACCCGGTTTTCGACCGGCTGCTCCTGCGCGGACGCCTGCGCTTCGGCCGCCAGATGCTGCTCTCGCGCCAGGACGGCGCGCGCACGAGCATCAAGGCGATGCGCTCGGGCCGGCCCTTCTACTACCTGCCGGACATGAATTTCCACCGCCGCGATTCGATTTTCGTTCCCTTCTTCGGCATCCAGACGGCGACGATCACCGGCCTTTCCCGGCTCGCCAAGGCCGCCGGCGCGGCGGTCCTGCCCTGCGTGACGCGCATGCTGCCGGGCGGCGGCGGTTATCTCGTCGAAATCGGCGATGCCTGGGCCGATTACCCGAGCGAGGACGTCACCGCCGACACGGCGCGCATGAACGCATGGATAGAGGCGGCGGTGCGCACGATGCCCGAGCAGTACTTCTGGGTGCACCGGCGCTTCAAGACGCGGCCGCTCGGCGAGGCGAAACCTTACTGAGGCCGGCGCAAGCGGTAGAGCTTGAGCTCGTCGGTCGCGACCACCAGTTGCGCAGGCGGCAAGTTCGCAAGCTCGGGCAGGCGCTCGGCGACGAGCCAGATCTCTTCTTGCTTTTCCAGCAGGGCCGGGATCTCGGCCGCGCGCACCGGCGCGACGACGCGGCCGGCATAGAACGACAGCGCGCCGTCGTTGAGCGAAGTCTTCAGCTGATAAAGTGGCGCGTCCCTGGCCACCGCCTCGACGATCGTTTGCGCGGCGAGCTTGTGCGGCTCCTTGGAAAGACGCGTCTGGCTGTAGAGAAAGGCCGTCGCACTGAGCGCGGCGACGACGAGCACGGGCAGCGAAACGCCGCTTGCGCGCAGCGTGCGCTGCAGCAGAAGAGGCGCGAGCGGCAGCAACAGCCAGAGGAGATCGCCCGGCAGGTCGGTCGATTTCCTCAGGACGTAAATCGCGGCGGCGAGAACGCCGACGCAGAAAAGGCCGAAGAGCACGCGGTTGGCGCGTGCGAAAGCGCCACGCGCGGCCTCCATATAGTGGCCGATGATGATCGCGAGCGGCGGCGCCAGCAGCAAGGCGTACTGCGTCTGTTTGTTGACCGTCGCGGTGAGCAGGATCAGCACGACGGCGAGCCAGCCCCAGGCAAAGCGCAGCAGCGAGGGCATCGGGCTCTCGCGCCTGCGCCAGCCGAGCCAGCCCATCCACGCCGCCGGCACGATGAGCACGCCCCAGGGCGCGAAGAACTCGAAGAAGTGGGCGAAGTACCAATAAACGGGTTTGGCGTGCGTGCCGCTGCCGAAAGTCTCGTCGAGCTGCCGGCCGAAAAAATGCGGCGCGAGTTCGGGCATGCGCCACCAGATCCAGGCGTACCAGCCGAAGGCGCAGAGCGCGAGGAGCGCGAGGCCGGGCGCGCTGAAAACATCGCGCATCAGGGCCTGCCAGCTGCAGCGTTTTTCCACGAGCGCCGAGAGCGCCGTCGCCAGCAGCGGAATGGCAAGCGCCGCCGGGCCCTTGCTCAAGAAGCCGAGGCCAAGCGCGAGCCCGAAGAGGATGCGCCGGCGCGTGCCGCCCTCTCCCGCGACAAAGCCATGGCCAAGATAGCAGCCGGCGATGACGAAAAAGAGCAGCATCGCGTCGGCTTCGCCGCTGCGAAAATAACGCAGGCCGATAAACGAAGCGACGAGGACGAGGACGCTGTTGCTGGCGATCGTGGCGCTCGATCCGCCCGGTGGCGAGGACTCCCGCCGCACCCACTGCCACATGAGCAGCGCCGAGAGCAGGCCGAAGAGCGCCGAAGGCAGGCGCACGGCGACTTCGTCGACGCCGGCGAGCGCGAAGCTTGCCGCCGTCGCCCAGTAGGGCAGCGGCGGTTTTTGCAGGCGCAGCTCGCCGTTGTAGCGCGGCACGATGAAATCGCCGCTCGCGAGCATCTCGCGAGCGGTTTCGGCGATGCGCACTTCCTGGATCTTGTAGACCGGCCGGTCGCCGAGCGCGACGAAGAGCGCCGGCACGATCAGCGCGGCAAGGACGATGAGCGTCTTCAAGGAGGATTTCATCGGGGCGGGCGAGTCGCGCGAAGGCCGGCGTGCTGGCGGCGGAAAGCCGATTATACTTTCGGCGGGTGATAGTGCGCCGGCGATAGTGCGCCGTCGCCGCAGCGGCCTTGGTATACTCGTGCGTTTTGCGCGATCCGGGGCACCGGCGCGGGCAAGCGGAGACGCAAACTTTGGCACTTTCGATCCTCGGACTCTCCGGCGCGCTGACGCACGATCCGTCGGCGGCGCTCTACATCGACGGCAAGCTCGTTGCCGCCGCCGAAGAGGAGCGCTTCGTCCGCGACAAGCACGCGAAAAACCGCATGCCTTACGAGGCCGCCAAATTCTGCCTGCAGTTCGCCGGCATCAAGCCCGCCGACGTCGACGCGGTGGCGATCCCGTTTGCGCCGATCAGCCTCGCCGAAAAAGCGCGCTGGCACTACGCCCGGCGCTATCTCTACGCGCCCGAGCGTTCGCTTGACGCGATTTTCGCCGGCAACCGCCGCTACTTCCGCTACAGGAAGCGCATCGAATGGTGCCTCGTGCAGCTCGGTTTCGACCTGAGGAAAATCGAGATCGTCCCGGTCGAGCACCACCTCGCGCACGCTGCCAGCGCCTACCATTGCTCGGGTTTCAAGGAAAAAACGGCGATCCTCGGCATCGACGGCAAGGGCGAGTACGCGACGACTTTCTTTGGCTACGGCGAGAACGGCAGGATTCACAAGATCAAGGAATTCTACGACCCCGATTCGCTCGGCGGCCTTTACGGCGCGATCACCGAATACCTCGGCTTCGAGATGCTCGACGGCGAATACAAGGTGATGGGGATGGCGCCCTACGGCGACCCGGACAAGTACGATTTTTCGCGCCTTGCCAAGTTTGAGAACGGCGAACTGATCGTCAACACGGAGTACGCCAACGTCATCGGCCTGCGCCGCTACAAGGAAAACGGCAAGGGCTATTATTTCTCGCCCAAGCTCGTCGACTGGCTGGGGCCCAAGCGCGCCGGCGACATTGCCGACGACCCTTACATTCACTACGCCGCGAGCATCCAGAAGCTCTTCGAGGAGCTCGCGCTGAAGATGATCGACCATCACCTCGGCGACATCCTGCGCGAGACCGGCCGCCTCGCCTTCTCGGGCGGCGGCGCGCTCAACGTCAAGCTCAACCAGAAGATCATCGCGCGACCCGAAGTCAAGGAGCTCTTCGTGCAACCGGCTTCCGGCGACGCGGGAACGGCGGTCGGCGCCGCCGCCTACGTCTCGGTCGAACGCGGCGTTGCGGTCGAGAAAATGCAGCACGTCTTTCTTGGGCCCGCCTACAGCAACGAGGACGTCATCGCAGCGTGCGCGCGGCATCCGGCGCAGCCGCGCTGGCAGAAGATAGCCGCGGCCGAGGTCGCGCCGCAGGTCGCGAAAATTCTCGACGAAGGCAACCCGGTCGCCTGGTTCCACGGGCGCATGGAGTTCGGTCCGCGCGCGCTCGGCGGCCGTTCCATCCTCGGTTCGCCGAGCGCCGCCGGGGTCGCCGACCGCATCAACGAGCAGATCAAGTTCCGCGAGCGCTGGCGGCCTTTCTGCCCGAGCATGATCGACCGCGTCGGCAGACAGATGCTCGGCAGCGACCATCCTGCGCCGTTCATGACCTTCACCTTCAAGGTCGCCGACGAATGGAAAAAGCGCGTCCCCGAAGTCGTCCATGAAGACGGCACTTCGCGCGCGCAGGTCTTGCAGCGCGAGTTCAACCCGCGCTACTACGATCTCATGGTCGAGCTCGAAAAGCTTACCGGCAACGGCGTCGTCCTCAACACCTCGCTCAACCGTCGCGGCGAAGCGATGATCTGCTCGCCGACCGACGCGCTCGACATGTTCTTCGGCTCGGACCTCGAGTATCTCGTCATGGAGGACGTGCTCGTGACCAAAGCGACGAAAGGCTAGAGCTTGCAGCCGCGCTGGATCGTCCAGTTCTGCCACGGTTATTCGGGGCCTTTTCTCGACGTGGCGCGGCAGTACGCCGCGCTGTTCACGGGCAGCGAAGACAGAAAATACAAGGTCCTCACCGTCTACCTGACGGGCAAGCCAAGCACTGCGGTTGAAGCCGGCTCGGCCTCCGACGAGGTGGCTTTCTTGGACTACACGAGCCGCGAGGTGCGCGGGCTGAAGATCGCGGCGATGCGCAAGTTCCGGGCGCTCGCGGCAAGCCGCGACGTCGCCCTCGTCATTGCCCACCGCTTCAAGCCGATCTACATCGCCTGCCTCGCGACCAGGCTGCCGGTGATCGGCGTCCATCATGCTTTCGGCGACTACGATCGCGCGCCACGCCGCTGGTTTGCCGCTGCCATGCGCCGGCGCCTGGCACTGATCGGCGTTTCCGACGCCGTGCGCGACGACCTACGCAAACGTCTGCCGGACTGGCCGCGCGAGCGCATCGAAACGCTGCACAATCGCCTCGACGTCGAAGCGGCGCGCGCCATGATCGTGCCCAGAGCAGAGGCGCGCAGCACCCTCGGCCTGCCGCAGGACGCCCTCGTCGTCGCCAACGTCGGCCGCCTGCACCCGGACAAGGACCAGGCGACGCTGCTTGCCGGTTTTGCCGCGGCGCTTCCCGACTTGCCGGCTCAAACGCTGCTCGTGATCGCCGGCAGCGGGCCGCTCGAAGCAGAGCTGCGCGAGCTCGCCGCCCAACTCGGGATCGCCGGGCGCGTGCGCTTTCTCGGACAAGTGCCCGACGTGCGGCGACTCTTCGCCGCTTTCGACCTTTTTGCGCTGACTTCGGACCACGAACCTTTCGGCATGGTGCTGCTCGAGGCGATGGTCGCCGGGGTGCCGGTGATTGCGACCGACTGCGGCGGCGCGCCCGAAGTCGTCGGCGCGCCCGACTGCCTTTTCGCCTGGCGCGACAGCGACGCGCTCGCCAGAAAGCTCGTCGCTGACTTGTCGCCGGGCAAGGCCGACGAGCTGCGCCACCGCGCCGAAACTTCGATGCGGCGTCTTGCCGAGCGCTTTTCGGATGCCGCCGGCCGCAGCCGCTTTCACGCTTTGCCGATGGTTCGCCAGGCGCTTGAAGGCTAAGAGCATGGAAGCGCTGCGGCCCCCTTCGACGCTCCCGACGATTTGCTTTGTCATCCCCTATTTCGGGCAGTGGCCGTTCTGGTTTCCGCTTTTCCTCGCGAGCTGCCGCGCCAATCCCAGCATCAACTGGCTCCTGTACACGGATTGCGGGCTTCCCGACGACTTGCCCGGCAACGTTCGCATCGTTGAAACGTCTTTCGCGGCCTACTGCGAACGCATCGCGAAGACGCTCAATATCGATTTTCGCCCGGGCAACCCCTACAAGCTCTGCGACCTCAAGCCGGCGCTCGGCTACCTGCATCAAAGCGAACTTGCCGCTTTCGACTTCTGGGCTTTTGGCGACATCGACCTCGTCTATGGCGATTTGCGGCGCTACTTCACGAGCGAGCGCCTCGCCACCCACGATCTGTATTCGACGCATCGACGCCGCGTCTCGGGACATTGCTGCCTGCTGCGCAATACCGCGCCGATGCGCGAGGCTTTCATGCGTGTGCGCAACTGGCAGGCGCTGCTGAGCAGCCCCGAGCACGTCGCTTTCGACGAAAGCGCGTTCAGCCATCTCTTCATCCGCCACAAGAACCTGCCGGGCTGGCTCGGAAAGCTCGTCAAGCCGCTCAATGCCCTGACTCGCCGCACCGAGAACATCGAGGCGTTCAGCACGCCGAACGCCAAGCTGGCGTGGATAGACGGCAGCAGCATCTATCCGACGATCTGGTACTGGGATCAAGGCCGCCTGACCAACAACCGGGACGGCGACCGACAGTTTCCCTACTTGCACTTCCTGGCGTGGAAACGCGAGTGGGGCCATAATGAGGCCGCCGTGAGAACTGAACTCTCTTCTCTCGCGCGGCGCGGGCTATGGCAGATTTCCGCTGACGGATTCAGCGAACGCCCTGAGCCAGTCACCGCCGCCAGTTGCAGCTGATATGCCGCCGCGATCGATCTTGGAGCTGCGCGTGGCGATCATTCCCTTCCCGGCGCTCGGCGATGCGACGATCTACCTGAGGCTCGCGCAGATTCTTTCGCTTGCCGGCGCGAAAGTGAGCTTCTTCTCCGATCTGCTGGCAAGTGCCGCCGACCTCTTCGACTGGCTCACCATCCTGCCCCTCGCAGCGCACGATATCGCCGCGATCTCGGAGGGACACGACCTTGTCATTGCCGACGTTCTCGCCAGCAAGCTCGTCAGCTTCGACGGCGGTGCGGGAAAGCTTTCTGCCCTGCCCAATCTGCTCGCCGTCACGGCCAAGCATTTCCCGCCGCAATTCCAGGCCCCGCCGCTGCCAGCCTGTCTCGCCGCCGCCCCCGCAAGAGACGCGCACTCGCCTTTCTGCCCCGGCGAGAAGACCGGGCGATCGATGGTCGGCTGGGTCGATCGCTACGCGCAGGAAGTCTTTGGCCTGCCAGCGCCGTCCTTTCCTCCTCCGGTTGGCCCTGGCGCGGCAAGTCGCGCCGACGCGCACGCGCGCCAGCGCGTGCTGCTCTTCCCGACGACGCCCAATCCCAACAAGAATTTCGACCTGAAGGGCTTCGGCCGCTTGTCGGCGCTCCTGAAAAAACGCGGCTGGCAAACCGAAATCGTCTGCATGCCGCACGAGGAAAAGGATCTGTCGGCATTTTTTGCGACGCACACCGTCCGCAGCTTCGCTTCGATTCGCGAGCTCATCGTGCACATGCGGCAAAGCGCGGCGGTCGTCAGCAACGATTCGGGCGGCGGGCATCTGGCTTCGATGCTCGGCTTGCCGACCTTCACGATCACCAAGAAAAAAAGAGATTTCGTCTGGCGTCCCGGCTTTGGCGCCAACAACGTCGTGATCAGTCCCATGATCACGGTCAAATGGTTTTCGGGGCGCATCTGGCGACCCTTCATCCCGATCGGGAAAATCGCCAGCGCGCTCGGCCGCGCGCCACAATAGCGTCGCCGGACGGGCTTTTTCGCAAACTTGAAGCAAGGCCAGACTGAATGAATGCAGCAAGCGGGCAAAGGATCAGGATTCTGCAGATCCAGCCCAACTACCACGAGAATTCGCACGATTACTCGGATCTTGCCGAGCAGATCATGGCCGCTTTCCCGCGCGAGCAGTACGAATGCACGACGGCGTTTCTGCAAGGCAAGCCGCAGGCAGGCGCCGAAAAATCGCGCGCCGAACACGCGCTCTATTTCGACCTGCCTGCCGAACTGCTCAAGGGCTGGCGGCTTCGCCTGCGCTGCTTCCTCTACCGCTTCCTGCGCCGCAACAGATATGACGTCGTGATTTGCAACCGCTACAAGCCGGTCAGCCTGCTGATGCAGCTCAACTCCTGGCTGAAGATACCGGTCTGCGTCGGCATCTCGCACGGCTTTGGCGAGTACAGGCCCTGGCAACGCCGGCTCTTTGCCCGCCTCAACGTCAGCCCGGCCTGGCGCTTCGTCGGCGTATCGCCGGCCGTGCGCGATCATCTCATCGACCAGCACTGCGGCTTCACGGCGCAAAACACCTTTGCCATCACCAATGCCTTCGATGTGGCGCGCGCCGATGCCTTGCAGTATGAGAGGCCGCGCGCGCGCGAACTTCTCGGGCTGCCCCAGGAAGCCCGTATCGTCGGGGCGGCGGGACGACTCGTGCGCGTCAAGGGCCATGTCCATCTGATCCGCGCTTTCGCCCGCATCGCCGGCAAGCATCCCGATGCGCATCTCGCGGTGATCGGCACCGGCAAGGAGGAAGTGCCGCTGCGCGAAGAAGTCGGCCGCCTCGGGATGGCCGGGCGAATCCATCTCCTCGGCTTCCAGGCGCAGGCCAAGCGCTACGTTCGCGCTTTCGACATCTGGACCATGCCGTCCTTAAGTGAAGGGCTCGGCCTCGCGCTGCTCGAGGGCATGAGCGGGCGCCTGCCGATCATCGCCTCGGATATCTCGGCGATGTCACCGCTCGTCGCCGGCGCCGGCGGGGTCGCGGTGCCGCCCGCCGACGCCGACGCGCTCGCCGCCGCGCTCGATGACTATCTCTCGCTCGCGCCCGAGGAACTCAAAGCCAAAGGGGAAAGAGCCTACGCCTACCTTTGCGCCAACCACGGGATCGAAAAATACCGTCGCGAGTACCGGCAGCTCGTTGAAGATGCCTTGCTCAGCCAGCAGAAAGAAGGCTCGTAAATGTCCGGGCAGCCAGCAGAAGGATTGAGGCAGATGGCAGACCAGCCGCTCGTGACGGTGATCATTTCGTCGTTCAACCACGCCCCGTATATCGAGCAGTCGATTCGGAGCGTCCTCGAACAAAGCTATGCGAAGGTCGAGCTTCTGGTCGTCGATGACGGATCGACCGACGACAGCGTGCAGCGAATCCGCGCGCTCCAGGAAATCCACGGTTTCGATTTCCGCGTGCAGAAGAACCAGGGGCTGACGCGCACGCTCAACGCCGCGATCGATCGCGCCGGCGGCGACTACATCGCGCCTTTCGGCTCCGATGACGTGATGATGCGCGATCGCCTGTCGCTGCAAATGGCGCACATCATCGACAAGCCCGAGGTCGGCATTTGCGCCGGCAACATCGAACTCATGCAGGCCGACGGCTCGCCTTACCCGGAGAAGCGCAAGGTCGAACACCCGTTTCGCCGTATGAATTTCGAGGACGTCTTTCTCGAAAGAAAGCCGTTTGCCGCGGCCCCGACCATGCTCATCCGCAAGGACGCGCTGGCGAAGGTCGGCGGCTTCAACCCGGCGATCCGGCTTGAAGACCTCTACATCCAGCTCAAGATCACGCACGCCGGCTACTGCATCGATGCGCTCGGCGTCGTCCTCGCGCGCTACCGCAAGCATCCAACCAACAGCTACCGCAACATCCGCTTCATGAGCGAAAGCATTCTGCGCATTTACGAGGACTACGCCGACCATCCCGCCTACGAGGAAGTCAGGTGCAAGTTCATCAACTCGATGCTGGTCAAGGCTTCGCGGCGCGACCGCCGGCTCGCTCGCGAACTCATCGCGCAGCTGCCGCTCAGCGCCTGGAACCGGCGGACGCTGGCGAGCCTCTTGCGCTATCCGTTCGCGCCGCGCGTTTCCTGAACGCCCGACCCAGCTCGCCTCGCCGCGGCGTAGGCGAGGAATTTTTCGACCTCGCCCGAACACAGCAATGCGACGATCTGACGCACTTCGGCTTCCGGCCAGGTCCACCAGGCGCTGGCGAGCAGCGCCTCGCGCTTTTCCTGATCGAAGCGGTAGCGAACGATGCGCGCCGGGTTGCCTGCGACGATCGCATAAGGCGGGACGTCCCTGGCGACGACGGCGCGCGCGGCGACGACGGCGCCGTCGCCTATGGTCACCCCGGAGAGGATGGTGCAGCCCGAAGCGAGCCAGACGTCGTTGCCGATCGTGACGTCACCGCGCGTTCCCGCGTAATCGGCGATCCTGGCCGCTTCTTCGAGAACCGCCGGGAAGGGGTAGCACGACACCCAGTCGGTGCGATGCTGTCCGCCCAGAAAGACATGCACTTCGTCGGCGATCGACGTATAGGCGCCGATGCGCAGCGTCGTGCCGTCGTGCCAGTCGTGCACGATCGGCAGCCCGTAACTGCCGACGCCTATTGCGTAATCGGGATAGCGATTGGAGAACTTCTCCTGTCCGCGATAGAACTTCGGCGTGCGGCGGCGGCGAAAATGTCGGTGCCACCAAAATTTAAGCCAGGTTTCGCTCTTCTGTGCCATTGCCTCGCCCTCGGCAAGTTGCCTGGGCCAGAAGCGCAAGCGGTATCCAGATCAGGAACCAGTGCTCTTCCGGCCGGGAAAAGAAAGAACCGCCTTCGGTCATCCCTGCCGCAAAACCGTAGACGACCGTCGCCGCGCACAGCCTTGCCCAGGGATCCCCGCGCCGGCGCCAGGCCTCGCTGAAAGCGGCAAGATAAAGCAGCGCCCACAGGGCGAGCCCGACGATGCCGCCGGCGTAGAGCACGGCGAGGCTGAGGTTGTGCGGATCGCTGAGCTCGAGCGGAATATCGGCCGAGCGCACGGTCAGCGCCGTGCCGTAGCCATGACCGAACCAGAGCTGTTCGGAGACCTGGCGCGCGACGTTCAGCCAGATTTCGGGGCGATACGAGGCGCCTCGCTGCAGGACCATTTCGGGCGCGAGCAGTGCGAGCGCCAGGCCCAAAGCGAGCAAGGCGCCGAGCGCGTAAAACGCCTTGCGCCCGGGCGCGAGCAGCGACAGGCAAAGCACGGTCGCGACGATGGCCACGAGTGGCGTTCGCGAACCGGTCGCGATCACGAGCGCGCCGCAGAGGGCGATCGACACGAGCGGAATCGGCTCGATCGCCTTGTCGCTCGCAAAGTAGGCGCCAAGGCCGGCGGCGATGAAGAAGCCGAAGACGTGCGAGACGAGGAGCGGATTGAAAAGCGCGCCGAGACCGGTAAGCCGCCCGGCGGCCCCATCGGCCCCGTCGATCCCGAAGCTCACAAGCGTGACGGCGGCGGCGATCGCGGCGGCGACGCCGGACCACTTGAGCACTCCGCGCAAGCGCTGCGGGTGCCGCCGCCCGAGTTCGAAAACGCAGTAAAACAGCACGAGGACGAAGAGCGGGCGCCTGATCAGACTGAAGACCTCGGCGGCGGCACCGCCCCAGACGGTCGTCAATGACATGTAAGCGCCAAAAGCGAGCATCGCCAGCGCGATCGGCGAACGCAGCATCGGCCTGAGCGAGCCCGGTTCGATCGTGATGCGAACGACCGCGGGCAAGAGCAGCAGCCAATAGAAGAGCTTCGAGTAAAGCGAGTGGCGGCCAACCCAGAACAGGCCGGTCAGGAGCAGAAAGAGCCCGACCGGGAAAACCATATCGGACAAGATGGCGCCGACGCGCTCGCGCGAGCTATTCACGCTTGCTCGCGGCAAACGGGCAAATCGTATTCAATTGCGAACTTTGCAAGGCTTCCATAGGCGTTCTTGATCGTTCTTCAGTTGGGCGGGCCGGCGAGGCGGACGGCGAACCCCTCGCAACGCTGCGCGCCGCCTGCCCCCGGGAAGCCGGCGGGCCCCATGCAGGCTGCGCCCGGCCGACGAGTATACCTGCACCAGATCATTCGCCGCGCGGCAAAAGCGGACGAAGATGGCGGGCGCGAAATCGGCACGGCCCGGCAACGCGGCGGTCAGTATAGCCGCTCCGCGCGCCGCCGTGGCAGGCGGGCCCGGCAGCCGTGGGCATGCGCAAGACATGCTAGAATCGCCGCTTTGCACCAAGCTCATTTCATGCAGGCATCCGGGGCAAAGCCCGTCTCTTCACTGAAGATCTACCTGCGGCTGCTCGCCTACCTGCGTCCGATGATCGGGCTTTTCGCGATCAGCCTCCTGGGCTTCGTCGTCTTCGCCTCGTCGCAACCCCTCCTCGCCGCGATTCTCAAGTACTTCGTCGACGGGCTGACGATGCCCGCCGGATCGACTTTCCACGAGATCCCCTTGGTCGGGCGGCTCGACCTCGCTTACGGCGTGCCGCTCCTGCTCGTCATGATCGTCGTCTGGCAGGGCATCGGCTCGTTTTTCGGCAACTACTACCTCTCGCGCGTTTCGCTCGGCCTCGTGAACGACCTGCGCCGCGAACTCTTCGACAGCCTGCTGCGCCTGCCCAACAGCTATTTCGACCAGAACAATTCGGGCCACCTGATCTCGCGCATCGCCTACAACGTGACGATGGTCACGGGCGCTGCCACCGACGCGATCAAGATCATGATCCGCGAAGGCCTGACGGTGATTTTTCTCTTCGGCTACCTGCTCTGGATGAACTGGAAGCTGACCCTCGTGATGGTCGCGATCCTGCCCGTGATCGGCGCCATGGCGAGCGGCGCGAGCAAGAAGTTTCGTCGCCAGAGCAAGAAGATACAGTCGGCGATGGGCGATCTCATGCACGTCGCTTCGGAAACGATCCAGGGCTATCGCGTCGTCCGCAGCTTCGGCGGCGAAGCCTATGAGACCGAGCGCTTCCGCGCGGCGAGCGAAGCCAACACGCAGAAACAGCTGCGCATGGCGAAGATCGCGGCGACCTTCACGCCGGCCTTGCAGTTCGTCACCTTCAGCACGATGTCGGTGCTCCTGCTGCTCGTCCTGCTCCTGCGTGGCGACTCGTCGGCGGGCGACCTCGTCGCCTACATCACCGCCGCCGGCATGCTGCCGAAACCGATCCGCCAGCTGTCCGAAATCAGCGCGACGATCCAGAAGGGCCTCGCCGGCGCCGAGAGCATTTTTGCCCAGCTCGACGAGACGCCGGAAGCCGACAGCGGCACCGTCGTTCGCGAGCGCGTGAGCGGCCGCATCGAAGTGAAGAATCTGACTTTCGCTTACGGCAACAGCGATCTGCGCGTCCTCGACGACGTCAGCTTCACGATCGAGCCCGGCCAGATGGTCGCCCTCGTCGGTCGCTCGGGCAGCGGCAAATCGACGCTGACGAGCCTGATCCCGCGCTTCTATGCGCACTCGCAGGGGCAGATCCTGATCGACGGCGTCGCGATCGAGGACTATCGCCTGCGCAACCTGCGCAGCCACATCGCGCTCGTCACGCAGCAGACTTCGCTTTTCAACGACAGCGTCGCCAACAACATCGCTTACGGCGATCTGGCCGGTGCGCCGCGCGCGGACATCGAGCGCGCCGCCGAAGCGGCCAACGCGCGCGAATTCATCGACGAACTGCCGCAGGGTTTCGATACGCTCGTCGGCGAAAACGGCGTCCTGCTTTCGGGCGGACAACGCCAGCGCATCGCCATCGCGCGCGCCATCCTCAAGGACGCGCCGATCCTGATCCTCGACGAAGCCACCTCGGCGCTCGACAGCGAGTCGGAACGCCACATCCAGAAGGCGCTCGCGCGCGTCATGGAAAACCGCACGACGCTCGTCGTCGCCCACCGCCTGTCGACGATCGAGCGCGCCGACGTGATCCTGGTGATGGAACGCGGCGCCATCGTCGAACGCGGCACGCACGTCGAATTGCTCGCCGCCGACGGACCTTATGCGCGTCTCTACGCCATGCAGTTCAACGAAGAAGCCGTGCCCGTCGCCGCCGAAGGAAGTGCCGTCGCGCTCTAGCCGCAAGCCGCGTCAGCCTCGTGCAGCCTGAATCGAAGATCGCAGGAGAAGAAAAACGATGAAGATCACCGTGGTTGGAACCGGATACGTCGGTCTCGTCACCGGCGCCTGCCTTGCCGAGGTCGGCAACGAAGTCCTTTGCGCCGACCTTGATGCGCGCAAGATCGAGCTGCTCAAGTCCGGCGCGATCCCGATCTTCGAGCCAGGCCTCCAGGAAATGGTCAAACGCAACGTCGCCGCCGGACGCCTGCACTTTACGACCGACGTCGAAGCCTCGGTGCGCTTTGGCAAAGTGCAGTTCATCGCCGTCGGCACGCCGCCCGACGAAGACGGGTCGGCCGACCTTAAATACGTTCTGGCGGCGGTGCGCAACATTGCTCGCCACATGGACTCGTTCAAGCTCGTCGTCGACAAATCGACGGTGCCGGTCGGCACCGCCGACCGCGTCAAGGCGGCGATGCAGGACGAACTCCTCGCGCGCGGCGCGAAAGTCGATTTTTGCGTCGCCTCCAATCCCGAGTTCCTCAAGGAAGGCGCGGCGATCGAGGACTTCATGAAGCCCGAC
>CAZALA010000049.1:0-21870 GCA_964485725.1 uncultured Propionivibrio sp. | reverse complement strand
CCGCCGGTGGGTGTATCCACTTGATGTGCCACCGTGGCGCCCCCGGGGGCGGGGGCACGAGGGGGCAAAGCAGGGCCGGAATGTATTTCGTCGGGACCGTGGCCGCCGTCGAGCGACTCACCGTCGCCGATCCTGAGCGGCTCTCTTACGTCACGCAAACGACGCTCTCGGTTGATGACGCCGAAAAAGTCGTCGTCGCGCTGAAGAAGCGCTTCCCGCAGATCATCGGGCCGAAGCGCGACGATATCTGCTACGCGACGCAGAACCGGCAGGACGCGGTCAAGGACCTCGCCAAAGTCAGCGATGCGGTGTTCGTCGTCGGCAGCCGCTCGAGTTCGAATTCGAACCGCCTGCGGGAAGTCGCCGCCCTCCTCGGCGCCAAAGCCTACCTCGTCGACGACGCCGCGCACATTGATCCCGCCTGGCTCGAAGGCGTCGAGCGCGTCGGCGTCACCGCCGGCGCCTCGGCGCCGGAAGTGCTTGTGCACAGCGTCGTCGAGCGCCTGACCGGCGGCCGGCCGGAACAGGCAAGCCAGCTTGCCGGCGTCGAGGAAAACGTGACTTTTGCACTGCCGAAGGAATTGCAGGCGCCGACCTAGTCGTCCCCTTCGTAGCAAGCGTAGCCGTCGCCTCGTGACAGCGCTTATTTGTACTCGAGCGAAGTCGCGACTTGCTCGATGACGGCGCCGGTCCGGTCGGTGTAACGCGCTCTGACGGCGAGGTAACGCAGTTCGGGAACGAGCCACAGTTCGATCGTCTCGCCGCTCTCGCGTCCGCTGAGGACGAGCCGGACGCTGCGCAGCTCGCCGAGCGCGGCGATGCTCAAGGTCTCGAGCCCGCCAAAACGATACTCGTAGACCTCGTTGCGCGCGCCGTCGGTAAGCCAGAGCTCGCCCCCCAGCGGATTTGGCGGCCGCAGCATGAACTGGTAGAGCAGGCTCTGACGATCGAGCAGACCGTCGCGAAAACGCCCCTTGCGTGATGCCGACGCCGGCGCCGCAGACGGCGCGCCGCCCTGCAAGGCAACGAGACGCTCGGCAAGATCTCCCTGCGTATCGTAAAGCAGCGGACTTAATCCGTCGCGCGTGATCCGCCCTGAAATTTCGAGGCGCCAGTGCGCGGTTCCTTGCGCCGCCCCCCGCGCATCGGCCGGGCCGGATGGTTGGGACTGCTGGCTCTGCTGCGTGCTGATGCCGTAGTTTTCGTCCTTGTCCGAAACATAGATCTGGCGACCGCTGCCGACGAGCTTGCGCTCGGCGCCGGAATAGGTCTCGAATCCGGTCTCGACGCGCCGCAAGGCCTCGGCTTGTCCGGAAAACGGCAGGCCACGCGGAATTTCGATTTTC
The DNA here is from genome assembly GCA_964485725.1 of uncultured Propionivibrio sp. GTDB lineage: Bacteria > Pseudomonadota > Gammaproteobacteria > Burkholderiales > Rhodocyclaceae > Propionivibrio. The sequence continues at coordinate 20,524 of CAZALA010000049.1, read as the reverse complement.
GCCATCGCCGCCGGGTTCGCGGCGAGCATCGGCGGCGCGGCGTCCGGCGCCTTGCGCGTGGTCGGCGGGCGCAGGCGCACTGCCGGCTCCCGCGGTTTCGCGGCTGGCGCAGGCGGGGTCGCCGGGGATGCCGTGGCCACTTGCGGCGCCAGCGCCGGCGTCGCCTCGCTCATCGTCGCTCGCATGCTGACCTGCAAGGGACCGTGCAGCCTCGATACCTGCGATGAGGAGAAAATGCCGAATCTTGCGAAAACCAGGAAATGGAACAGGAAGGAAACGGCGAGCGCCAGGCCAAGGCGGCGGATCACGATCGGAGAAGAGTTGTTCATCGCTTGATGCCTGCCTGCCCCTAAACCACCCGAGCGTTTCGAGTGCCGCGAGCTTACTCTCAAAAATATGTGGGTCAATCAGCGCCGCATTTCAGCATGCGAGCGGCAGGCGATCGGCATTCGCAGCCGGCGCCGCGGTCCCGGCGCGGCACGGCGCGCCAGGGCTATTTGCCGACGATGGTTTGAATATAGCTTACCGTGTTGCGCGGCCCGGTCACCCGCGTCGTGACGCGGTAAAGATACTGCGTCGGCCGCGCCAGCAGCGTGCCGCCACCACCCAGGTCCTGCCCGGCCGTCGACGAAGTCTGCGAGTAAACCGAGCAGCCCGACGCCGGCGACGCCGCATCGCCGGCCGTCAGGCAAAGGCGCTGAATCGTGTAGGAGGCGGTATTGCCGGCGGCGTCCGTCGGCAGCGTGCACACGCGATCGACGCAGGTCTTGGCGCCGACCGGCAGGGCCAGCGGGTTCGGATTGACCGTCGCCAGCCAGTAAGTCTCCCAGTCCGCCGCGCTCGCCGTATTGCCCAGGTTGCCGATGGCCGGCGTCGAAGCGGCGTACGCTCTCGTGAAGTCGTCGGCACGCAGGGCAATCATGGTGCTCGTCTCGATCACCGAGCGGATCGCATCTTCGGTTCCCGCCTCGCCGGAGCGCGTCGCCGCCTGCTGGAAGGCGAGGTTGCCCGAAATGAGGTTGGTCGTGTCGACCGAGCGCATGAGCGCGATGCCGCCTATCGTCAAGGCGACGAGGATGATCAGCGCGATCATCAGGACAACGCCGTCCTGCCGCGAGCGTGGCGCGCAGCGGCGCTGCAATGGCAATGGCTGTCCTAGCATCCTTCTACCGCCCCCATCGAAGTGATATTGCGTAGCGGGGCCGTTGTCTGGAAGACCTTGTAGCGGAAATCCTGCCAGGTCGGCCAGGCCGGATCGGGATCGGGCAAAACGAACCCTACGTTGCCGGCTTCGGCTGCGTTGGCCGCCACCGCGACCGCGTCGTTGCCGGCCCAGGTATCGACCACCGGCGTCACCGCGATACCGCCAGGACCGCGCCGCTCGGGCTGGCTGTTGCGCGCAACGATCGCGAAGCGCACTGCCGGCGCGCGCACGAGCGCGCAGCCCGTCGTCGGCGTCGTGTGCACCCAGGCGCTGACGATACCCGTCATCGGCACGGCTCCCGCATCGACGCCGTGCTCGGCGCGCAGGCTGACGACGTCGGTCGCGATGATCACCCAATTGGCCGCGACGCTGCAATTGCTGACCGAGAAATCGCAGGTCGTCAGATTGCCCGAGCGCACCGCGTAACCCCTTGCCGTCGGTGCCGCCCCCAGGGAGAAGAGGAGTTCGCCCGGCGCCGCCGCCGCGAGCGTCAGGGTCGTACCAACCGCCGGTGGCGTGCCCGCCACCGTGCCGCCGGTCACCGTGGTCAAGGCAAGCAGAGGACAGGGCTCGAGGCGGTCGCGCGAAACCGCCACGACCACATCGCCAATCGCGAAGGCGGTCGGCGTATGCACATTGGGGATGACGGCCGATCCGCCCGTAATCGCATCGCCCTGGACGGTTCCGGTGCTGTTGCCCGAGATCACGAGCAGCGTATCGGTGTTGGCATCCTGGCCGGTGATCAGCGCCGAATTGATCGTCACCGGGGCGAGCGGCATGACGGCAGCGCCAGGCCCCCACGGGCTGGCATTGCAGCCGATGACCGGGAATCCGGTGATGCCCCAGCCGCTCTGCTGGATGTCGCGTTGCATGCCGTAGAGCGCGATGGCACCGGTGCTGATCGCGTCATCGCCCCCCGTCGTCGTGCGCTTTTGCCCTTCCGAAACGCTGAAGACCTGCATCATGACGATGATGCCAAGCATGCCGATGACCATCGCGACCATCACTTCGACGAGGCTGAAGCCTTTGTCGCGATGCTGACGGGCAGCGACCGCCGAGGCGCCCCAGGAGCGTCCGGGATGGCCTGGCTTCCTTGCGTGAGCGATCGGTTTCACGAATGGCCTCTAGATGATGCGGACGAAAACACGGTAACTGTGCGGCGTCGTCTCGTTGGGCGCCTGCCAGCGCACGACGACGCAGACCGGCGTGCTCGTGCGCGCGTTGCTGGTCGTCGGGGGACCCGGGTCACCAAGCAGATTCGCCGGCCCCGGCGTGCAATCGTCGTTGCTCCCGACATAGACGAGCGGCGGGTTGGCAAGCACCCCCGGCAAGGTCGCGGAAACGCGCTGGAACCACGCGCCGTAGTTGGCGCCGTCGGTGAGCACGTTGGTCGCGTCAGCCTGGGCGCCGTCGCCCTGGAAATTGGCTTGCAGCGTCGGCCCGTCGCGGTTGGCAGACCACATCTGGCCGAGCAGTTCGTTGGCGAGAAGGCCGGCGTCGGTCCGGTATTTCGCGTCGCGCGAGGCGGCGACGGCGGACGCCTGCATGCCAACGACGCCGAGGATCCCGAGCGAAAAAATCAGGATGGCGATCAATGCCTCGAGCAGCATCACGCCAGATTGTTGACGGCGCATCTTATCTTTCCTCCGCGAGGCAGCGCTGCGGGTCGGTTCCCCCGACTGGCAGAGCCGGGTCGCACATGCGCACCTTGCCGCCGCGCGACACTGCGACGTTCAGACAGCGCATCTGCGTACAGTCACCCGCCGTCGGGTTCGTCACCGCGATGACGATTGGATTGGCCGGCACCGGGACGACGCGACCGAGGCCGTTGAAAGAGAGTGACGTCTGGTTCGTCGTGACGAGGACCCGGGCCGACGATTCGGCACCACCGCGAGTCTGGATGATCCGTGGCGGCGGATTGTTCACCGCGTCGCTGACCGGGAAGGCCTCGTTCAGCGGCAGCGCGTCGCAGGCGCCGCCGAGCGCGTCGAAGCTCACGACCCAGCTGCTCGCCGTAGCGGTGTTGGCGGCAATCAGCGCGCAGCCGGCAGCGAGACTGTTCGTCAGCGAAAAAAGGATTTGCGCGTTGCGCCGAACTGCTTCTCCGCGAGCGAGTTGCAAGCCGTTCTGGATCGACTCGGCGGTCGTGCGGATCCGCATATTGCCGATCCAGGTACGGAAGCTCGATGCGCCCGTCGCGAGCAGCACGCCGGCGATGGCGACCGCGATCAGGAGCTCGATGAGCGAGAAGCCGCGCTGGGAAGTCTTCATTACGAACAAGCCCCTCCTCTCGCAGTCACCCAGCAGGTCAGGTTGCTGGTCCAGCCCGCGACGCCGGTGATCGTTGTCCGCTTCAGGTTGGTCTGGTCGACGTCGTAAACGAAGCCCGCCATCGTGCCCTGCCCTGTACCGACGAGCAGGTATGCGGTCGCATTGAGCGTCGGACAGGTAAAGACAAAATCCGGATTGTCGGGGGCACGCGGCAGGGCAATCTCCGTCGCGTTCGCCGGCGTCGCGACACAGGCGGTCGGATACACGCGGTTGTCCTGAAAGAACTGCTCCATGCGCACGCGCATGTCGGCGAGCGCCGCGGTCACGCGCGTGATCCGGCTGCGCGTCACGTAGTCGCGGTAGTTCGGAATCGCAACCGCAGCGAGGATGCCAATGACCGCAACCACGATCATCACCTCGATCAGCGTAAACCCCCGGTATCGCTTCATCTGTGCGCCTTTGGCTGTTTATCGATGCAACTGGTTCGCTGCTGCCAGGCTCGCCTCGACGGCGAGACCTGGAGCGACAGCAAGTCTTGAAACCCCGCTACGCTAGCACACCAGGGCCTGGCGTCGAAACTCGCGAGCCTGGAGTTCGGCGCCCTCATCACTGCCCCACGATCAGTTCGCGCCACGACATGCGACGCGTCGGCTCGGAAACCATTCCCGGCGGTGTCGTCTGCGTGCACTGGGAACCCGTGCATCCCGGGATGCTCGGACCGCGATAAGCGCCGGGCTCGGTACCGACGATCACGACCGGCCGGCCGACGTCGCCGCCGGCCGTACGCGTCGAGGCGATCGCCGGTGCCGAAGCAAAAGCGTTGGCGAAGAGGTAACCGAGAACGCCGCCGGGATTTTCGGGCGAATAGATCGGGCCGCCGGTCAGGTAGTCGAGGAAGTAAAGGTAGCTCTTGCCGCCGATGTCGCAGGCCGCTACGGTCGGCGCGTTGGTGGCGAAGACGAGCAGGCCCAAGGCGAGCGCCGGGTTGTTGTTGGAGCGCTCCGATGCATTGATGAGGTCGACGGCCCAGCCGTTATTGACGAGAAAATCGGTCGGGTAGTTCGTGCTCGTGATGATCTGGCTGCCCTGATCGCAAAGCCCGGGCGCCGTGTTCGCCGGACAGGCGATGTAGGATTGCGTCTGCACGACGAAGTTGTTGCCGTTGATCCCCGTCACCGCATCGGCGCTGCGATCGCCCGCCGGATTGTCGAAAATCGCCGTCGTCGGATCCGCGGTCGCGGTCCCGGCGTCCTTGATCGCGTAGAGGCTCTGCTGACTGGTGTCGCCGATATCGTCGGAATGCAGGAAGCGCCCGGTGCCGATATAGACGACGCGCTGGTTCTTGATCAGCGTCACCGCCGGTTTCGTCGTGATCGGTTGCGGATTGCCCGCAGCGTCCTTGAGGTGGGCGAGCAACTGCGCTTCGTATCCCGCCGGGGCGATGTTGTTATTGACGTCGAAGCGCCAGAGCTTGCCGTCAAGATCGCCGCCGTAGACCGCGCTGATCGTCGCGTCGACCTGGGGATTCGTTACCATCGCCGAGATCTGGGCCAGCCCGCTCGGGTTGGAGACGCTGCCCGAACCGGTGGAGATCGGCGACAGGTTGGGGCTGCCGGCGACCTGCACGCCGGTCTGGGCGTCGAGGATGAAGAGGCGTCCGACGCCGTCGCCGCCGCCTTCGCTCGGGATGTTGTTGTAGCCGGAGGAGAAAATGACGACCCATGGAGCGGCCTGGCATGCCAGGTCACCGACCAGGCATGCTCGCTTCGCAATCTGCGGATTGCCGTACGAATAACCGAGGTTGGTGTGGGTGAACTCCCAGAGCGCTTTCGGCGCGTCGGGATCGGTGATGTCGAGCGCGTAGTAGCCGCGCCCGCCGTGGCCGAGGCCGCCGACGAGGATGGTCTTCCAGGTCGCGCTGTCGGTGTCGCAGGCGCTGGTGCACACGTCGCCGACGACCGGCGTCGCATCGACGAAATAGCGGTGCTGATTGCGGTATTTCTTGTCGGCGAGCTTGTAAAGATTGGGCAGGACCATCGACGGAATATAGGCCCATAGCTCCTGGCCGATCGTCGTGTCGGCGGCGACCGCCGCACTCGCCGTGGCTGCGGCGGCATTCGACAAGGCGACATTCGTCGCGGTCGGGTTGTACGCCGCAGTCGCATAGGCCGAGGCGTAGGCGTCGACGAGCGCTTCGGTGGTGGCGGTGCCCTTGGCCGCAAAGGCGTGCAGCATGCCGTCGTTCGCGCCGACATAGACGACCGCCTTGCGACTCGTCGTCGCGCTCGCAGTCTTGAAGCCGGCATAGCCCTTGTCGCCGTATTCGCGGGTCGGCTGGCTCACGTACACCGACTGCGAATTGACCATGTCGCCGAGAATATGCAGCCGCTGCCGGTAGTAAGAGGTGTTGTCGGTCTCCGTCCCCTCATACGTGCGGTCGCCGCGCAGATAATCGACGAGCTTGGCGCCGGCGGCAAGCGTCTGGTTCGCCGAGCTCAGGCAAACCGTCGGCGAAGTGCAAAGATACTGCGTCAGGCCGGTCGCGGCCTGCGAAATATTTGGCGTGTTGAAAGCGGCGTTGCTGCCGAAATTCGCACTCGTGAAAGCCTTCAGCTTGTTCGCGGTCGTATTGTCGAAGGTGTAGATGTTGCGCGACGATGCGGTCCTGGCGTCGAGCTTGGCTTGCGCCGACCAGTCGGGCTGGGCAGCGATGATGCCGGTGAAGGGATCGACGCGGTAGCGCGCGAGCTCGCCATACCACTCGAGCGAAACGTAGGTACTGCTGAAAACGTAATTGTCGTTCGCATTGAAGTTGGGCGTGCTGAGCGCCGGCGCCGCGACGCTGCCTTGCGCGGCGGCAACGCCGTTCAGCGCCGAAGTGATCCCGGCCGACAGCGAGGCCGGATCGCCGGCGCTGTAGTACGCGGCGTGGCCGTTGACCGCGGCGTGCCAGAGGTCGTCGATCGCGGTCTGCTCGTCGCTGGCCGGGAATGGCCAGTTGCAGTTGCCGGCGGTCTGCCACGAACAGACGCCGTTGGCCGGGTCGGCGGCGATGCCGTCGGCAGCGGCGTAGGGGCTCACGCCCTTGACGGTCGGGAAATCGCCGGCAGCGTCGGTGAGGTAGGTATCCGAATAGCGCATATAGCCCGACGCGCCAAGACCGAGGGTAAAGGTCGTCATGTGCTGCCAGTTCGCAGGGTCGCTTGCCGAGGCGCGAACATTGTTCATCGCATCGGTATCGGTGCACAGGACGCTCCCTGCCGTCGCCGGCGGAACGACGGCGCCGGTGCAGTTGCCGAGCGTCGGCGCGCGCAAGTCGTTCTTGTAGTAGTAGGCAGCGACGTCGGCCAGCGTATTGCTCGTGCCGTCGCCGTTGTCGACGCAGGTCGCCGTCTGCCAGAGCGGCGCTACGCCGGCTTGTGGCGTGCAGCCCATCACCGTCGAAGTCGTCGTTGTCGTGTCGCAGGTCGTCTTCACGTAGTCGGGGGCAAGGCCAGGGTCCACGGTCACGCAGGTCGATGCCTCGACGGGATCGGGGCCCGTATGCAAGAGCGTCGTGCACCGGGTCTGCGCCATCGCGCCGTCGATGCCGGGCGTGCAGCTCGCCACCGGTGGCGAAATCACCGGCGTGAAGTTCGTAAAGTCGGGTGGCGTGTTCGTCGTCGTCCCGACGATATCGGTCTTGCGACAGACGACGATGCGCCCGGAAGCGTCGAACGCAGCCGGCGGCGTACCCGCCGGCGTGCAGGCGACAACGCCGACGTAGGTCTGCGCGCTGTTGGTCACCGGGCAAGTCACCGCGGTGACGTAAGGCGACGCTCCCGACGCTGCCACCGGCGTGCAGCTTGCCGCATCGCTGACGACCGGCGCGCGATAGGCACAGGTCGTCGCCGTCGTCCTCGGCACCGGGCTCGCGCCGTTGTTCGTCGGCGTCGTGTCGCAGGTGTCGACGACGGAGGTGATGTTCGATACCTCGACGGGATAAGGCGTCGCGACGCATTCACGCGCGGTCAGGTTGACGTTGTTCTTGGGTGCGTCGGTGCAGGTCGCCGCGTAGGTATCGGCGGACCAAGCCACCGAGGCGCCCTGCGGCGAACCCGCTGTATAGTTGCATTCGCGCGCCGGGCCGACGTAGGGGGAACCTGCCGATGCGGCTTGTGGAACACACGCCGCGCTGGCCCACGACCACGTGGAAAGGCTGGCGTAGGCGCAATCGCTCGCGGCAGTGTAGACGGCGCCGTCGGTGACCGCCGTCTGCTTGGCGACGACGTTGCAACTCGCGACGTTGTTATTAGGAACGCCCGCGGCGTAGGCACAACTCACCTTGGCGCCGCTCGTGTAGGAAGGGCCAGCCTCGACATTGACCGTGCATGACGCCGGCGTCGTCACGGTTGCCGAACCGGAATACGCGCAAGTGACATTGGGACCCGCCCAGGGATAGGCACCGGTCGACTGCGGCACTGCGGTACAGCTCGCGAGGTTGGTCGCCGATGTGCCCACGGCTTCGTAGGCACACGTCTTCTGCGGCGCAGCGAAAGTTCCCGATTGCGCGACCGCGGTGCAGCTCGCGACGTTGGCGACGGTCGCCGTCCCCGAGTACGCGCAGGCGTTGGCCGGTCCCGCATAGACGGGGCCGGTCGAATCGGCGACATAGGTGCACGAGTTAAGGCCCGTGGTCGTCGTGCCGTTGATGTAACCGCAGGTCGTGTAGGCATTGTAGGTCGGCCCGGCCGAAGCTGTTCCGGCGGTGCAGGTCGTGAGGTTGGTCCCGGTGAGGACCGCCGCCTGGTAAGCGCAGGCGACAGCGGGCCCGGACCAGACGGTATTGTTCGCGGTTCCGGTCGATGCCGCGACCGTCGTGCAAGTCCCAACGGTTGCAGTCGTCGCAGCGCCGGCGTTATAGACGCAATCGGTGCGCGGCACCGATGCGGCGACCGCGGGAACGACCCAGGTGCAGCTGCCCTGGTTGGTCAGCGTCGTCGACGGCGCGGCGTCGTATGCGCAGCTGACCGCTGCGTCCGCGACCTGGCCGTTGGCGACCGTGTTGTTCGCGGCGACCGCCGTGCAGCTCGCCTGGCCGGCGAGGTTGCTGGCGGACTGATAAGTGCAGGTCGTCAACGAAGATGACGCGGCGACTGCCGGAATGACGCGCGTGCAGGTCGACAGCCCCGTGGTCTGCGTCGAGCTCGCATCATAAGCGCAGCTGATCGCGGTATTGGCGACCTGGCCGTTGGCGAGGTTGGTGTTCGCGGCTGCGGCAGTGCAGCTCGTCTGCCCGGCGAGGTTGGTCGCCGCCTGGTAAGTGCAATCGGTTTTGGGCGACGAAGCGGTGACGGCGGGAACGACGCGCGTGCAGGTCGACAGATTGGTGGTCTGCGTCGAGGTCGCGTCATAAGCGCAGCTAATTGCCGTATTGACGACCTGGCCGTTGGCGAGGTTGGTATTCTGCGCGGCGGCCGTACAGGAAGACTGCCCGCCGGCAAAAGTCTGCGACTGGTAGGTGCAATCGGTCTTCGGCGATGAAGCGGTCACCGCCGGCACGACGCGCGTACAGGTCGACAAGCCGGTCGTTTGCGTCGAGGTCGCATCGTAGCTGCAGGTCACCGCGGTATTGACGACCTGGCCGTTCGTCATCGTGTTGTTCGGCGCTGCCGCGGTGCACGCGTTCTGGCCGGTCTGATTGGTCGCGCTCTGGTAAGTGCAGTCGGTCTTCGGCGACGAAGCGGTCGGGGACGGAACGACGCGGGTACAGGTGGACAATCCGGTCGTGCGCGTCGCGCTGCCATCGTAGACGCAGGTCACCTTGTCGCCGCTCATCGTCGCCGAACCGGTCTGGTCCCTCGCCGTGCAGCTCGTCTGGCCGGCCGCAATCGTTGCCGTCGCCGAGTAGCCGCAGGCGACCGCCGGCGAATAGGGCGACGAGCCGCCTTGCGCGACGACGGTGCAGGTCGCGGCATTGGCGACCGTCGGCGTCGTCTCGTAGGCGCAGCTCACCGCCTGCGCAACGGTGTAATTGGTCGGCCCCGGCGACGCGCTCACGCTCGTACAGGTGCTCAAGCCCCCGGCGACGACGGCGGTGTTGTATCGGCACTGGGTATTTCTCGTATACCCCGGACCGGTCGCGGCGACCGTGCACGAACTCGCATTGACCCAGCCTGTCGCCTGCCAGGTGTCGCCGCCGTCGGAAGACGTCTCCATATACTTCTGCAGCTGGCGCGTGCTCGACTGCAGCTTGTAAGTGCTGCTCTGCAGGGGGAAAGTCGAGCGCGTCACATTGAAGACGTCGCGCGTGACGAGCTGCGTCCCTATGGTCACCTTGAAGATATCTTTGGTGACGAGCCGGGTTCCGACGCGGACCTTGAAAATATCCTGCGTGAGCTTCTGGGTGCTGACGGTGACCTTGTAGATGTTCTTCGTGAGCAGCTGCGTCGACTTGGTGACCTTGTAGGTTCTGGCTTCGAGCGGCGTCGTCGTCTTGGTGAGGTTGCGGATGTAGCTTTGCAGGATGCGCGGCGTCGAATTGAGCTTGTAGGTGCTCTCCTGCAGCTGCTTGGTGACCGAGGTGAGCGGGTAGGTGCTCTGCACGACGCCGTAGTCGGTCTCGTTGAGCTGCTGGGTGCGCGTGCGCAGGCGCGAGGTGTGCGTCGTCCACGGATAGATGTCGGTGGTGACGACGGTCTGGTCGAGCTGGCTGCGGCTCGCCTGCTGCTGCTGCGTCATGCTCTCGACGAGGAAGGTATTGATCCCCTGCTGATCGTCGGTCTTCGTCGTTTGCGAGACGGTGCGCGTCTGCGTCGCGCCGTCGTAGAAGGGTCGCGGATCGTTGCCGTCCTGCTGGCCGACCGGTGTCGTGCCGTCAATCCGCGGCGGCAGCGTCGTGTCGTTCCAGTAGCCGTCGGTCGAGAGGATGGTGTAGTTCTGCTGGCACGAGTACTGCACGGGATCGGCCACCGTGACGCCGTTGAGCGTCGCAATCTTGCCGGCATAGACGCGTCCGGCGCTGGCGAGGCCGCCGCGCAGCGGCGTCGTGCCGTAGGGCGTCGCGCTGAAAAACTTTTGGTACCAGAGGTTCTTTTGCGCGCCGTCGAAAGCAGCGAGATTGATGAAGTCGCTGCCCGCGCCGTTGTTGATCGCGTAGTAGCCGACGCGGAAGCTGTCATCGACGTTCGAGAAGGCGATGCTCGCCGCCGTCTTCATCATCTGCATGCGCGTCCGGTAATACGCGTACCAGTTCGCGTAGTTCGTCATTTCCTCGGCATAGGTGCAAGTCGTTCCGGCGCAGTCGATGCGGTTGGCCGCCTTCGCCGCCGATCCGGGATAGGGATAGCTCGTGACGAAGGGCGAAATGACCGTAAAGATCGTGCCGCCCGGGACGCTGCCGGCCGTGAACGCGGTGACTGCGGTGGTGCCGCCGCTGACCACCGGTGAAGACGTCGTGATCGTCGGCGCCGTGATCGTCACGACGTTGGCGAGCGAAACCGCGCTGAAGCCGATCGTCGTGCAATTGCCGACTCGCGTGTAGGTGCAGGCATTGATCTGCGTCGCGATCGCGGTCGCCACGTCGGTCATCGTCCCGCCGCTCGCGCTGGCCGAGAGGATCGCCTGGCCGTCGACGCTGAGGCTCGTGACGCTGCCCGTGCCATTGACCGTGACGGTTGCAGTGGCCGGCCTCGCCATGCGGGCATACGTGTAGGGCGTGACGCCGGCCGCGATATTGGCTGCGTTGTCGTCGATGTTGCCAGCCTGGCAGAGCGTTCCCGCCGCTGTTGTCGTGGCGACGCTGGCTGCCGACGTGCTGCACCAGCGCAGATAGGCGGGTTGCGGGTAGGAAGCCGTCGGCGCCGAAGCGGCGACGCAGTTGCGCAGCTGCTTGCTGTCGCAGTATTCGCCGGCGATCGTCGTGTAGGAATACGCCTGGCCTTCGAGATTGGCGGTGGCGTTCGATTGGATGCCGTAGCCGTCGACCTTGACGGCGCGCCAGTTCGGTGTTCCCGCGCTCGCCGCACCGTCACCGCCGGTAGCGGCGCTCTGCCCGGTCATGCTCGGATAAGTCGCCGTGTCGATGAGACCCAGGCTCGTGTACATCACCGGCGGCTGGTAATACGTCCCCGGGTGGTAGGCGACGCCGTTGAAGGCGCGATTGAAGAAGCGGTGCGCCGGCGTGACCGTCACCATCGTATTGGTGTTGCCGTCCAGCACCTGGTACGGCCCCGCCCAGTCGGGGAGATAGTCCTGGCGCATGCTGCCCGAGTCGTCGAGAACGAACATGATGTTCGGCTTCGCGTTGACCGCTGAGGAGGAACCCATCGGCGCGTCGCTGAGCGCGGTGGCGGCGGCGAATGCCAGGCTGGCCTGCAGGCACAGAACGAGCGCTCCGGCAATCGTTGCCAGCGATTTCCTGATCAGCGTATGGACGGTCATGTTTGCTCCCGGTGCAACCTGGCGACGATTGTTCTGGATTGTTCTGATTGGCCGCGGCAACTCGCTGTTCGTGCCTTCGGATTTTCGCGAGTCCGCTCGGGAAAGGCTTCGAAAAGACACACTCGGCAGCACTCACACGCTCTTCGCCCTTTCCCCAGCCTTATTACTAAAGACATACGTATGAAAAGTCAATAAGCCACCGCTGGCCAAAGAACGGGCGGCGGGAAGCAGGCGACGAGCGGGAGAATCGCGAGCTCACGCGCCCGTCTTCGCGCCTGCCGGCGCCCGCCCGAATTCCCCTGCCAGCCCCGGCAGGCCGACCCGAGCTGCCCGACGTGGTGCAGCCTGCGAGGACTTGTTACTTGACACACAACCATGTTAACGTCACGCGGCGTCAGGCGGCGTCACCCTTCGTCGCCGCCCCACCCGCAATCGTGGGGCGAGATAAAGGCGGTTAAAGGACGCCTGACGCAATGCCCGGCACGAGCGCGCCGGTTTGCCATCGGACCGGCACGCCCGCGTCCTCATCGGAAGAATGTTTTATGAAAATCGCGTCGATCAAGCCCTACACCGTGCAAGGGCCGGTCAGTGACCTTTGCTTCGTGAAAGTCGAAACCGACGAGGGGATCGTTGGCTACGGCGAATGTTCGCTGCCCGGAAAACCCCATGGCGTTTCCGGTGCCGTTCTCGATCTCGAGCGCCTGCTCGTCGGCGCCGACCCGACCGACACCGAGTGGTGCTGGCAGCGCGGTTACCGGCACAGCTACTGGCGCGGCGGGCCGATCCTCACGAGTTCGCTCTCCGGCGTCGACGTCGCGCTCTGGGACATTCGCGGCAAGCTGAGCCAGCTGCCGATCTACAAGCTCCTCGGCGGCGCCGTGCGTTCGCGCATCAAGCTCTACGCTAACTGCGGCCTCTCCGAGGACCCGCAGGAATTTCGCCGGCGCGTGCGCGAGGCCATGGCGCTCGGCTACAAGGCCGTCAAGATCTACCCCTTGCCGCCGATCGGCTCGATCGTCGATGTCGCCTCGGTGAAGAAGGTCGTCGCTTCCTGCGAAGCCGTTCGCGACGAGCTCGGCGAACTCGACTTCTCGGTCGATTTTCACGGCAAGCTCACCGCCTCTGCGGCCGTCGTCATCGAGGCGGCGATCCGCCATACGGCGCCGCTGTGGATCGAGGAGCCGGTGTCGGCCGAGGCGCCGCAGGAGTTGCGGCGCTGCGTCGAGCGCTTCACGATCCCGATCGCGGTCGGCGAGCGCCTGTTCACGCGCTGGGGCTACCTCCCCATCCTCGGAGAGCAGCTTGCCGGCATCCTGCAGCCGGACGTCTCCAACGCCGGCGGCATTTCCGAGCTGTGGAAAATCGCCGCGCTCGCCGAGGCTTACGGCGTCGCTTTCGCGCCGCACAATCCGAATGGCCCGCTGCAGGTGCTCGCCAGCCTGCACCTGGCGGCGAGCGCGCAGATGTTCGCGATGCTCGAACACCGCCACGATTTTCACGCCGAGTTCGCGCGCATCGGCGGCCCGCTCGTGCAGATCGGCGACGACGGCTGCTGCGGGCTGCCGCAGGGCGTCGGCCTTGGTGGCGCGCCGAACGAAGCGCTTTTTTCGCAGCCGGTTCTCGGCAAGATCCACGAGAGCTTCCGCGCCGACGGCGCGATCGACGACTGGTGACCGGAAGCAGGCAGAAGCAATAGAGGCACCGTCGGTTCCGGCAGGCGGAACCGACGGGAAGGCAGCTCGTCGCTACAGATACAGATTCGGGATGTACATGATCAGCGCCGGGACGTAGGTGATCAGGAAGAGAACGATCGTGTAAATGATCAGATGCGGCGCGACGTGCCTGACGAGCACGACGAAATCGATCTTCGAGAGCCCGCAACCGACGTAAAGCACGTTGCCGACCGGGGGCGTCAAGAGGCCGATGCAGAGGCCATAGACGACGATCACGCCGATGAAGACCGGGTCGAAGCCGAGCTTCGTCGTGATCGGCAGCAAGATGGGCCCGAGGATCATGATCGCCGGCGAGACGTCCATCACGCAGCCAACGGCGAGGATGAGCAGGTTGATGATGAACAGGATGAGGTATTTGTTCTGCGTCGCCGCCATCAGCATTTCGCCGAGCTGCTTGGGCACCTGCGCGATCGTGACGACGTAGGCGACTGCGGTGGCGGTGGCGACGACGAGCATGACGACCGAGGTCGCCTTCGCCGACTTGATGCAGACCATCCTCAACTGGCTGAAGTTGATCCGCTTGTAAATGAAGATCGAGACGACGAGCGCGTAGACCGCCGCGACGACGCCCGCTTCGGTGGGCGTGAAGATGCCGGACAGGATGCCACCGAGGATGATGATCGGCAGCATCAGCGACGGGATCGCTTCGATGAAGGCGGCCCAGATTTCCTGGCGCGAAGCGCGCGGGTACGTGACGAATTCGTCTTTCCTGGTGACGACGCGCCAGCTGATGAAGAGCAGCAGGCCGGTGATGATGCCGGGGATGATGCCGCCCAGGAACATGCGCGTGATCGAAACGCTGCCGACGACGCCGAAGACGACCATCGGGATGCTCGGCGGGATGATCGGACCGATGGTGCCGGCGGCGCAGACGATCGCGGTGCTTTTGTTGACGTCGTAGCCTTCCTTTTTCATGATCGGCAGCAGGACCGAACCGATGGCCGAAGTGTCAGCGACCGCAGCACCCGATATTCCGGCGAAGATCATGCTCGCGACGATCGCCACATACCCGAGTCCGCCCTTGATATGGCCAAGAAGCGTCTGAACGAAACGTACGATGCCGAGCGAAAGGCCGCCTTCGTTCATCACCTCGCCCGCCAGGATGAAGAAGGGAATCGCCATCAGCGAAAAGTTGTCGGCGCCCTTGAGGATGTTTTGCGGAACGATGAAAAAATCGGGCTCGCCGAGAAAAATCATCATGACGACGCTGGTCAGGCCCAGTGCAAATCCGATCGGAATGCTGAGGACGATGAAAAACGTGAGGGAGAGCAGAAAGAAAAGGATCACGGCTTGCTCCTGAACTCGGCAACGGTCTTTCGCAACACGATGACGAACATGGCGGCGAAAGTGATCGGGATGATCAGTCCGACAATCCCGTACGGGATACCCGTCGCGGGCGACGGCCAGCTGAAGGTGCTCTCGGCGAGCACGTAGCCGTACCACACGCAGATACCGGCCAGTACCAGCACGCAGACGTTGGCGAAGACAAGAACGCCTCTGCGCAAGGCCGGTGGCAGTTTCTTGACGACGAGATCGACACCGATGTGCCCCCCCTCGTTGAGCGCGAAAACCGCGCCGAGGAAGGAAGCCCAGACAAATGCATAACGGGCAAGCTCTTCGGAGGCAGTCAGCGAATTGTTGAACACATAACGGGCGACGACGTTGATGAAAACGATCACGACCATCCCCGCAAACAAGACGAACAACAGGTTCTCCGCCGCGTCGTTCAGCATTTTGCCCAATGCGGAACGCGGCTTTTCCGGGATTTCACTCATCGAATGCTTTCCTTCATGCAAGGTGGTGAGCGAACGGGCGGCACAACTGCGCAGCAGCCTGCCGCCCGTTTGCTTCTACTGGCTAAAGACGGTTTACTTCTGCGAATCGAGGAAGCGCTTCGCCATCGCATTGAGCTTGGGATCGGGACCCAGCATTTCCGGGTATGCCGCCAGGACGAGATCCTTGAAGGGCTTGCGTTCCGGCTTGGTGAAGGCGATACCCTTGGTCTTCAGGGTGTCGATGTCCTTCTGCATGCCTTCCTTGTAGAGCTTGAGCTCGAGAGCGGCATATTCCTTGACCGCGGCCTTCAGCGCCGCTTTGTTTTCGGCGGAAAGGCCCTGGTAGAACCGCTCGTTGACGACGACGTAATTGTAGGCAATGCAGTGGTCGGTCAGCGCGATGTACTTCTGGGCTTCATACCAGCCGCTCGCGAGCACGGTCGTCGGCGGATTCTCCTGGCCGTCCACGACGCCGGTTTGCAGCGCCGTGAAAATCTCGCCATAGGGCATCGTCACGACGTTGAAACCGAGCGCCTTGCCCATCACCGTGTACATGCTCACTTGCGGGATGCGCAGCTTGATGCCCTTGGCATCGGCCGGCGTATTGATCGGCCGCTTGCTGTTGGAGATCGCGCGCACGCCATTGACCGTGATCCCGAGGGCGCGCATCCCTTCACCCTTCAGGAGATCGGCAGTCAGCTCGTCCATGTTCTCCGTCAGCAGCTTGTATCCGACGTCAACGTTGTCGAAGAGATAAGGGAACTCGCCGAGCTTCAGGAGTGGATACTTCTCGCCGAGCATGATGCCGATGATCCCCATCTGGATGCTGCCAAGCCGGATGCCGTCGATAAACTCTTTCTCCGAGCCGAGCTGGTTGTCCGGGTAGAAATTGACGGTAAGGCTGCCTTTCGACGCCGACTCAAGCGTCGGCTTGAAAGCCTTCTCGAGTGCAATGTTTTGCGGATGACTGCTGGCGAAATAGTTCGCCAGCTTGATCGTGACCTTGTCGGCCCCCCAGGCCACGGAGCTGAACGCGCAAATGCTCACACTGAGCGCGCAAAGCGCGACTGCCAGACGTCGATTCGTTTTCAATTGACTTCCCCTTTATCTGTTGAGAAACATTAGAAACGGCCCGGCTAGCTTAATGGACATGTGACATGTGTCAAGCACAATCAGCGGGGGTGGAGAAGGCGCGCGTGAAGGCCGGCACCCGCGCTTGCGGGAGATGCCGACCGCGCTGCAGGACGGCGCTGAACGCTCTGGCGGCCGGCGGCAACCGGCCCGCGCGGGAGATCAGGCGGAGCGCGTCAGAACGATTTCTCGATCGAGTTCGTCGATCGATGCGGTCAGCCTTCGCAAATCGGCCATTGCGGCAACGGCCTGTTGCGAAACGAGCGCGACGATGGGCTGCAGAGACCATACGCATTCCCACACCGCAGCGACGGCCGCGTCGTCCGTGCGCCTGCCGAGTCGCTCCATTTTCGTCCGCAGGTCCGCAAGAAGCCTGCCCGTCGCCACGCCTTCGAGCAGCGCTTCGACGCGCTTGCCGCCCGGCGCGGGCGCCAGAAACGACGCCGCGTTTTCCTCGCTGATGAGGCCGATGATGCTCGACAGCTTGCTCGCGGTGAGCGCAAGACCGTCCATATCGACGACGAGGCGATCGAGGCGGCGCGCCGTCCGGTTCAACTGCTCGCCGCAGTCGATTTCTTTCGCCAGCGCCTGCTGAGCAAGCTCGTTGTCGGGCTTAAGCTCATCCTGCGCGCGCATGATCGAGACTTGTAGCGCGGCGATCTTGCGACTGGCATCGGTCTGCGCGCAGACGAGCACCGATTGGGCTTGCGCCGTTGCCGCGAGCCACTTCGTCAGGGCGTTCTGCAGCCATTCTCCCTGGCGTCTTGCAGCTTCGCCTGCCGTGCCGTTGGTGCTCGTTGCGGGTCTGTGCTGCGTGCTCGTCATCTCGGTATCAGCCATGGATCGTCTCCTTTCCCAGCCAGACTTCGCCAATGCCGCATCAAACCCTACAAGCGGAAGCGCGACACACTCTCTTTCAGGCGCTCGGAAACGACGACGAGCTGCGCTGCCGTTTCGGCCACCGAGGCGATTGCCGCCGAGTTTTCTTCCGACATCTGGGCGATTGCCTCGACGTCCCGCGACAGGCCCACCGAGGCCGTGCGCTGTTCGCGCAAGGCGTCCGAAATGCCGGCGATCGACTCCTGCACGTCCTTGCTGGCGCCGCGGATGCCGTCCATCGATTCGCTCGCCGCGTTGGCGGTCGTCACCACCTCGCCGACGACGAGCTGGCTGTTTTCCATGCTGCTGACGGCGTTGGCCGCGCCCGTCTGGATGGTGTCGATCATCAGTGCGATCTCCTGCACCGAGCGCGTCGTGCGCTCGGCGAGCTTGCGCACTTCGTCGGCGACGACGGCAAAGCCGCGCCCCTGCTCGCCGGCGCGCGCCGCTTCGATGGCGGCGTTGAGCGCGAGCAGGTTGGTCTGATCGGCAACTTCGCGAATGACCGTCGTGACATTGCTGATCTGGCGCATTTCGTCCGAGAGCGCCTTGATTTGCCCTGCCGACACTTCCACCTGTTCGGCCACCTGATTGATGCGGATCGAGGCGCCGCTGACGCTGGCGCCGCTTGCGAGCGCCTGCTTCTCGGCCGCGTTCGCAAGCCGGCTCGCGTCTTCGGCGGTGCTGCCGACGTGGTCGATGCTGACCGTCAGTTCCTCGACGGCCGCCGCCGCCGATGAGGTTGATTGCGACTGCTGCTGACTGCCGACCGCAACCTGGCCTGCCGCCGTCGACAACTGGCCGGACGAGCTCGCGACCGCCTCGGCCTGGCTGATCACTTCGTGCAGCGTATGCCGCAACCTTTCGATCATCGCCGCGAGCGCCTGCTTGAGTTCGGCAATTTCGCCCTGCCCTCCGCTGCTCACTTTGACGAGCAGGTTGCCGTTCGCCACTTCGCGAAGAGCGCCGACGATCTCGCCGATCGCGCCGCTGATGCTGTGAATGAGCACGAAGGCGGCAGCCAGCGCGGCCAGCGTCACCACGCTGATGATCACGATCGCCAGCGTGCGCGCCTTGTCCCTGGTGGCCTCGGCAAGTTCGGTCGCGCGATCGGCAAGGTCGTGGTTGTAGTCGAAATGCTGTTCGATGGCGGCATTGAGTTTCTCGCCGACAGCAGCGCCCTGCAGCAGTGCTTCGAGCGCGCGTTCTCTGTTGTTCGCGTTGGAAAGCTTCAGGACCTCGTCGACGTTTTGCGCGTAGGCGCGGGCGAGCTCTCGCTCGTCGGCGAGAAATTTTGCATCCTTGTCGTCGACGACGGTCGGCTCGTACTCCTTGAAGGCGAGCTCGAGATCGCGTCTTGCCTCCAGTATCTTTTCGCCGGCCGCCTGCTTCTGCGCCGGGTCGGTGGCGAGGACATGGCGGTAGACGCGCACGCGCTCCTGGCTGAAACTCTTCATCGCCTTGTTGAGCGCGCGCATCGCCGGGATCGAATTGTCGTTGGCGAAATTGGCCGCCGTATACACCTTGTTCATGAGCAGGAGTTCGGCAATGCCCGTCACCAGGAGACCGGCAAGGACGAAAGCCAGCAGGAGGTAAAGACGCTTTGCGATGGTCATGGGATCCTCACCAGTGGGTCAGCGATTTTTTTGTCGATATTAGATGCAAATATGACAAACGTCTATGCCGTTGATATTTTTTCGGCCGCTGCGCGCCGGCATCGGCTGCCGCTCACGCCCGGCGTGACTGCGCCCGCAGCCCCTTTTTTTCGTTTTATTCAGTATTCTTGAGGCTGCCGGTCAGAAAGGCCGCATCTTGCGTCTTTGCGGCAGAGCGGCACGAAGCGGTGAAGAGATGTCCGAACGCCTGACGATGACAAGCCAGCCCCAGCCCCCCGACGAGCCCTCGCGCGAGCCGCCGCAGCGCGTTGTCAAGATCCGCCGCGACTACAACACCTGGGTGGCCAACGAAACGCTCGAGGACTACGCCCTGCGTTTCACGCCGCACAGTTTTCGCAAGTGGTCGGAGCTGCGCGTCGCCAATACGGCCTTCGGCGCGTAGTCCTTCCTCGTGCTCGAAGCCGTCGGCGCGACGATGATGGTCAATAACGGCTTCATCAACGCCTTCTGGGCGATCCTCGCCACCGGCCTCATCATCTTCCTGATCGGTCTGCCGATCAGCCAGGCGGCGGCGCGCTACGGCCTCGACATGGATCTTCTGACGCGCGGCGCCGGTTTCGGCTACATCGGCTCGACGATCACTTCGCTGATTTACGCGTCCTTCCCCTTCATTTTCTTCGCGCTCGAAGCGGCGATCATGGCCTACGCGCTCGAGCTCGCTTTCCACCTCCCGCCGGCCTGGGGCTACCTCGTCTGCGCACTCGTGATCATCCCGCTCGTCACGCACGGCGTCACGGTGATCAGCCGCCTGCAGGCGTGGACGCAGCCGCTCTGGCTCGCGCTCCTCGTCCTGCCCTATTGCTTCGTGCTCTTCAAGGAGCCGCAGGTGCTCGCGGCGCTGTGGACCTATCCCGGCCAGTACGGCTTTGGCGATACCTTCTCGATGCCGCTCTTCGGCGCCGCGCTGACCGTCGGCATCGCGCTCGTCACGCAGATGGGCGAACAGGCCGACTACCTGCGCTTCATGCCCGAGCGCACGGCAAAGAACCGCGGCCGCTGGTATTTGGCGATGCTCCTCGGCGGCCCCGGCTGGGTGCTGCCCGGCGTCGCCAAGATGCTCGGCGGCGCGCTGCTCGCCTACCTCGCGGTGCGCAGCGGCTTGCCGCCCGAAAAGGCCGTCGACCCGAACCAGATGTATCTCATCGGCTATTCGCAGGTCTTTCCCGGCGCCGCGCTGGCGATCGGCGCGACGGTGCTTTTCGTCGTCGTCTCGCAGGTCGTTCGCGTGGCGGGCACGCGCTGGCTCGACGTCGTCTTCCCGCCCGCCGCGATGGGGGCGATCGTCGCGGTCATCGGCCTCGAGCTCGCGCCGGTGGCCACGAGCATGGCCGGGTTGACCGGCGAGGGGGCGGGCCAGCCGGGCCGCGGAACGGCCGTCGCCGTGGCCCTGCTGACACTCGGCCTCACGATTCTCGGTTCGGTCCTCTTCCGGGG
>CAZALA010000048.1:0-22406 GCA_964485725.1 uncultured Propionivibrio sp. | reverse complement strand
GCCGTCCCGATCCCTGCAGGAGGCCGGTTTATCGGGCGATACAGCCGCCGTTCGTGTCCGACGCCGCAATCGCGCAGAAGATCTGCGCTCCTACAAGGTTTCTCCGCCGTCCCGATCCCTGCAGGAGGCCGGTTTATCGGGCGATACAGCCGCCGTTCGTGTCCGACGCCGCAATCGCGCAGAAAATCTGCGCTCCTACAATGTCTCTCCGCCCTCCCGATCCCTGTAGGAGCCCGATTTATCGGGATATACGACCGCCGTTCGCGTCCGACGCCGCGATCGCGCAGAGGATCTGGCCGGTGCGACGAAGCGAAATGCCCCATGGGGTCATTTCCGCAAGGCCGTGAAAGCGCCGATTTCCCACACGCGCATGGCGAGCAAGAGGCCGGCGCCGCGGCGCTTGGCGAGCGGCGCGGAGAGGCTCTCTTCGTGCAGTTCGGCAAGTTTCTGCCGAAGCTTGCGCAGCTCGGCCTGCATCTTGGCGAGCGCCGAATCGGTGAGCATCGCGTGCGAAAAAGCCATCATCTGATCGTCGTCGGCAAAGTCGCTGCGCAGGAATTCGCCCAGGCCCTGCTTGAGAAAGAACTCGCGGATCGGCCCGCGCGGCCGCCAGTCGAAATCGCGCGCGACGTTGAGCCGGATGCGATTGCCGGGCAAGAGCGCGATCAGCCGCAGGCGGTCGAGCTTGACGAGGCGTTGCACGCATTGGGCCTCGGTCAGCGCGTAGGTTGCGACGATGTCGGCGACCTCCCACTGGTTGAGCACGCAGACGGCGACGAGCAGCAATTTGGCGTCGGCGACGAGCTCGCGCTCCTGCGCCTCGGTCAGCGTGTGCAGCCGCTTCTCGCCGAGCGCCGCTTCGTGCGCGAGTTCGGCGAGCGTGAAGCCAAGAAGGTTGGCGATGGCGACGACGCGCTCGACGGAGAGGCGCTGCGAAGCAAGCATGCGCTTGACGCTCGCTTCCGAAAGATCGAGCGCTGCGGCAAGATCGCGGTAGGTCATGCCCTGGATCTTCAGGCGGCGCTTGAGCGTGGCGACGAGCTGATTGAGTTCGTTCATGGTGAAAGTAGCGAAAATCGATACTCTGCATTCTATCCTGCACTACTCTCAACACAAAGGTAGCCGAGTTCACTGACAGGGGGCATTCTGCGCCCGTCGTCATTGCCGAAGGGCCATCATGAAAGCATTGCGAGAGCTCACTCCCGCGGCACTTGCCGCCACGATCGTCATCGCCGCCATCGCCTACGGACCGATCGCGCAGTTTGCCGATTATCACGATTTCGCCGACCAGGCGACGCGCCTTGGCGTCCCCCACTTCGCCGACGTCGCTTCCAACCTGGGCTTTGCGCTCGTCGCGATCTGGGGCTGGATCAGGCTCGCGCCTCGCGCGTCGAGCCCAAGCCTGCGCCACGGCTGGCCCGGCCATCGCCTGTTCCTGATCGGGCTCTTGCTGACGGCAATCGGTTCGGCGTACTACCATCTCGCGCCCGACAACGCGCGCCTTGTCTGGGACCGGATTCCGATCGCGCTCTCTTGCGCCGGCCTCATCGCCGGCGTCTACGGCGATACGCATGAGCGCGACAGCGGCGCCCTCACCGCCTGGCTCGCCGTCGCCGCGGTCGCCAGCGTCCTCTGGTGGTACTGGGGCGAGCGCTCCGGCACCGGCGATTTGCGGCCCTACCTGCTGTTCCAGGCGCTGCCAATCGTGCTGATTCCTGCGTGGCAATGGCTGCATCGCAGCGCTCGCGCCGAGCGGGCCGGTTTCGCTGCGGCCATCGCGCTCTATGCCATTGCCAAGCTCGCCGAAGTCAAGGATCATGCCCTGGCGGCGGCGCTCGGCGGCCTGTCGGGACATACGCTCAAGCACCTGCTCGCGAGCCTCGCCGCGGCGCTGATCGTTGCCAGCCTGTGCCGTCGCGCGGCTCGTCAGACGCCGCCGCCGACGAAGCGCTCATCTGATGACAAGAATACGGAGGCGAACATGTTCAAGCCGCTCCTGCGCGCGGTTCTCAAAACGCTGTTTCGCGTCGAGCTCAAGGGCGACCCCTCGGCTTTCGACAATCCGCGCACGCTGATTGTCGCCAATTACGAATCCTTCCTCGACGGCCTGCTGATCGGCTGCCTGATCCCGGTCGACGCGGTCTTCGTCGTGCACACGCAAATCGCCAGCCGCCCGCTGTTCGGCTTCATTCTGCGCTTCGTCTCGCACCTCGCGGTCGATTCGGGCAATCCGCTCGCGATCAGAGAAATCGTCAAGCTCGTCGAAAGCGGCAAACCCGTCGTGATTTTCCCCGAAGGCCGGATCACCAACACCGGCTCGCTGATGAAAGTCTATGACGGCGCCGCTTTCGTCGCGGCGAAGACCGGCGCCACCGTCGTTCCGGTGCGCATCGACGGCGCCGCGCGCAGCTACTTCGGCCGCCTCGCCGGGCTCTATCCGCGCAAGCTTTTCCCCAAGGTGACGATCACGATCCGGCCGCGCCGCGCGATCGCCATGCCCGAGCTGCCCTCGGCCAAAGAGCGGCGCCGCCGCTGCGGCGAGCTGATGCGCGCGATTCTGCTCGACATGCTCGTCGCGACACGCCCGCAACGCACGCTGTTTGCAGCCTTCCTCGACGGCAAGGAGACGTTCGGCGCCCACTACAAGCTCGTCGAGGACGTGCGCCTGCAGGAGGAATCGTACGGCTCGCTGCTCAAGATGGCGCTTGCGATGATGCGTTTTCTGGCTTCGCGCACGGCGCCCGGCGAAGTCGTCGGCGTGCTGACGCCGAACGCCGCGCCGACGCTCGGCCTTGTCCTTGCACTCTCGGCCGGCGCCCGCGTCCCGGCGCTGCTCAACTACACGGCCGGCGCCGACGGCCTGCGCGCCGCCTGCACGGCGGCCAAGATCCGCACGATCGTCGCTTCGCGCGGCTTCATCGAAAAAGCGCGGCTGACCGCCGTCGTCGCGCAGCTTAACGGCATCCGCATCCTCTACCTCGAGGACATGAAGGCTGCGATCACACGTGCCGACAAGCTCTGGGTCGCTTGGCACCTTCTCTTCCCGCGCAGCGCGGCGCTCGCGCAGGCGCCCGACGACGCGGCGATCGTCCTGTTCACCTCGGGCTCGGAAGGCAAACCCAAGGGCGTCGTGCACAGCCACGCATCGCTGCTCTCGAACGTCGCGCAGATCCGCGCCGTCGCCGATTTCACGCCGCTCGACAAGTTCATGATGGCGCTGCCGCTCTTCCACTCGTTTGGCCTCACAAGCGGCGTGCTGCTGCCGCTCGTCTCAGGCTGCAAGGTCTTCCTCTACCCGAGCCCGCTGCATTACCGGATCATTCCCGAGATCGTCTACGACCGCGATTGCACCGTGCTCTTCGGCACCTCGACCTTCCTCGGCCAGTACGGCAAGTACGCCCATCCCTACGATTTCGGGCGGCTGCGCTACGTCGTCGCCGGCGCCGAAAAACTTTCCGAGGACGTGCGCCGGCTGTGGATCGAGAAGTTCGGCATCCGCATCCTCGAAGGCTACGGCGTCACCGAATGCGCGCCGGTGATCGCCGTCAATGTGCCGATGGCCTGCCGCATCGGCAGCGTCGGCCAGCTCTTGCCGGCAATCGACTACGCGCTCGACGCGGTGCCCGGCATCGACAACGGCGGCGCGCTGCGCGTGCGCGGACCGAACGTGATGAAGGGCTACTTCCTTTTCGACAAGCCGGGCGTGATTCAGGCGCCGCAATCGATCGGCGCGGGCTGGGATGGTTGGTATGCGACCGGCGACATCGTCGCGATCGACGCCGACGGTTTCGTGCATATCCGCGGCAGGCTCAAGCGCTTTGCCAAGATCGCCGGCGAAATGGTCTCGCTCGAAGTCGTCGAGAAAATCGCGACGACCGCCGCGCCGGGCTTTGCGCACGCCGCATCGACGCGGCCCGACGCCGGCAAGGGCGAGGCGCTCGTGCTGTTTACGACTGCGCCCGATCTGCGCCGCGAGCAGCTGCTCGCCGCCGCGCGCAGCCTCGGCTCGCCCGAGATCGCGGTGCCGCGGGCGATCACGCGGGTGGAAGCGATTCCGCTGCTCGGCTCGGGCAAGACCGATTACGTCAGCCTGAAGAAAATGGCCGAAGCCGGCGTGCTCGAGACCGCCTGAAGCCCGCCACTCCCGCAACCGGAGAACCGCAACAATGAGCAACCAGTTCGCCCTGATGAAGGAAAGGCGCTTTCGTCCCTTCTTCTTCACGCAGTTTCTCGGCGCTTTCAACGACAACGTCTTCAAGACCGCGCTGATCACGCTCGTCACTTTCCGCGCCGGGCAGCTCACCGATCTCGACGGCAAGACGCTGGCGACGCTGCTGCCGGGGCTCTTCATCCTGCCCTTCTTCATTTTTTCGGCAACGAGCGGGCAGATCGCCGACAAGTTCGAGAAGTCCGCGGTCGCGCGCGCGGTCAAGGTCTTTGAAATTTTCATTATGCTGCTCGCCGCCTGGGGGTTTCTCACCAACAGCCTGTGGCAGCTTGTCACCGCGCTCTTCATGATGGGCGTGCACTCGACGCTGTTCGGACCGGTGAAATACTCCTACCTGCCGCAGCACCTCGCGCAGCACGAGCTCGTCGGCGGCAACGGCATGATCGAAATGGGAACCTTCGTCGCCATCCTCGTCGGCGAGATCCTCGGCGCCGCGCTCGCGACCTCGGCGGCAGGCCCGGTCCTCACTTCGATCGTCGTCGTCGGCGTCGCCGTGCTCGGCTACTGGGTCAGCCGCGGCATTCCGCTCTCGCCGGCCGCCGACCCGACGCTGAAACTCAACTGGAATCCGCTCGCCGAAACCTGGAACAACCTGCGCTTTGCGCACGGCAATCGCACGGTCTGGCTCTCCTTGCTCGGCATCTCGTGGTTCTGGTTCTACGGCGCGACGATCCTCGCGCAGTTTCCAAGTTACGCGAAGGACGTGCTGCACGGCGACGAGAGCGTCTTCATCCTGCTCCTGACCGTGTTCTCGTTCGGCATCGGCGCCGGTTCGCTGCTCTGCGAAAAACTCTCGGGCCACGAAGTCGAGATCGGCCTCGTCCCCTTCGGCGCGATCGGCCTCACGCTCTTTGGCGTCGACCTGTATTTTTTCAGCAGCGGTATTGCGGCGAGCGCCGATATCCGCGACTTCACGAGCGTGCTGGGCGAAATCCGCAACTGGCGCGGGCTTGCCGACATCGCGCTGCTCGGCCTCTTTGGCGGTTTTTACATCGTTCCGCTCTACGCGCTGATCCAGACGCGCAGCGAGAAGAGCCACCAGTCGCGCGTCATCGCGGCGAACAACATTCTCAACGCGCTCTTCATGGTCGTCTCGGCGCTCGTCTCGATGCTGCTCTTCGCGCTCGGCCTGACGATCCCGCAGCTCTTCCTCGCCACCGCGCTCTTCAACGCGCTCGTCGCGCTTTACATCTACCGCCTCGTCCCCGAATTCCTGCTGCGCTTCATCGTCTGGATCCTCGTCCATTCGGTTTATCGGCTGCGCAAGATCGACATCGACCGCATCCCCGATAGCGGCGCTGCGCTCCTCGTGTGCAACCACGTCAGCTTCGCCGACGTCCTCGTCATCACCGCCGCGTGCCGCCGGCCGATCCGCTTCGCGCTCGACAAGCGCTACTTCGGCAAACCGGTTCTTTCCTTCGTCCTTAGGGCCGGGCGCGCGATTCCGATCGTCTATGCAAGCGGACAGCTTCCCGCGCAAGAGACGCTCGACACGATCGCCGCAGCGCTTGCCGCCGGCGAACTCGTCTGCGTCTTTCCCGAAGGCGAGATTTCGGGCGACGGCGAACTGCGCGCCTTCCGCCCGTGGATCGCGAGCGTTCTTGAGCGCAGCCCGGTGAGCGTGGTTCCGCTGGCGCTCGCCGGCCTCTGGGGCAGCGTCTTCTCGCGGCGCGAGCGCGGGCTTGCGGCGCGGCTCAGAACGCTGCGTCCTTTCCGGATGATCTCGATTGCCGCCGGCCACGCGCTCGCCGCGAGCGCGGCCGACCCGGCAACGCTGAGGCAAAACGTGCTCGCGCTGCGCGGTGAAAGCAGCTAGCGCGCCCCGACTGCGGAACCTCGGCGCGATTGCGGCGTCCGATGGTCAAGAACCCTTCGGAACCTTCGGAGAACCGCCATGCCCGCGCAGCTCTCGTCCCTGTTGCGTTGCCTTTCGCAGATGTTTGCCGGTGCGCTCGATTTCACTTCGGTGTCGGCGCTCGTCTCGGTCAACAGCGTGGCACCGATTCCGGTCGCGTGCACCGCGCCAGCGCGCCATCGCAGTTGCCGCGTCGCGCGGACAAGACGCGGATAGCTTCTCGGCGCCGACGGCGCAATGCCCCATAGCCCATTCTTCGAAGAGCGGATATAGGGTGCAATAGCGAAATCGTATTGCACCGGAACCGTATTGCACCGGTCCGTGCACAAGCGCAGCGTATTGCACCGGTCCGTGCCTTTATGGCGCGCTTTGGCCCGGGGTGCGATCGAGCCACTTGAGCAGGATCGCGAAAAGCAGATCGGGGTCGATCGGCTTGAGCAGGAAGTCGTCCATCCCCGCCTCGAGGCAATTGGCCTTGTCCTCGGCAAAAGCGTTGGCCGTCATCGCGAGAATCGGCGTTCGCCGGGTCGCGGGAATCGCGCGCAACTCGCGCGTCGCATCGATGCCGTTGAGATTGGGCATCTGCATGTCCATGAGGATCACCGCGTACAAGTTCTCGCGCACGCGCTCGACCGCCACGCGGCCGTCCGCCGCGGTGTCGACGATAAGGCCCGTCTCCTCGAGCAGCGTCTCGACGATCGCAAGATTGGTCGGCTCGTCGTCGACGAGGAGGATGCGGCGGCCCGCATGCCGCTCGCGCAGAAGCGCTTCGGCATCCGCAGCCGCGAGCTGCGGATGCGCCGCAGCGACGGGCGCCCGGCGATTGAGGCGCGCGGTAAACCAGAAGGTGCTGCCAAAGCCGCTGCGGCTCTCAACGCCGACCTCGCCGCCCATCAAGGCCGCGAGCCGCGCCGAGATGGCGAGCCCGAGTCCGCTGCCGCCGTATTTTCGCGTCGTCGAATTGTCGGCCTGCTCGAAAGCCGTGAACAACCGCGAAAGCGCTTCGGGCGCAATGCCGATGCCGGTATCGCTGACCTCGAAACGAACGACGAGCGCGTCCGCTGTTTCGGCCTGCCGGAAGGCGCGCAGCGTCACGCAGCCTTTTTCGGTGAACTTGATCGCGTTGCCGGCGTAGTTGAGCAAGGCCTGCTGCAGCCGCGTCGGGTCGCCGCGCAGATCGTCGGGGAAGTCGTCGATATCGATCGTCAGCGCGAGGCCCTTGGCGAATGCGCGCTCGGAGAGCATCGAGTTGACGTTGCCGACGAGGCCGGCGATCGAGACCGGGCTGTCGTCGAGAATGAACTTGCCGGCCTCGATGCGCGAGAGATCGAGAACGTCGTTGATCGTGCCGAGCAGGTGCGTCGTCGCCGCGTCGATGCGGTCGAGCCGGTCGGCCTGCGCCGGCGTGAGTCCGCTCTTCCTGAGCAGATACGCCATGCCGATGATGGCGTTCATCGGCGTGCGGATTTCGTGACTCATGTTGGCGAGGAAGGCGCTCTTGGCGATATTGGCAGATTCTGCTGCCGCCTTGGCCTCCGCCAGCTCGGCGGTGCGCGAAGCGACGAGTTCCTCGAGGTGGTGACGATGCGCGATGAGTTCCTCTTCGGTCGCCTTCACCGCGCTGATGTCCTCATAGACGCCGAGGATGCCGATCGTCGCGTCGTTGCGGTCGCGCAGCGGGACTTTCGAGGTGCGCAGCCAGGCCAGCCTGCCCCCGGTCGCCGTCTGGATTTCGTCGTAGAAGAGCTTGGGCACGCCGGAGGCCATGACCGCGCGGTCGTCGGCCCGATAGCGCTCGGCCTGCTCGCGCCAGGCCATGTCGAAGTCGTCCTTGCCGACGACCGCTGCCGGGCCGCTCATGCCGGCATCGCTGGCAAATGCGCTGTTGCAGCCAAGATAGCGCAGATCGCGATCTTTCCAGAAGACGCGGACCGGCGCCGTGTCGATGATCTTGAGCAGAAGCTCGCGCGATTGCGCCATGGCGTCCTCGGCCAGCTTGCGCTCGCTGATGTCGCGCGTCACCGCGAGCAGGCAGGGCTCGCCCCTGATCTCTATCGCCTGCGCCGAAATCAGCACGGTCACGGCCCTGCCGTCGCGGGTGACGAAGTTCGCTTCGAAATTCCGGCACGCCTGATCGCGCTGCAAAGTCTCGATGAAAAGCGCGCGGTTCGCGGGCTCGCGCCAGATGCCGATGTCGAGTGGCGTGCGGCCGAGGACTTCGTCGAGGCGCCAGCCGAAAGTTCGCGCAAAGCCCTCGTTCGCGTCGACATAGACGCCGTCGCGAAGCCGGATGATCGTGATCGCGTCGGGACTTGTGTGAAAAACCGTGCGGTAAAGTTCGGCACCTTCTCGCAACTGTCTTTCGAGGCGCGACTTTTCGCTGACGTCGGCAAACACCAGGACGACGCCGACGATGGCGCCGCCGGCGCTGCGGATCGGCGCCGCGCTGTCGGCAATTTCGTACTCGCTGCCGTCGCGCGAGAGGAGAAGCGCATGCTCGGCAAGTTCGAAGGGCTCGCCCCGCGCGATGACGCTTTCTACGGGGTCCGCGCCGGGCACGCGTGTGGACGCATGCACGATGCGGAAGACTTCGCCAAGCGGCTTGCCGATCGCTTCAGCGGCACGCCACCCGGTCAGGCGCTCGGCGACAGCGTTGATGCGCGCGACGCGCCCGTCGGTATCGGTCGCGATCACGGCATCCCCGATCGAGTCGAGCGTGATCGCAAGATTCTCCTCGCTCTCCTGCAAGGCCTGCTCGCGTTTCGCGAGGCGCTCGAGCAGGCGATTGAAACCGGCGATGAGCTGGCCGATCTCGTCGGCGCGCGCGACGCGCAGGCTCGGCGGGGAAGCGTCCGCTTCGGCCAGCGCCGCGAGCGTCGTCGCCGTCTCTTGCAACGGCAGGCAGCCGCGACGGACGATCCACCAGGTGAGCGCGCCCGCCACGAGCGAGAGCAGGATCGTCGCCAGCAGCATGCGCCGCTGCACGCGGGCGATCGGCGAAAAGGCTTCGGCGGTCGGCAACACGGCCGAGGCATACCAGCCGGTGGCGGGAATCTGCCTTGCCGAAGCGAGGATGGGGACGCCGAGCGGATTGACGGCGACGCCAAAACCCTCGTAGCCATCGACAAAGCGGTCGAGCAGCGGGATCACGCCCGGGTCGGGCAGCGCCTCCATGACGCGGCGCTGGTCGGACGAAGTGACGACGATGCGGCCTTGCGGCGCGACGACGATGAGGTAGCCGCCGGTCTCGCCGTAGCGCTTCCCGGCGATTTCCTCGAGAAAGTTCGGCTTGGCGAGGTTGATCGCGGTGACGAGCGCGCCGGCGATACCGCCGTTCTCATCGCGAATTGGCGCCGCCATCCTGATCACCGGCACCTGCGACGTCCGGCTGAGCACCGGGCGGCCGACGGTGGTCCTGCCTTCCTTGAGCGCTGCCTGAACGACGTCGACGTCGAGGTAGCCGACGCCAATGCGCTGCGTCACTTGCGGAAAATCGGCGAGCGCCCGGCCATCGCGCCCGACCACGACGAGGTCGCCGGTGAACAGGACATGCAGGTCGTAACGCACCGCGAGCAGTTCGCGCAGCGCCTCGGGCCCTTCGCGCAGCGCCGGGCTCGCAAGCCGCGCGGCGTTTTCAAGCGCCTTGAGCCGCGTTTGCATTTCGCGCTCGACTTCGCCGGCGAGAAAGGATGCCATCGCGTACTGCTGCTCGCCGAGCAGGTTTTCCATGTCGGCGCGCAGCATGCGCGTCGCGTAGAACGAAAGCAGCCACAGGCTCGTCAGGAAAATCGCGAGCGTCGCAACCGTGATTCTCGTTTTAAGCGAATGGCGCAGCAGAACAGTCGAAGGCATTGAGCTTCCCGGCCGGCGCCAGGTCTTGGCGCCTTGATACGATCACGAGCGGCAGCGCAGAGTTCGCGAAGCGATCCATTGACGCCGCCGCGTCGTTCAGCGCGCCGCCTTCCTCGCGCTGGCGATGCGCGAGCTTGCAAGGTCGAGTCCGGCATTGGCAATCACGCCGGGATAGGCGTTTTCGACGAAGACGCGCTGCATGTCCTCGACCATCGTCCTGCCCATGCCGCGCAGCGAGACGACCGAGTAGCCGCCAAGGTGCGGCGTGACGATGACGTTCCTGGTTTTCAGCAGCACGTGGTCGGCGCCGATCGGCTCGCCTTCGACGACGTCGGTCGCGTAGCCGCCGACTTGCCCGGATGCAAGCGCGGCGATGAGGTCGGCCTGCTTGAAAATTTCACCGCGGCAGGTGTTGACGATGATCACGCCCTTCTGCATCGCGGAGAGCTGCGGCGCCGTCAGCATGCGCGAGGTTTCGCTCGTGAGCGGGCAATGCAGCGAAATGATCGCGCTCTGCGCGATGAGCTCGTCGAGGCTCACTTTCGTCGCGTGCCTGGCGGCGATTTCGGCGGCGGAAAGATAGGGATCGCAGGCGATGACCCTGGCCTCGTAGCCGAGGCTCAGGATGCGCGCGACGGTGCCGCCGATCGCGCCGATGCCGATGATGCCGATCGTCGCGCCGCTGAAATCGACGCCGAGCGGCAGCTTGGCGCGCTTGGCCCACTCGCCGGCCCTGACGATCTCGTTGCCTTCGACGATCTTGCGCGCCGCGGCGTCCATCAGTCCGAGCGCCATTTGCGCGACCGATTCCCGCTCGATCTGCGGCGCGACTTTCGAAACCGCGATGCCAAGTTCGCTGCAGGTCGCAAGGTCCACATTGTCGCAGCCGACGCCGTGGCGGGCGAGCACTTGCAGCTTCGGCAGCCCTTGCAGCACTTCGCGCGTATAGACCGGGGTCACGCTCGCGATGATGCCGTCGGCATGCGCGAGCTTCTCGTGGAAAACCGACGCCGGCGCGTTGTTCGGGATGTCGACGCGAGTGAGGTCGGCGAATTGTTCGAGGGTGCGCAGGTGTTCGGGGTAGGAAATTCCGAACGAACTGGAATTGACGATGGCGATGGATACCTTGCTCATGATGTGCCTGCCTTGTAAAAAAAATTACCGGTCGTTTATCGTTCGTTCTTCTCGTCTCTGACGAGTGAAATATTCCTTGCCTCTCGCGCCCCCGATGACTTGAGGGGAGAGAGGCCCTGCCTCGCCAGCAGCGGTTCGCGCAGCGACATGCGCACGTCGAAATAGCGCTCGGCGACTTCGCGGTAGACCGCAACGTTCGCCGGGATCGGCGCGATCAGCCTGGTGCCGCGCATGATTTCGCGCGAACTTTCCAGCAGCGCGCTGCCGCTGCCGTGCCTGGCGACGCAGGCGCCGCCGATGATGCCCATTTCGGGATTCTGCGTCAGGCGGATCGGCAGGTTGAGCGTGTCGGCCATGATCTGCATCCACGGCAGGTTGGCGGTGCCGCCGCCGCCCATGCGGAATTCGGCGATCTCGTTTTGCGGGTCGAGCCGCTCCTTGACGAGCAGGAAGGAGAAAGCGACGCCTTCGAGGAAGGAGCGCGCGAGGTCCTCGCGCGTCGAGGCGATGCCAAGGCCGAAGACGACACCGGTG
Source organism: uncultured Propionivibrio sp. (assembly GCA_964485725.1). Lineage (GTDB taxonomy): Bacteria > Pseudomonadota > Gammaproteobacteria > Burkholderiales > Rhodocyclaceae > Propionivibrio. Next base: position 10,803 of record CAZALA010000048.1, on the reverse strand, counting down.
CCGATGTTGCCGATCACCATGTCGCGCTCGCCGGTAAAGTAGGGGAAGGTCATGACGCCGTTCGAACCCGGCACCGAGAGCGCGTTGCCGCGCAGATAGTCGAGGTCGAGCGCGAGGACGTTGAGCAGAAGATTCGTCGCGATCGTGCAGTTGTTGATGCCGGCGCCGGTGAAGAAAGTCCCGGGGCGCAACAGGCAGCTCTGGATCAGCCCGTTCTGGAGGTCCTCGATCGGCGCCGGGGTGGGCACGCGGAACATTCCCGACGTGCCGAAGTTGCCGACGGCGATTTTCGGCTCGAAGCCGGTAAGCGCCGCGGCGAGCGCCGCGCCATCGTAGAGCCCCGCCGAAATCGACGTGCCAGGCTTAAGACCGAGTTCTTGGCAGATCGAACTTTTCAGCGGCACTTTCTCCTCGAAGCCGTTGGCGACGCGCGGAAACTGCTCGCAGCGAAAACCGATCGCCTCGATGATGCGCCGGTCCCATGCGCCGTCGATGCCAAGGCAGCCGAGCGAGCTTGCCGTGCTGTAATCGGTGCAGAATTCGCCGGTCAGCGCGTGCATCAGGTAGGCTTTCGAATCGAGCACGTGCGCGGTCTTCTCGCGGATCGCCGGGGCCGTCGCGGCGATGTGGTGCAGGCGGCTCACCGGGTACTGGAAAATCGGCGGGCAACCCGTGCGCAGATACATCCCGTCGACGTCGCCGATGGTTTTCAGAAACTGCGGATACTGTGCCTGCGAAGTCGTGTCGAGGAAGGTCGACACCGGCGTCAGCGGCTGCTCTTCGCGATCGAGCAGGATCAGGCCGAACATGTAGGAAGTGAGCGCGAAGCAGTCGATCTCGCTGCCGCGATTGCCGACCGCGAGGCGGCAGATCTCGAGCAGCGCGGCAGTGAGCTTCGCCGGATCGTGCACCGCTTTTCCGACCGCGTCGCCTTCGATCTTCATGCCGATGCTCTTGACTTCGCCGGCGATCTCGCCGCGCTCGTCGACGAGCGCCGCCTTGATGTTCGTCGTGCCAACGTCAATAGACAGAATCAGGCCCATCGCAATACTCTCCAGGTCGGGGATCAGGGGTCGCAGCGCTGCGGCCGGTCGGCCGAGCTTCGCATTGTAAACTTGCCGGGGCCTGTTGCGGCAAGCGATTTTGCCGATTGAAGAAGTTCAGGGATCGAGGCTGCGATAGACGATCTCGAGGACTTCGACTTCGCGCCACCCGGAAGGACTCTGAAACTTCACCGTGTCGCCTTCCTGCGCCTTGATCAGCGCGCGCGCGAGCGGCGAAACCCAGCTGATGCGGCCGCGCGAAAAATCGGTCTCGTCGACGCCGACGATCTGATACGTCTGCTCGGCGCCGTTCTCGTCGGCGATCGTCACCGTGGCGCCGAAAAACACCTGGTCGGCGCTCTCCTGCCGCGCCGGGTCGACGACTTCGGCAAGATCGAGCCGTTTCGTCAAAAAACGGATGCGCCGGTCGATTTCGCGCAAGCGCCGCTTGCCGTAGATGTAGTCGCCGTTCTCCGAACGGTCGCCATTGAGCGCCGCCCAATGCACGGCCTCGACGACGCGCGGCCGCTCGCTGCGCAGCAGGTCGTCGAGTTCCTCCTTGATGCGCGCGTAGCCGCCCGGCGTGATGTAGTTGCGCGTGCCCTGCGGCAGCGCCAGCGACGGCTCGAGGCCCTCGTCGCCGTCTTCGCCTGCGTCGTCGTCAGGCTCTCTCGTGAACGCCTTGTTCATCGCGCCTTTTTCATCGCATGCCGCTGCGACAGAGCATCGCTCAATAGCCGATCGCGAAGCCTTCGACGTCGACGCGGATCGCGTCGCGTCCGAGCGCCAGCGCCGTATGGCGCGCGAACAGCGCAGCCCAGGTCTTGCCGTCGATGAAACGCTGCTCGCCGCCGGCGCGCGCGACGCTCAGGATCTTGTCGATGATCAGGATCTTGCCCACCGGGTTCATGATTTCGCATTTGAGGTCCGAGAACTCCTTGTCGAACCAGCGGCGCGCTTCCTCGGGGGTGCCGCCGGCAAGCTCGGCGTCGGAAAACTGATACGGGTATTCCCTTCCCTTACCAAATGCAACGATCACGTGATAAAGCATGAAGCTCCTCCGTGTGGCGACGGTTACAATCTCGCTTCCCATTCTATTCGCAAATCGTTTTCATGGATCACCGTGACGCGCGCGCTGAATTCATCGCCGGTCTGCGGGCCTTTGCCCCGCTCCTCATGGCCAACGCGCCCTTCGGCCTCGTCTGCGGCGCGGCGGCGATCGCCGCCGGGCTGACGCCGCTGCAGATCGGCGCGTCGGGCTTCATCCTCTTCGCCGGATCGGCGCAGATCGCGATGACGCAGCTCCTCGCGACCGGCGCGCCGCCGCTCGTCATCATCGCCACCGCCACGATCGTCAATCTGCGCTTCATGATCTACAGCACCTCGATCGGGCCGCATTTCGCGCCGCTCAACCGGCGCTGGCGCGTTCTGCTCGGTTATCTGATCACCGACCAGGCTTACGCGCTCACCATCGTGCGCTACCTCGAGGCGGGGGATCCGCGTCACCGGCATTGGTACTACCTTGGCATCTCGGCCGGCATCTGGCTGTGCTGGCAGATCACCAACCTCACCGGCGCTCTGCTCGGCAGCCTGATTCCGGCCGACTGGTCGATCGACTTCATCCTGCCGCTCACCTTCATCTCGATCGTCGTGCCGCTCTTTTCCAGTCCGGCGATGCTCGCCGCCGGCATCGCCGGCGGCGCCGCCTCGGTCCTTCTCGTCCTGCCGCTCAAGCTCAACATGATCGCCGCCGCCTTCATAGGCGTCGCCGCCGGGCTTGCCGTCGAAAAGTTCGGAGGCGCGCGATGAACGCCGCCGCCGGCGAGAACCCGGTGCTGATGATCTGGGTGATCATCGTCAGCATCGGCGTTCTCACCTTTGCCATCCGCTACGCGCCGATCGCCCTGCTCTCGCGCATGAAGCTGCCCGAATGGGTCAAACGCGTCCTCGTTTACGTGCCGCCCGCGGTAATGACCGCGATCATCACTCCCGCATTGTTTTTTGCCGGCGGGACGCCTACCATTGCCCTTGATGCGCCGCGTCTTGGCGCAGCGATAATTGCCTCGCTGCTGGCCTGGCGAACCCGCAGCGTGTTATGGACAGTGGTCCTCGGAATGGTTGCATTGTGGGGACTGCAGGCTCTGGCCCGTTAGTAGATGAAACTGGACAACTCCGATGATATTGACTGAAGATCAAATCGCTGAAGCACGCGCCACCTTGCACGACCTGCAGGTGGAACACCGCGACCTCAACCTGGTCATTGAACACCTCGCAGCCACCCCGATCCCCGAACAGGACCAGCTGCTGATTCAGCGGCTGAAGAAACGCAAGTTGTTGCTCAAGGACAAGATCTACCAGAGCGAACGCCTGCTCGTCCCCGACGTTCACGCCTGAACGTCGCGGAAGACAGGGCGCAACGCCGAAGGACGTTGCGCCGTCAGCGGTAAACGGTGCGCTGCGGTAAACGGTGCAATACGCTGCGCTATTGCACCCGATAGCCTTTCTCCGCGCACGGGCTATAGGGCGCAATAACCGAAGGGCATTGCGCCGTCAGCGCCCCGACCCGTGCCACGAGTTCCGCTTGTGCGCCGGACGGTGCAATACGCTGCGCTATGCACGGATCGGTGCAATACGCTATTGCACCCTATAGGAAGAAGCGCGCGAGGTACCAGGCGCCGGCGGCGATGAGGGCGCTGCACGGGATCGTCAGCACCCATGCCCAGACGATCGTTCCGGCAACGCCCCAGCGCACCGCGGAGAGCCGCTTGGTCGCGCCGACACCGACGATGGCGCCGGTGATCGTGTGCGTTGTCGACACCGGGATGCCGAGCGCGGTGGCGAGAAAAAGCGTGATCGCCCCGCCGGTCTCGGCGCAGAAACCGCCGACGGGCTTGAGCTTGGTGATTTTCTGGCCCATGGTCTTGACGATGCGCCAGCCGCCGAACATCGTGCCGGCGCCAATTGCGGCGTAGCACGACAGCACCACCCACATCGGCAAGGGATCGCTCGATTTCGAGACGCCGGCTGCGATCAGCAGCATCCAGATGATGCCCATCGTCTTTTGCGCGTCGTTGCCGCCGTGACCGAGGCTGTAGAACGAAGCGGAGATGAGCTGCAGGCGGCGAAACCACTTGTCGACGCCGCTCGGTGTCGCGCCACGGCAGAGCCAGGTCACGAGCAGCATGATCAGCGAGCCGAGCATCATGCCGAGCAGCGGCGAAAGAAGAATGAAGATCACCGTCTTGATGATGCCGCTCGCGATCAGCGCGCCGACGCCGGCCTTGGCGACAGCGGCGCCGACCAGGCCACCGATCAGTGCGTGCGAGGACGAGGACGGAATGCCGTAATACCACGTCACCACGTTCCAGGCGATGGCGCCGATGAGCGCGCCGAAGACGACGTAATGATCAATGATCGACGCGTCTATCGTGCCCTTGCCGACCGTCGTCGCCACCTTCAGCTGAAAAACGAAGATCGCCACGACGTTGAAGCAGGCGGCCAGCAAGACCGCGTTCTGCGGCCGCAGCACCCGCGTCGAGACGATGGTCGCGATGGCGTTGGCCGCGTCGTGAAAGCCGTTCATGAAGTCGAAGGCGAGCGCCATCGCGACGAGCAGGACGAGAACGCCCAGGCTGATGTTCGCAGTTTCCATGAGCCGTGCCGATCAGGAATTCTCGAGGACGATGCCTTCGATGATGTTGGCCACGTCCTCGCAGCGATCGGTCACGATTTCAAGGAGTTCGTAGATCGCCTTGCACTTGATCAGTTCGCGCACGTCGGGCTCCTCGCGGAAAAGCCGCGACATCGCGGCGCGCATCACGTGGTCGGCTTCCGATTCGAGCTGGTCGATCTCGAAACAGATCTTCAGGATCGCGGGGCCGTTGTCCATCGAGGGCAGCAGGGCGACCGCGGCGCTGACGCGGTCGCAGCACGCGAGGCAGATGTCGCCAAGCTTGGTGACCTCCGCCGTGATGTGGTGAATATCATAGAGCGTGACCGTGTGCGCGACGTCCTGGATGAGGTCGAGGATGTCGTCGAGACTCGTGATCAGCTGGTGGATCTCGTCGCGGTCGAGCGGCGTAATGAAGGACTTGTGCAGGGCGCGCATCGTCTCGTGCGTGATGTCGTCGCCCTTGTGCTCGATGTCGTCGATGAGTTCGCATTGCTTGCGCGCGTCTTCTTCGGAGTGATCGAGCACCGCGAGCAGGGTGACGAGCGCCCTGCTGCCGAGAACGATCTGCTCGGCGTGGGCGTTGAAATATTCGAAGAACTTGCCTTCCTGGGGCATGAAACGGGCAAACATGGCGCTCACTTGGGATAGTTGAATAATGGCGCGCATTCTATCATTCACAGGCCCGCAAGCACCGCGTCCGACGAAATAGGCGGACGACATGGAGCGCGTCGGGCTCGCGCCGGTCGCTCGACTTTCGCCTGCGTGTCGGGATTGTTTACACTGCCCGCTGCGCCGCCTGCGACGTCGCCACGCGGCACAAAGACAATGTGCTGTTTTGCAAGCAATACCGGCGCGCTCGGCGGGCGGGGCATGAAACTTGCTCGAATGGGCGGACTCTAGGAAAATTGCGAACGTAGCCTCGAGGCGATGTATATTTGCCGCGGGGGAATGCAACGGATGCTTGGGGAAGCTGAAGTGAAGATGAAGAAAATTCCGCTAACGTTCCTGAATCGTAAATTGCTCTGGAGTGCAAAATGCCCTGTTCCATCGCGGTGATATCCGCACGTCATGACAGCTCCGGCGAAAAGATCAACCACACGCGGCCGGTCGAATCGCTCGAAGAGGCTTTTTTGCTGCTGGAACAGGAAGATTACTTCTACAACTTCGCCTGCATCGAAATCCGTCACAACGAATTTGTCTATGTCATCGACAAGCAGAACCGCGTCTACCGCTCAAGCGGCAGAAACATGAGCGCGCCCTTCGTCGCCGCCGACCGCCGCCAAGGGGGTTGCCGGCGCTCGGGAATCGATCGCCGCAAGGTGCAGCGCGAAGGGCAGGAGAGCAACCGCCGCCGCGAAGCGGTCTGATCGCCAACGCGCGCGCACGACTCAATAGAGAAAGCGCGTCGCGTCCTCAAGATCGGTGCTCGTCGTACCCAGGTAGAGCGCCGAGACAAACTTCTCCCAGGTGGCATCGGGCTCGCTCACGAGAAAGCCGTAAAAGCCCATCGAGCCGTGATTGTTCTCGCGCTTGGGCTGCGCGCGCAGACGCGAGAACTCGTTGCTGCCAAGCTGCACGATCGTCTCGTACCACTCGTTGAGCGCCAGCGGCTCGTGGGCGCTCGCCTGAAAACCGTTGCGCGACACTTCGATCACTTCGACGATGATTTCGCGTTTGCCGCTCGCCGTCGGCACCTGGATTCTTGCCGGGCACTTGACTGAAAAACGCTGATGATGGCGCACCGGCGGGTTCGAGCGCTCGGGCAGGGTCGGCAGGACCCAGCGGTACTCGGGCAGGTCGTAGATCGTATGCAGCAGGAGTTTCTTGCGCTCGCTCAGGTTCTTGAAGGTCGGCGTGCGCACGTTGAAGAAGTGGTTCAGGAGCTCGGGCGTCATCACGGCGTCGTTGGTCGTGAAGAAACGACGCTGCGGAAACCTGATGTTGGGCAGCCTGACCTTGACGAAATAATCGTAAAGATTGCGGCGCAGCGGTTTGCCCGAGTAGTGGCGGCGGAAGACGCGCGGCGCTTCGCCGAGGTCGAGCGTGGCGCCGATCGCCGGCGCGCCATTGACGAAGTCGTAGCTTTCGACGATCGTCGGCGTCAGCCGCCGGAAAAATAGCAGCGACTCGTACATTTCGATATGGCGCGGATTGACGGCGATGACGAGATGGCGCGTGTCGAAGAAGGCCTTGCAATATTCATACATGAACTTCATCAGCGGAAAGAGGATGCTGCCGCCGGTCCTGCGAAATTCGCGGTGCACCGCGAGCGCCGAGACTTCGGCGATCTGCCCTTCCTTCAGGCGCAGCGCGCCGAGGTCATAGATCGCCTGCAGCGGAACGCCGAGCGCGCTTTCGCGGATCAGCGACACCGTGCCGACCACCTGACCGTCATATTTTGCGCAAAGCATCGTCGTCGTCGGCAAGGCGTGATAAATCGTCACGCGCATTCCCGAAGGATCGGGCTTCATGAAGCCGCTGTCGACGTAAGCGTCGTGGAGAACCGCGAAGCAGCCTTCGAGCTCCTCCCTGGTCTCGGCGATCTTCAGAACGAGTCGCTGGCTCGGGCTCGGGTCGCAGTCGACGAAGGAGCGATAGACCTTGAAGCGCCATTTGCGCGGCAAACGGGAGACGACCTGGCGCAGCAAATGGCGCAGCGCATTTCGCAGGAAAGACCGTCCGCCTTTTGGCATCGCATTGAGCCTGTTGTTGAATTTTTCGGACATACTACCCCGGTTCGCGCCAGCCGGTGAAATTGAGTCGCCTCGCCTGCCTGCAAGCTTGATGCCGCATGCATAGTCGCCGCGCAACTGTCGGAGATTCTTACACCGGCTCGCGCCGAAGCTTACGCCGCACCCGCTTTTCCCTTGCCTTTCGTTTTCAAAATCAGCCGCTTGCAGGCGAAATCCGGGAAATGGATCGAAAATTGCTTCCCCTCTGGGCAACGTTGGTATATTGTGCCCTTTGGCTTTCGCTGAATTTTTCCTGGCGATCACGGGTTCGGGATGAAATCGGATAATCAGAACGATCAAGACGTTTCGCTCAACGCGACGCCCGAGGAGACGACCTCCACGAGCCGTCGCCGTCTCGTGCGCGGCGCCCTCGTCGGCGCGCCGCTGCTGCTCGCGCTGAAGAGCACGCCGGTCCTTGCCGCGAACTGCAAGTTGCCGTCGGGTTTCTCGACTTCCGGAAACTTGAGCCGCAACGGCGGCGCCACCTGCGCTTCGCCCGTTCCCGGCCCGGCTTACTGGCAAGCCCGTGTCGAAAAAGTGAACGACAAGGAAAAGAACCAGGAGTACGCGCATTTCAAGGGGACCGGCGTCAGGACCGATACGCCGTTCTCGACGATCTTCGGCGGCGGCGACCGCCGCACGCTGCTCGAAGCACTCAACACCGGCAACCTGCAGGCGCTTGTCGTTGCCGCGCATCTCAATGCGCACTCCTCAAAGTTCGTCCCCGGCGTTTCCCATCAGGACATCGTCATGATGTGGCAAGGCTCCTACACGCCGCCGGGCGGCAGGGCTTGGTCGGCAGGCGAAGCCGAGAACTATCTGCGCTACACGATGGGCCTGCCGGTCATCCCCTTCTGACCGAACGCCGCTTCAGCCCGTCTTGCCCTCCTACTGCCCGTCGCGCCATCGCGGGGACGCTGCGTCCGCCGCTGTCCTCTGGAAAGCCGTCGACGAGGGCTGGATCCGCTACGATCAGCGCTCGGGCGAGACCCATCTGCTGGCGCCGCTTTCGCGTTTCATCGTCGAACTACTCGAGGCGAGCGCAGATGCTTTGAGCATGGAAGCGATCGTCGCAGCCGTCGCCGCCGCCGATGGCGACAGCGACAGCGACGCTTCGCCGGAAGCCTGCAGGCAAGCCGTCGACGCGGCGCTGCAAGTGCTGCTCGAGGCGCATTTCATCGTCGCTGCCGAGCGCGCGCGGCCGTGATCGTCAGCGAGCTTGCCCTCAAGGACTTGCGCCTTCGCCTGCGCGGCCAAGGGCTGCGCGTCGCCTGCGGCCCTTTCAACTATTGCCTGGCGAGCGAAGTCGGCGATCTCGCGCCAGAGATCGCGCAGCTCTACGCCGAGCATCCGCTCGTCGCCGACGACGAGTTCATCGATTTTCACGTGCGCATCAAGCCCGGCCGCGGCGCTCGCCGCTGGCTGAGGCCGCAGGCGCGCTTTGTCGTCGATGGCATCGAGCCCTTCACGCCGCTGCCGCGCGCGCAGGCGCTGCCGATGATCGAATGGGGGCTCAACTGGTGCATCACCGCCTACAGCCAGCACCTGCTCATCCTGCACGCGGCGGCGGTCGCGCGCGAGGGTCGCGCCTTCGTGCTGCCGGCGCCGCCGGGGTCGGGAAAAAGCACGCTGTGCGCGGCGCTCGTCCAGCGCGGCTGGCGCCTGCTCTCGGACGAACTGACGCTGATCCGCCTCGACAGCGGCAGGATCGAAGGCCTCGCCCGGCCGGTGAACTTGAAGGGCGCGTCGATCGGGATCATCCGCGCCTTCGCTCCCGAAGCGTATCTGACGGCGCCGATCATGGACACGAGCAAAGGCACGGTGGCGCTGATGGCGCCGACCGCGGCAAGTGTCCGCGCCGTGCGCGAGGCCGCGACGCCCTGCGCGATCGTCCTGCCGCGCTACGCGGCCGGCGCGCCCACCACGCTCGCGCCGATGGGCAGCGGCGCCGCCTTTCTTTCGATCGCCGACAACGCGATGAACTACCACGTCCTCGGCGTCAAGGGTTTCGAGGCCGTCGGCCGGCTCGTCGACCGCTGCCGGCACTACCGCCTCGACTATAGCGAGCTTGACGAAGCGATTGCGGCGTTCGATCAACTCGACGGACAGCTCGACAGTCGCGACGGCGGAGCGGACTGATGGCGCTTCTGATCTCGGTGCTCAAGGATCCGGCGCTGAGCCGCGCGCTGCGCGCGCAGGACTGGGACCTCCTGATCCGCCAGGCGCGCCACGCCAATCTGCTGGGGCGGCTGCACGGCGTCCTCGAAGAGGCGGGCGATGGGCTTTTTGCCGCGATCCCCGAGCGCGCGCGCAATCATCTCGTCTCGGGCGCGGCGATGGCCGACCGGCAGCGCCTCTCGATCCGCCATGAAGCCGAACTCCTGCGCGAGACTTTCGCGGCGCGCGGCCTGCCGCTAATTCTGCTCAAGGGCGCGGCCTACGTGCTCGCCGGTCTGCCGGCGGCGAGCGGCCGCATCTTCGCCGACATCGACATCCTCGTTCCGCGCGCTGCGCTGGCCGAAGCCGAATCGGCGCTGATGCAGACCGGCTGGGTGAGCACGGCGACCGACGCCTACGACGAGCGCTACTATCGGGAGTGGATGCACGAGCTGCCGGCGATGACGCACATGTTTCGCGGCACCGCGCTCGACGTGCACCACACAATCCTGCCGCCGACCTCGCGCCTCAAACCCGATCCGGCGCAGCTCATCGCGGCGAGCGTCGAGATCGCCGATGCCCCCGGCATGCGCGTGCTCTGCCCCTGCGACATGGTGCTGCACAGCGCCACGCACCTTTTTCACGAGGGCGAGCCCGACAACCTCTTGCGCGACCTCTGCGACCTCGACGCGCTGCTGCGCTTTTTTGCCGCCGACGCGGATTTCGCCGCGAAGCTCGCGGCAAGAGCCGAGCTGCTCGGGCTCGTCGGACCGCTGCGGCTCGCTCTGCGTTACACGAAGCGGCTGCTCGACACGCCGCTGCCGGCAGTGCCCGGCGCAGCGCTTGAGCCGCTTTCAGCAACGCGGCAGGCGCTTCTCGACGCGCTCTATGCGCGCGTGCTCATGCCGCAACACGAGAGCACCGCCGACGCCTTCTCCGGCCTTGCCCGCAAGTTTCTTTACGTGCGCGCGCACTGGTTGCGCATGCCGCCGCATCGCCTCGCCTTCCATCTCGCGCACAAGGCGCTCTTCCCGCCGAAACCGCCGCAAGCAAACGGGGCGAAATAATCTCAAACGCATTTCCCTGTCATTGCGCGAATACGGTGCGATGGGCGAATCGGTGCAATGCTGAGCACCCGCCTGCAGGAGCCCGATTTATCGGGCGATCGGGCCGTCGCTGTGCAAACGCCGCATCGCGC